>CAYZBB010000113.1:0-20532 GCA_964476495.1 uncultured Actinomycetes bacterium | reverse complement strand
TGCACCCGCCGGGGTGTGGGAGAGTAGGACACCGCCGGACAAACCCTCCAAAGAGGGAGGTCACTTGCTGGACAAGCAAGCGGCCTCCCTCTTTTGGTATTTCTATGGCTCCTGATCTCCGCCCGCGTGACGCGGGCCCATGCTGATTGCCGAGACCGACGTCATGCCCTTGCCTTTCCATGTTGTGCGATCTGATCCCGGTGAACTGCGATGAGTCCAGGCGATCGCAGCGCGGGTGACGAACCCGATCGTCGGGGTCGGTCGGGCTCGAACCGAGACCGCTCGACCCAGCGGGGTCCGGACGACCGCGCGCGGTCCGCACCCGAGCGCCGGGCCGGTGGGCGACCCCCTTACCGGGACGGACGCCAGGCCGGCACGGAACGCGCTCGCGAGCCCCGAACGTACTCGCGTGACGACGGTCCCGACCGTTCCTTCAGACCCTCCGAGGGGCGATCGCCCGCGCGACGCCCCTCCTCCCGCGAGCCCCGGCCAACGACGGGCCGCCGCGGGGGGTCGAACGACCGCGCGAATGATCGGCGGGAATGGTCGGAGGATCGCGGCCGACGCGACCGTCGAGCCGATCGTGGGCAGGCACGCGAGGACGACCGCGGATGGTCGGGTCGGCCAGCGCGGGACGACCGCGACCGGGACGATCGCGGCGGGCGCAACCAGGACCGTGATCGCGGGCAGTGGGACGACCACGGACATTCGAGGGGATTCGACCGGTCCCGCAAGGACGGCGCCGGCGTCGCTCGCGCCTCGGGCGATCGAAGCCGCCCAGCGGACCGCGGGCCCGGCCGGGACGATCGGGAGCGGGCTCGCCGGGACGTCGACCGGGACGGTCGACCACGCCGGGACGAACGAGAGCGCAGAGACGCACGAGACCGCAGAGACGATGCCGGATCCGGCCGGACAGGCCGTGACGACTGGTCGCGTCGTGACGATCGGTCGCGTCGTGACGATCGACCGCGCTGGGACGATCGACGGCAGCGGGACGACCGTCCCGGCCGAGAACAGCGGGAGGATCGTCCCGGCCGAGAGCAGCGGGAGGATCGAACGCCCGGCCGCCGACCCGATCGACCGGACCGGACCGGCTCGCGCGAGGCTCGCTCGACCGGTCAGCGGCCCGACCGTGAGCGCGCCGGGCGTCCGGACCGGCGGTCGGCCACCGACTTCGGATCGAACCTCAGCTCCGGGCTGTGGGCGGCGGGCGAGTCGCCGGCCGGATCCGGGAAGCCGGTGCCGGACGGCGAGCTGGCGCGACGGCCGGGTGCCGATGGGCGAGCGGCCGGCCGCCGTGACCGACGTGACGGGCGTGACCGCGGCAATGAGCCTGCGCGGCCTGCGGAGACCGGATCTCGTCGCCGTCCCGAGGACATCGGCGAGACCTGGCCCGAGCTCCCGGACTGGGCGACGCCCGATGCTCTGGACGCCGACGCCAGACGCGACCTGCGCGGGCTGAGCAAGGACAACGCCGCCTGGGTGGCCGCGCACCTGGTTGCGGCGAGCACCCTCGCCGAGGAGGACCCGGAGCTTGCGTGGCGGCACGCCCGGGCCGCCCGGGCACGCGGGGGTCGGATCGCTGTCGTCCGGGAGACCGTCGGGCTTGTCGCCTATCGCGCCGGCGAATGGTCCGAGGCGATCGGCGAGCTCCGCGCGGCCCGGCGGATGGGCGGCGGTCCTGGGCACCTGGCGATCCTGGCGGACTGTGAACGGGCGCTCGGCCACCCCGAACGGGCGATCGAGCTGTCCCGGTCACAGCAGGCGGCCGAGCTGGACGACGACGGGAGGATGGAGCTGGCCACCGTGGTCGCCGGCGCCCGTGCGGATCTGGGCCAGACCGACGCCGCGCTGGCCCATCTGGAGCAGTTCGGCGCGCAGCAGATGGCGCGGCAACCGAGGCTGGCATACGCCTATGCCGACCTGCTCGATCGGTCCGGCCGCGAGCCGGAGGCACTGACCTGGTTCATCCGGGCGGCGAATGCCGACCTCGAGGAGGACACAGATGCACTCGAGCGGGTCGAGGCGCTGGCCGCGGCCCTCGGAGCGCGGGGCGGGTCGGCGGGCGACGCGTCCGAGGCCTCGGGCGGAGCAACCGATCCGGAACCTGCCGGGCACGAACCGTCCACCGAGTCGGCGGCAGCGACCAGCGGGGGCGACGATACTGAACCGACTGAACCGACTGAGTTGATTGAACCGACTGAGTTGATTGAGCCGACTGAGTTGATTGAACCGACGGCGGCGACATTCGAGCAGAACCCGTCCGACGGTGCCGATCCCGCTCCGTCCGTCGACAATGACGTGACACACGACATCACCGCCGTGCTGTTCTCGGACGATGCGCAGGCAGGAGATCGATGACCACCCTGGCCGAGGCCCATGACGCGCTGTTGCTCGACCTGGACGGCACGGTCTATCTGGGCGGCCAGCCGATCGACCACGTCGCGCCCGCCCTCACCCGCGCCGGCGTGCTCGGTGCCCGATCGGTCTTCGTCACCAACAACGCCTCCCGGCCCCCGGCAGAGGTCGCCGCAGCGCTGTCCGCCATGGGCATCGACGCCGCACCGGCCGATGTGCTGACCTCGCCACAGGCGGCCGCCGTGATGCTCGCCGACCGTCATCCGTCCGGGTCGAAGGTCCTGGTCATCGGCGCACCGTGGCTCGCCGAATCGGTGCGTCGGGCGGGTCTGGCTCCGGTCCGGCTCGCCGAGGAGAACCCGGTCGCCGTCGTCCAAGGGCATTCACCCGACACCGGGTGGCGGGACTTGGCGGAGGGCTGCATCGCGCTGCGCGCCGGCGCCGACTGGGTGGCGTGCAACGTCGACACCACCCTGCCAACCGACCGCGGAATGCTGCCCGGAAACGGGTCCATGGTCGCCGCGCTGGTCGCCGCGACCGGCCTGCATCCCCGCGTCGCGGGCAAGCCCGAACGGCCGCTGCTCGATGCCGCCGTCCGTCAGGTCGGCAGCAAGCACCCGCTGGTCGTCGGTGACCGGCTGGACACCGACATCGCTTGCGCGGTCGGCGCCGCCACCCCGAGCCTGATGGTGCTCACCGGGGTGTCCACGGCCTCCGACCTGTTGGTCGCGGATTCCGCGCACCGGCCCACCTACCTCGCCTTCGACATGAGGGGCCTGGTGGAGGAGGACCGCGCGGTGCGGATCCCGGCGCCGGCGAGCTCCCGCCGGAGCCGGGAATGGATGATCGACGCCGACACGTCGAGCCTGGTTCTGAGCGCCGAGCCGCCGGGTGACCCGGCGACCGTTTCGGATGCCGCCGCCTTGCGGGCGCTGGCCCTGATCACGGCCGCAGCCTGGAGTTCCGGACTCGCCGCGGTGCGTCCGCTCGACGCGGCGGCGGCCGCCGCGCTCGCCCGCTGCGGGCTGCCGGCGCGGCCGACCGTTTCGGGCCGGAGGGTGTTCGAGGACTCGCTGGACTGAGTCTTGGAGCGACTCGTCAGCGACCCGTCAGTGACTCGGCAGTGACTCGGAATCGATCAGGCTAAGTTGGTGCCCGAAGGTCAATCGCGAGCGCCCGGAGGACAACCGTGAACCAGGCGAACCCGATCCCGCACTCCGACCTCGGTACCCAGGTCGACGGCATGCTGGCGCGGGCGGAGGCGGATCTCATTGGCCTGGACCGCCTGTCGACGCATGACCAGGTCGCAGGCTACGACCGGATCCATGAGCTGCTCGTGCAGGCGCTCGCGCGTACCACCGACCCGACCGGGCGGCCCGGTGGCCGTCCGGTCCCGGGCCGGCCGGGTGCGTAGGAGCCGGCTCGATGCCGAGTTGGTCCGGCGGGGCCTCGCCCGGTCGCGGGCCGAGGCGGCCGACCTGATCGGCGCCGGCCGGGTCCTTGTCGCCGGACAGGTGGCCACCAAGGCAGCCACCGGGGTCGATCCGGCCGTCGCGGTGCTGGTGCGCGATGCCGACGACGACCCACGGTGGGCCTCACGCGGTGCACACAAGTTGCTCGGCGCGCTGGATGCCTTCGCGGGCGTGGAGGTCAAGGGACGTCGTTGCCTTGACGCCGGCGCGTCGACCGGCGGGTTCACCGACGTGCTGTTGCGACGGGGTGCCCGCGAGGTCGTCGCCGTCGATGTCGGTTACGGCCAGCTGGTCTGGTCCCTACGTACGGATCCCAGGGTCCACGTACACGACCGCACCAACATCCGGTTCCTCGGAGCGTCGGACATCGGCGGGCCGGTCGACCTCGTCGTTGCCGACCTGTCGTTCATCTCGCTCACCCTGGTCCTACCGGCGCTGGTCGCGTGCGCGCGACCGGACGCCGACCTGCTGCCGATGGTCAAGCCGCAGTTCGAGGTGGGCAAGGATCGCCTGGGTCCGGGCGGCGTCGTGCGTGATCCGGCACTGCGGGCGGAGGCGGTGGCGACCGTGGCCCGCGCGGCTGGTCTACTGGGATGGGGCATGGCCGGCGTCGTCGCCTCGCCCCTGCCCGGACCCAGCGGCAATGTGGAGTTCTTCGTGCACCTGCGACAGGACGTGCCGATCGTCGACCCGTTCGTCGACGCGACGGCAGTCGCGCGCATCGCCGACGCCGTCGAGTTGGGTCCGACATGAGCCACCGACGAATGTTGCTGGTGGCACACACCGGTCGCCCCGACGTCGATGTGACGGCCCGCAAGGTCGCTGCGACCCTGGCCGACGCCGGGATCGATCTGGTCGCCTCGGAGGGCGAGAGCCGCGAGCTCGGGCTCAACCTGTTCGAGCCCGCCCCGGACGAGGTGGGCGAGGACGCGGGGACAGGCAGCCGGTCCGTCGAGATGGTGTTGGCCATAGGTGGTGACGGCACGCTGCTGCGCGCGGCCGAGCGGGCCAGACCGCTGTCCGCGCCCATCCTGGGCATCAATCTCGGCCGGGTCGGATTCCTCACCGAGGTCGACCTCGACCGTCTCGACACCGGGCTGCGCGCGATCATCGACCAGCGCTATCGGCTCTCGTCCCGGATGACCGTGCAGGTGACGGTCGAACACGACGGCGCGCTCGTCACCCGGGACTGGGCGCTCAACGAAATCAGTGTCGAAAAGGGTACCCGGGAAAGGATTCTCGACGTCGTCGTGGAGGTCGACGGGCACGGTGTCTCGGCCTACGGATGCGACGGAGTGCTGTGTGCCACGCCGACCGGGTCGACCGCGTACACCTTCTCCGCGGGTGGTCCCGTCCTGTGGCCGGGCGTCGACGCGCTGCTCGTGGCACCGTCCAACGCGCATGCCCTGTTCGCCCGTTCCCTCGTGGTGTCGCCCGAGTCGACCGTCACCGTGCACATCGACCCGGGCGGGCACAGCGCGATCCTGGTCTGCGACGGCCGCCGCGCACACGAGGTCCCGCCGGGGTCCCGGGTTCACGTGTGCAAGGGCGACACGCCAGTGACCCTGGTCCGGCTCAATGACCAGACCTTCACGGACCGGTTGGTTCGCAAGTTCAAGCTTCCGGTACACGGCTGGCGCGATCAGCGGCACTGAGATTCGTACATAGGTACTTCCGCACATGCGTTCGATGACGATAATATCGAACACATGTTGCAGGAACTGCGGATCACCGACCTCGGCGTGATCGATGAGGCGGTCATCGAGCCCGACATCGGCTTCACGGTCGTGACCGGCGAGACCGGCGCCGGCAAGACCATGGTCGTCACCGCGCTCGGGCTGATCGGCGGCGCACGGGCGGACCCGGCAAGGGTCAGGGCGGGCCGCGATCGTGCGGCCGTCGAGGTGCGCTGGGCGGCGGACCGCGGCCGGGATGCGTGGGCTGATGCGGTCGCCGATTCCGCGGAGGGGTCCGTCGCCGGCATGGTCGGTGCCGCGGGCGGCCGGTTCGACGACGACGGTTCGCTGATCCTGGCTCGGACGGTGAGCGGTCAGGGTCGCTCGCGTGCCCACGTCGGCGGTCGATCCGTGCCTTTGGCCACCCTCTCCGATCTCACCGCCCGGCTGATCGCCGTGCACGGCCAGTCGGAGGCGACCTCCTTGCTGCAGCCGGGCTCCCAGCGTGCGGTGCTCGACCGCTTCGCGGGCCTGACCGAGGACGTCGCTGCCTACCGCGAACTTCGCGCGCGCTGGCAACGCCTGACCGCCGATCTGACCGACCGGCGAGCACGAGCTCGGGAGCGCGCGCAGCGGGAGCAACTGCTGCGGCTCGGCCTGGCCGAGATCGAGGCCGCCGACCTGCGTCCGGGCGAGGACCGTGAGCTGGTCGACGAGGTCCGGCGACTGCAGAACCTGGACGCGCTGCGGTCCGCGGCCCGGCAGGCACGGGATGCCTTGGCCGGCTCCGAGGAGGCGTCGGATGCCCCGGCTGCCACCGGCCTCGTGCACACCGCCCGGCAGTTGCTCGACACGTGCGCCGGGGCCGACGCGGATCCACACCTGGCGCCGCTGGCGGCCGAGCTCAAGGACGCGTCGGCTGTGCTGGCCGACGTCGCGACCGAACTGTCCGGTTACCTGGCCGGGTTGGACGACGACCCGGCCGTGCTCACGCGGGCGCTGGAGCGGCAGTCGGTCCTGCGCGCGCTGACCCGCCGGTACGGTCCGGACGTCGACGCCGTGCTGGCCTGGGCTCGGGCGGCGGCCGGCGAGTTGAGCGACCTGGACACCTCGGAGGAGCGCCTGACCCGGCTGCAGGCCGACCTTGACGCACTGCGCATCGAGGTCGGTCGGCTCGCAGACAGGATCTCCGGTGAGCGATGTTCCGCCGCGGATCGGCTCGGGCGACTGGTGACCGGCGAGCTCGCATCGTTGGCCATGGCCAGGGCTACCGTGCGTGTCCGGGTCACCCGCCGCCCTGCGGACGCCGGCGATCCCCAGGCGGTGCCCGCCGGTGACACCTGGCTGACCGCCGGCCCGGATGGGGTCGACCAGGTGGAGGTCGTCATGATCGCGCATCCAGGTGCCCCCGAACTGCCGATCGCGCGCGGCGCATCCGGCGGCGAGCTGTCACGGGTGATGCTCGCTCTCGAGGTGGTGCTGGCCGACGCCGATCCGGTGTCCACCATGGTGTTCGACGAGGTCGACGCGGGGGTCGGCGGCCGTGCGGCGACCGAGATCGGCGCTCGGCTGGCCGCGCTGGCGCGCAGCCATCAGGTCATCGTGGTGACCCACTTGGCGCAGGTCGCCGCATTCGCCGACAGGCATTTCGTGGTCGAAGCCGGCTCATCCGGTCGGGTCGGCACTTCCGACGTGCGGAGGGTCAGCGGGCGGGCGCGGGAGTCCGAACTTGCCCGGATGCTGGGCGGCACCGACGGCGCGACAGCCCGCGCACACGCTCGGGATCTGATGGTGGCCGCGCGCGCTTCGGGGGTGACGCCGCTGCGCCGGGCGAGCTGAGGCGGGTCACCCCGCACAAAGTCAAGCCGCGACACGTACGAGTTCCTACCACTCGATCACCCACTCGGCTGCCACGATCGGAGCATGAAGCTCTTGTCACGTCAGTCACGCGCGTTGCCGGGTGTCACGGGAGTGGCGCGCGTGTCCCGGCGCAGCGAGGCGCTGCTCGACCGGGTGGGCCACAAGGACATCGTCGTCTTCGACCAGGTGGACGTCGATCGGGCGACCGCCGACGCGCTGGTCAAGGCGGGCGTGACCGGCGTGATCAACGCCGCACCCTCCATCTCCGGACGCTTCCCGAACCTCGGCCCCGAGATCCTGGTGGCTTCGGGCATCCTTCTCGTCGACGACGTCGGCGACAAGGTCTTCGGCAGAATCAAGGACGGAGCGAAGATCAGAGTCGACGGTGGCGCCGTCTATGTGGGTGACGAGCTGATCGCGCAGGGCACGGAGCAGACCCGCGAATCGATCGCGGACCTGATGATCGAGGCCAAGACGGGCATGTCCGCGCAGCTCGAGGCGTTCGCCGCGAACGCGATCGAGTACATGAAGCGCGAGCGGACCCTGCTGCTGGACGGGGTCGGGATCCCGGAGATCGCCACCGAGCTCGAGGGCCGTCAGGTGCTACTGGTGGCGGCCTCCGCCGACACCAAGCGCCAGCTCAAGTCGTTGAAGAAGTACATCGCGGACTTCCGGCCCGTGCTCGTCGGCGTCGACGGGGGTGCCGACGCGTTACGGGCCGCCGGGTACAAGCCGGCGCTGATCATCGGCAACCCCGATCACATCGATTCCCAGACGCTGCGCTGCGGTGCCGAGGTGGTCATCCCGGCGCATACCGACGGGCATGCACCCGGCCTCGAACGGTTGCAGGACCTCGCGGTCGGCGCCGTCACCTTCCCGGCGACCGGCACGTCCGAGGACCTGGCGTTGCTGCTTGCCGATGGCCGGGGCGCCGCGATGATCGTCACCGTCGGCATGCACACCACCCTGGTCGACCTGCTCGACAAGGGCAGGGGATCGACCGCGTCGACCTTCCTGGTCCGGATGCGGGTCGCGAACAAGGTGGTCGAATCACCCGTCGTCGCCTCGCTCTACAAGGCGCGCATCTCCTGGTGGGTGGTGATGTTGCTGGTGCTCGCGGCCGCGGTGGCGATGGCGACCGCGCTGATGGTCGCCGACGTCGGCGGGGTGTACGCGGACCTGGTCCGCGACTGGTGGAATCAGCTGGTCGATTGGGTCAGGGGTCTGTTCGCATGATCTCGATGCGGTACCACATCGTCTCGCTCGCGGCGGTGTTTCTCGCGCTGGCCCTTGGCGTCGTGCTGGGCGCCACCAAGATCCAGTCCCCGCTGCTGCAGGGTCTGCGATCCGACAACGCCGAGCTGTCCGACCAGCAAGGCGAGCTCACCTCGGCGAACGAGGAGCTGGCCGCCCGCATCACCGCCGACGAGAAGTTCGCCGGCGCGGTCGGTGCGCTCACCGTCCGCGGCACCCTGCCGAACACCAACGTGGTGCTGGTGACGACGGCCGCCGCCGATCCGAACGACCGGGACGCGCTGCTGTCCCTGCTGAACCGGGCGGGCGCCACGGTCACCGCGCAGATCCAGCTGACCAACGATTTCAGCGACCCGGCACGGGCCGAGGAGCTCCGCTCGATCGCCGCCACGACGCTGCCGACCGGTGCACAGCTGCCGGAGGTGCCGCAGGCCGGCGCGGTCGCGGGCGGCCTGCTGTCATCGGTGTTGCTCGCCCCGGCCGGCGGCGCTCCGGTCGCCAACGCCGAGCAGGGCGCCGCGGTGCTCGCCGCGTTGCAGTCCGCCGGGTTCGTCACGGTCACCGGGACGCCGGCCGCCGGTCAGTCGGTCATCGTGCTGACGGGGGCCCAGGCGACCGGCGGGTCCGAGGCCGATCGGGCAGGCGCGGTCGCGTACTTCGCCAACCAGCTCGCGCAGACCGCCACGGGTGTGGTGGTGGCCGGCCGGACCGGATCCGAGGAGCTCACCGGCACCGTCGGGGTCGTCCGTGGGAACACCGCCCTGAGCGGAACCCTCAGCACGGTGGACAACGTCGACTCCGACACCGGCCGGATCGCCGTCGTGCTCGCCCTCGTCGAGCAGAACGGCGGCGGACAGGGGCAGTACGGATTCGGTGCCGGCGCCCTGGCCCAGGTGCCCACGCTCGCGGTGGGCTGAGAGCGGACCCCCGTCCGGGCCCCGGGTCAACGACCCGGGGCCCGGACGGATTCCGTGGCAAGCTCGCAACCGCGGAAGGCGATCAGAGGGGCAGGCGGGCGAGCACCGCGTCGTCGTTCTCCGCACCGTCGGGATCCGCTCCCTTGAACCCGGCGAGCAGTGCCGCGGTCTGGTCGGCGGTCAGCGTGACACCGAAGAACGCGTCCGCGGGACCACCGAGGTCGACCAGCAGGTGTCCGCCGTCACCGAACGTCTCGACCGGCGCGCCCTCGGGGTCGAGCTGTACGACCATCGCGTCGATGTTCTCTGCATCGAGCTTGCCGCTGCCGACCGCGAGAATGTTGCCGTTGGGCAGGATGGTCACGTTTCGGGCGCGGTCGTCCTGACCGGCCAGGTCGACGCGGGTGACTCCGTTCGTGCCGAAGGTCTGGTCCCAGCTGCCGTCGGCCAGGAACCGGTAGACGACCAGATCGACCTTTTCGTCGCTGCTCGCGCCGCGCCCGTACCCGGCGAGGACGTAGTTCTCGCCCTGGTTGACCCACTGGTACGACTCGGTGACACCCGGCAGCACGACGTGATTCGCGACGCCTCCGGTGCCGAAAGTCTCGTCGAGCACGCCCGCCGGTGACATGCGGATCAGGACCGGACTGACGACGCCGTCGCCGTCGCGGCTGTAGCCGGTGGCGACAATCTTGCCGTCGGACTGGGTGCCGATGTTCCGTGCGTTGTCGCCGCTGGCGTCGATGTCGACGACGACCTTGCCGTCGGTGCCGAACGTGGTGTCGACCGCGCCCGCATCGGTCAGACCGACGACGGCGAAGTCCACGTCCGTCCGGTCCGCGGCCTGGTTCGGCGTGGTCGTGAACACCGCATAGCCACCCTCGCGGGCGGTCAGTCCCCACGCGTTGTTCGTGAGGTACGTCTCCGCGTCCACCGCCTTGCCCGCACCGAGCTCGATGCGAGCGATTCCACCTTCGCCGAACGTGCTGTCCGGCGCACCGGTCTCGTCCAGGCGAACAACGGCGACATCGAGGTCCTTGCCCGCATCACCCTCGGCGCCGGGGTTCTTCTCGTAGGGCCCGGCCAACAGAACCTTGCCGTCGGCCTGAACGACCAGCCCGCGGGCGACCTCGGCCCCGCCACCGTTCTCGGCCACGTTGACGATCGCGGTCCCGCCGGCACCGAAGGTGGTGTCGAGTGCGCCATCGGCGAACCGGGTGACCGCAAAGGCGTGGTCCTCACCGGTGGAGGTGAAACCGGCGGCGTAGACGAGGCCGTTGGGGCCCTCGACGACGGAGATGAACCGGTCGTTGTCCGCCGCCGAGATCGGTGTGGTCAGCGACGCATTCGCGCCGAGGGGCTCGAGGCCGAGGTCGGCGGATCCCGACGCGGCGGAACCGGTGGCGGCATTGGTGCCGGCGCTGGAGGAGGCAGCGGTGCCCGATGCCGATGATCCTGCGCTGGACGACGTGCTGGTCTGGCTCGATGTCTCGCCACCGGAGCAGGCGGTCATCGCCAGTCCGGCGGCGATGATGCCGCCGAAGAACCTCTTCTTCACGGTTCACCCTTCGAATCGGATCCGATCAGCGTTTCGCCGGTCGTCGGCGATGCCTGGATTAGGGTAAGTTACCCTAACTGTGAGCTTTGGTCCGGGCTTACCGTCCGATTCATCCGGTTCGCCCACGTCCATCCGCCGGCGCCGAGCGCGATGATCGCGACCGTCCATGCGACTGCCAGGACCTCATCGGCGACCGCGGCCTGCCGGCCGTCCGGGAGTGCCAGGCGCCAGAGCCGCATCCACGGATTCGATGTCTCGTCGAAGTCGACGACGAGCACCCGCCGCCGAGTGATTGCCTCGATCGTGGTCCACAGCCAGGTGACCGCACCGACCGCCGCCGCGACGGTCAGCAGGCGCAGGAACATCCGGGAGCCGGCGTCGGCGGCTCGCTCGGCGGTGATCGCGATCATGATCACGCCGAGTGGGAGCACCACGACCAGCTGACGGCCCGGCCACCACCACCCGTGCATCGTCAGCGCGACAAACGTCGCCACCAGCCATCCGGTGATCAGCGGGACGACGAGCACGGCGATGTTCGGCGCACGGGGCGAGCGGAGCACCACGCCGAGCGCGAACGGCAGGGCAAGCCAGCCGATCATCCAGGACGCGATCCCGAAGCCGTTGTCGACGAGCAGGCCGACCAGCCGGCGGGATCGTCCCAGGTAGTCCGGTTGGCTGCCGACCACGGTGAATTCGCCGGTGGTGGCGAAGAAGTCGCCTGAGGCGTAGGCCGTCCAGCCTCCGTAGATCCCGCGGTGCACCAGCAGGTAGGTGGCACCGGCGACGGCCAGCGCGACCGTGAGCGCCGCCACGGCCCTGCGGCGTCGACGCCACCGCCACAGCGCCAGTCCCGCCAGCGCCGCCGCGACCGGCGCGTACTTGATCGACAGCCACGGCAGCGCGACGACCGAGACCAGCAGGACCGCGAAGGCGAGCGCCGTCGGGTCGGCCGAGTGAGCGGGGTGCCGCTCGTCCAGGTCCAGGTCCAGGTCCGGGTCGGGGTTCGGCGTCCGGCCGGCACCCGACAGCGCGGCGACGGCGGCGACCACCGCCAAGGCCGCGGGAATCTCCGGGTAGACCTGGGTGGCGTAGGTGGCCAGCGGTGCGGTGCAGGCGAAGACCGCGACGACCGCGATGGCGAGGCCGGGTCGGACGCCGAATCGCCGGATCGCGGTCCAGGCCGAGAGCACCGCCAGCAGCCCGGCCAGGGCCGCGAGCGCCGCCTTCGCGGCGATCCAACCGCCCAGCCGCATGGGCCCGGCAAGCAACAACGGCAGCAACGGATCGTGCGGGCTGACCTGTCGGCCGCTATCGTCCAGCGGATACGTCTGTTGGTCGATGTCGGTGGCGTGGAACGGTCGGTAGGCCTCGCCGGCCAGCTCGTCCGAGATGTCCAGGTCGAGGTCTTCCCCGAGGCTGATCGCGGACAACAGGTACTGCGGCTCGTCCGCCGTCACCCGGGCGCCGTAGGTGGCGTGAGCGGGAATCGCGATGGCCGTCCAGCACGTGACGAACACGCCGAGGGCGGCCAGCCGGTGGGCGAGGCGCACGTCAGGAGAGCCGTTCCGACCGGCGCAGGACCAGCGCCCAGGTCAGTGCGCCGGACACGATCAGCAGCGCGAGCGAGGCCAGCCCCGCCTGGGTGAGCAGCCCGCTCTCGAAGGCGCCCCAGATCCGGGTGCTCAGCGTCTGCACCCCGATCGGGGCCAGTAGCAAAGTGGCCGGCAGCTCCTTGACCGTGGACAGCAGCACCAGGCCGGCGCCGGCGATCAGGCCGGGCCGGATCATCGGCAGGTCGATGGTCAGCGCCCGCCGCACCGGCGACGCGCCCAGCAGTCGGGCCGATTCCCGCACGTGCCCGGAGACCGACGCGACCGCCGTCTCGGCGGGTCGCAATGCCTGCGCGCCGAAGTGGATCACGTATGCCGCGATCAGCAGAGCGGCGCTCTGATAAAGACCGTCGATGAACGGCACGTTGAGCGCCCAGAAGGCCAGGCTGAGCGCGATCACCAGGCCCGGCACCGCGAACCCGCCGAGGATCGACGCGTTCAGAAACGGGCCGAGCCGGCTGCGATATCGCCCGGTGACCACGGCGGCCGACAGGACAACCGCGATGGTGACCGCCGCCGCGGCAGAGCCGATCCACGCCGTCGACCACGCCGGCCCGGCCAATCCGGCCAGTTCGCGGCCGAGCTGCGCCACGGGGCTCGCGCCCTGGCCGATGCCTCGCCAGGCCCACTGGGCGAGCGCGGCCACCGGGGCGAGCAGTGCGACCGTCAGAACCCCGACGACCCCGGCCAGTGCCGGCCAGCGCCACGCGCCGATGTGCAACGGGACACTACGCCGCAGACCCACCGGGGCGCCGGTGCGCAGCGACCCACCCAGCCGGCGCTCGACGGCCACCGCGGCGACCGCCAGGACGACGAGCAGCCCGGCGGCGGCGAACGATTGGGCCCGGTCGAGCAACCGGGTCGCGTACACCACCCGGGTCAACGTGTCGTAGGCGAGCAGTTGAACTGCTCCGAACTCGCTGAGGCAATACAGGCACACGATCAACATGCCGCCGAGCACGGAGCTGCGCACGGCCGGGAGCACGATCCGGAAGAACAACCGCCTCGGCCGGTCGCCGAGCAACCGGGCGCTTTCCTCGATGGAGGGTGGCAGGCCGGCCAGCCTGGCCGCTACCGGCAGGTAGACATACGGGTAGGTGAAGGCGGTGAGCACGAGCACCGATGCCCACAGCCCGCGGAACCGGTCGGGACCCTCGATGCCCACCGCGTCCAGGACCGCGCGGAGTACCCCGTCCGGACCCAGCCCGGCCAGGTACGCAGCCGCCCCGACGAACGAGGGGAATACCAGCGGCAGCACGACCAGCAGCCGGCACGGCCGGGCGAACGGGATGTCGGTGCGGACCAGCAGCCAGGCCAACGTCGTGCCCAGGACCCCGGTCGTCGCACTGACCAGGACGGATAGCAGGACGGTGCGCCACAGCGGGCCCATCGACTCCCGCAGCACCTCGCCCAGGTCGGCGTCGAGGCTGATCGCGCGCCACACCACGTAGACCACGGGTGCCAGGAAGCAAATCGCCACCACGGTGGCGGGAACACGGAGGGCCAGTGGCGCCCGGTCAACCCTGGAGGCCGGCGTCACGGATCATCGTTCGTGTCGACTGCAGATCGCCGCCGAGCTGATCGAGTGCGATGTCCCCGGATCCGCCGAGCTCGACCTGCGGCAGCGCCGCGGACGGCGGCACCCCGGCGGCCAGCGGGTACTCGAATGTCTGGTCGGAGAAGTAGCGCTGCGCCTCGTCCTGCAGCAGGAAGCGGATGAGCTGCACCGCCTGGTCCTTGCTGTCCGAACTCTCGAGCATGCTCGCGCCGGTCACGATGACCAGGCTGCCGATGTCACTGACCGGGAAATGGTGGTTCACGGCCTTGAACCCGGGATCCTGGGCCTTGGCCTGGTAGACGTAGTAGTGGTTGACCAGCCCCACCTCGAGTTCGCCACGGCCGACGGCGGCGACGATGGCGGCGTTGTTGGCGAAAGTGAACGCGTCGTTGTCGGCGATCCCGCGAAGCCAATCGCTGGTGGCGTCGTCGCCGATCTCGAACCGCATGGCGGTCACGAAGTCCTGGAAGGAGGCGTTGGACGGGGCGACGCCGACCCGGCCCCGCCACTTCGGATCGACCAGATCCAGCACCGAATCGGGCAACTGTGCCTCGTCGGTGAACTCCGGGTTGTACACCAGGACCCGCTTGCGGCCGGAGAATCCGACCCAGGAGCCGTCGGAGGCGTGGAAGCCATCGGCGACCCGGCCCAACACGTCGTCGGGAAGCCGGGCGAGCCGACCCTGCTGGTCCAGGAAGCCGACGGCACCGGGCGATTGCGACAGGAACACGTCCGCCGGTGTCTGATCACCCTCCTCGTCGATCAGCAGTGCCAGGTCGGACGTGTCGCCATACCGCACCTGGACGTCGATACCGGTTTCGTCGGCGAATCGGTTCAGGATCGGTTCGACGAGGTTCTGGGTCCGGCCCGAGTAGATCGTCACAGTGCCTTTGTCCGCCTCCGCGTCGGAAGCGCAGCCGGTCACGGATGTCAGTGCAATCAACGCGGCGAACGCCACGGCGGCGGGCTTGATACGCACCGGCCGAAGGTAGCATCAACAACCCGTGATCGATTAGGGGTGCCTTACCTTGGTCATCTCGGCAGCCGGTCGCCATCAGCGCAAGGGAGAGGTCATGAGATTCTCCAGGGTGATTGCCGTCGGCGTGCTGACCGCGGCGGCGGCGCTGCCGGCGTGCGCGGCCGACGACGGGGCCCGGACGCGGGAGGCGGGCAGCGTGGTCGTCATCGGCCCGCCACCACCGGGGGGTGGCGGCTCGGTCTCCGCGGTCGGCACCGGCTGCACGACTCGTGGTGCCACCACCAAGAAGGTCGCGCAGACCATCCAGATCGAGCTGGACGAGTACTCCATCACCGCGCCGCCGGCCGTGACGGCAGGCGTCAACCGGATCGTGGTGAAGAACTTCGGGTCCGATCCGCACGAAATCGTCATCACCCAGCTGGATTCCCTCGACGATCTGGATCCGGCGGGCGGTGCCGTCGACATCGACGCACTGCCGAACAAGGTCTTTCGGGTGCAGGAATTCCCCGGCAACACCATCTGCGAGGGCACCTTCGAACTGCCGGCCGGACGGTATGTGGTGTTCTCGAACCTCCCCGCCGAGGGCGGCAGCGATTACTCCAGGGGAATGGCCTCGACGTTCGTGGTCTCCTGATCGTTCTGAGTGAGCGGCCAGGAGTGCACAAGAGCGTCGGTGAGTCGGACGGTGACCGGGTCGCCCAGCCGGTGCGCAGGTGGGCCGCTGCACCGCGAGACGATCGCCGAGCCCGCACCGGGCACCCGCAGCTCGTAGCGGGTGTTCGCACCGAAGTACTGCACCGTTTCGACCCGCGTGCTGCCGCCCGAAGTGAGCAGGATCTGTTCGGGACGCAGCATGACCGTGCCTCGCCGTGCCGTGGACGGGTGCGTGCGCACTCGGCCGAGCGTGGTGTCCGCGGTCGTGCCGTGTAACTGCGCCGGCAGCACGACCGCTTCCCCGACGAAGCCGGCCACCCACGGCGTGGCCGGCCTTGCGTAGACGTCTTCGGGCGTCCCGAGCTGTTGGATGGATCCGGATCTCATCACTGCGACCCGGTCACCGAAGCTCATGGCCTCCTCCTGGTCATGGGTGACCATGATCACGGTGACGCCCACTCCGGTCAGCATCCGGCGCACCTCGTCGCGCAGCTGCACCCGCAGGGCGGCGTCGAGGCTCGAGAACGGTTCGTCCAGCAGGACGACGGACGGCCCGGGGGCCAATGCGCGGGCCAGCGCGACCCGCTGCTGTTCGCCGCCGGACAGCGCGCCCGGCATGCGAGCGGACTTGTCGTGCAGCCCCACCAGGCGCAGCGCGGCGAACGCGCGGTCGCGCCGGTCCCGTCCGCGCGGGATGCCGTAGCTCACGTTGTCCAGTACCGATCGATGTGGGAACAACGCACCGTCCTGGAACACCATGCCGACCCGGCGGCGCTCCGCCGGCACGCCCCTGCCTGTTGTGACATCCCGTTCGCCGATCATGATCGTGCCCGAGGTGGGCCGCTCGAGTCCGGCGATGCAGCGCAACAGGGTCGTCTTTCCGCAACCGGATGGCCCCAGCAGAGCGAGGATCTCGCCACCCCGGACCTCGAGGTCGATGCCCAGCAGGACCGGTTCTCCGTCGTAGCCCGCACGCAGGGCGGTCACCCGGATGCCGACCGGGTCCGCGACACCGTGATCGAGGGTCACGGGTGATCACCCTAGCCTTCGGGTTCGATCGGGCCCGTAGCATCACCGAGCGTGACAGCGGTTCCCCGGCACTGTGATGTTGTGGTGCTCGGCGCCGGGCCGGCAGGTCTGGCAACCGCCTGGTACGCGGTCCGCCGTGGGCTCACGGTGGTCGTGCTCGACCGGGCCCCGGGGGTGGGCGGCCTGGCCGCGTCGCTGACCGTCGACGGGCAGTCCGTCGATCTGGGCAGTCACCGGCTGCACCCGTCGATCCGGCCTGACATCCTGCGCGACCTGCGCCGGCTCGCGGACCTCGAGCTGCAGTGGCGGCAAAGGTGTGGGCGGATCCGGCTCGGTGGCCGCTGGCTGGCCTTTCCGCTGAGCCCCACCGACCTGCTGCGGCATGCCCCGCCGTCGTTCGCCGTCGGGGTGCTCGGCGACCTGGTGCGGGGATCGGCGCGGCGCAGCGTCGACGCGGTTCGGCGGCGACGCGCAGATGCGGTCCCGGTACCGCCGGATTCGTTCGCCGGGCGGGTGCGGGCCGATCTCGGGCCGACGATCGCCCGCTGGTTCTACGAGCCCTACGCCCGCAAGCTGTGGGCGGTCGACGGCCAGGACCTGTCGGCCGAGCTGTTCGATCGCCGGGTTGGCACCGGGTCGGCAATGGGTATCGTCAGACGGGCCCTGCGGCGCGGTCCTGCTCCCGGGTTCTGGTACCCGGCAAGGGGATTCGGCGCGATCAGCACCTCGCTCGGGACGGCCGTCGAGCGTGCCGGGGGCGCCGTCGTCACCTCGACGCAGGTCCTCTCGATCCGGTCCGGAGCCGATCGCGTTCTTGTCCGGCTCCGCGACGGTCACGACATCGCGGCCCGGACGGTTGTCTCGACGATCCCGAGCGCCGGCCTGCTTGCGATGACCGACGCACCGGCGCAGGTCAGGGCCGCGGCCGCCGAGCTGACATTCCGGGGAGCCGTTCTGGTCTACCTGACCGTCCCCCGGGACCGGTACACGCGCTTCGACGCGCACTACTTCCCCGGTCCGGACACCTGCGTCTCACGCCTGTCCGAACCCAAGAACTACCGCACGTCGGCGGCCGACCCGCCGGGTCGGACGGTGCTGTGCGCCGAGCTGCCGTCGACCCCGGGCGATCCGATCTGGTGCTCCGCCGACGACGTGCTGGTCCGGCGGGTCAGCCGGGAGCTGCTCGAGCAGGGTCTGCCCGCACCGGCCCCGACCGCCGGCCACGTCGTGCGCCGAACCCACGTGTACCCGGTGTACCGCAAGGGATTCGAGGCCCGGCGGCGCATGGTCGACGAGTTCGACCTGGGCGGGAACATCGCCGTCCTCGGGCGGCAGGCGTTGTTCGCCCACGACAACACCCATCACGCCCTGCTGATGGGCAGGTCCGTGGTCGAGTGCCTGGCCGGTGACGCGCGGATCGACCGGGATCGCTGGGCGGTGGCCCGGCGGTCGTTCGCCGATCACGTGGTGGAGGACTGACGTCGCACCTCGCGCAGCACGGCCGGTATCACTCGTCGCAGGTAGGGCACCAGGCGAACGAATGATCGTCCACTGTCGCGGAACCGGTAGGAGATCGGCACCTCGGCGTACCGGAACCCCTGGCCGATCAGGTTGACGGTGAGTACTTGGGCGTAGTTGTAGTCGTGTGCCACCCGCGCTGCCTGCGCCGCCGATCGGGACAGCGCCCGGTAGCCGCTCTGCCCGTCGGTGACCGGATGCCTGGTCAGCCAGCGCACCCAGCGGGTGAGCACGACGTTCCCGAACCGTCGATGCGGCCGCATCCGCAGGATGCGGCCGGTGAATCTGCTGCCGACGACGTAGTCCGCCCGATCGAACAGGATCGGCGCGACGAGGAGTGCCAGCTCCTCGGGGGCGTACTCGCCGTCTCCGTCGCAGAACGCCACGCATCTGCAGTCCTCGGCGACGGCCGCTGCAAGGCCGGTGGCAACCGCGGCGCCCAGGCCGCGGTTCGACCCGTGCGAGATCACCTTCGCGCCCGCGGCGACGGCCTCGATAGCCGTGTCATCGGTCGAGCCGTCGTCCACCACGATGCACCGCGTCGGTCGCCCGAGCACCATCGGCGGCAGCCGCTCGATCAACGGCCCGATCCGCCCCGCCTCGTCATGGGCGGGAATGACCAGGACCACTCCACCGCTCGGGGCGGCCGACCCGGTGGCCGGGCGGACGGGCAGCGATCGGGGAAGTCGGAGGACCACCATGAGCAGCAGAGTATTCAGGCAAGCCATGCCTTATTCGGGGTCGGGGTACGCTCGCGCGATGCGGGCCCTGGTCACCGGTGCGGCCGGGTTCATCGGAACCCACCTCGTCGGGCACCTGCTGAACGACGGTTGGGACGTGCTCGGGATCGACGCCCGCGATCCGGGACCGACCTTCCCCCATCCACGGCTCCGGCGGGCCCGGGTCGATCTGGTCGCGGCCGATCCGCGGTCGCTCGGCCGGCTGTGCGAGGGCATCGACGTCGTGTTCCACCTGGCCGGCCAACCCGGCGTGCGGTCGTCCTGGTCCGACGGGTTCGCCCGGTGCGTACGCGACAACGTCGACGCCACCCAACGACTGCTGGAAGCGGTGCGTCGCCACCCGGTCGGCCGGCTCGTGTTCGCCTCCAGCTCGTCGGTCTACGGCGACACCGGCGGCGCCCGCATCAGCGAGGACGACCCGGCAGTTCCGCACAGTCCGTACGGGGTCACCAAGCTGGCGGCGGAGATGTTGTGCCGCGCGTACGCGGCCAACTTCGGGGTGCCCGCGGTCAGCGTTCGGTACTTCACCGTGTACGGGCCCGGCCAGCGACCGGACATGTCCATCCATCGGATGATCAGGGCCGCCCTGACCGGCGAACCGTTCCATCTCTACGGGGACGGCAGTCATTCGCGGGAGTTCACGTTCGTCACCGATGCGGTGCGGGCGACCGTCCTGGCGGCCACGGCCCCCCTGCCGGGCGGTGTGGTGATCAATGTCTCCGGTGGTGTCGCGCAGTCGATCAGCGACACGATCCGGCTTGTCGAGTCGGCGGTCGGCCGGCCGCTACCCGTCGTTCGCGACCGGTCCGAACCCGGTGACGTCCAGGGAATCTCGGCCAACCTCGAGCGTGCCAGGGAGCTGCTGGGCTGGCGGCCGCGGGTCCCGTTCGCACTGGGTCTGCGTCGGCAGGTGGACGCGGAGCGGGTCCGGTCGGACCGGATCGTCCCGGCGCCCGACGCGCGGTTGGTCTCCTGATCGATTCACTGGCCCCGGCGGCGCCAAGGGCATCCGTCAAGGGCATCCAGGGCCCGGTGAGGACGGGCGTGATGTTAGGGTGAAATTCCGTGGGACGGGCGTCGCCAGACGCCCTGCCAGCCGAGCGGCGGGGCCGTCGCTTCGGCCTGAGCGACACGGGGAGCCGCCTTGGCGCTATCGCCGCGAGTCACCAAGCACATCTTCGTCACCGGCGGCGTCGCCTCCTCCCTGGGCAAGGGGCTGACCGCATCCAGCCTCGGACGACTGCTCACCTCTCGCGGCCTGCGGGTCACCATGCAGAAGCTGGATCCGTACATCAACGTCGATCCGGGCACCATGAACCCGTTCCAGCACGGTGAGGTGTTCGTCACCG
>CAYZBB010000112.1:0-20662 GCA_964476495.1 uncultured Actinomycetes bacterium | reverse complement strand
CCAGCCATGTCGTGACCGGCCTGCCGGACGCCTACGGCCGCGGCCGGATCATCGGCGACTACCGCCGGGTGCCGTTGTACGGCGTCGACAGGCTGATCGCCGCCAAGTCGGCGGACCGGGCCGAGCTGGACGCGCTGGCCTCGGTCGAGGACGTCATCCGGGACCGTGAGGAGAACACCGAGCAGATCCGCGCCCTGCAGGAGTTGGTGCAGATGGCGCAGTCGTACGGATTCGACGTGCGCCGGCCCGCAGCCACCTCCAAGGAGGCCATCCAATGGCTGTACCTGGCATACCTGGCCGCGGTGAAGGAGCAGAACGGCGCGGCCATGTCCATCGGCCGGACCTCGACATTTCTCGACGTCTACCTGCAGCGGGACCTGGATGCCGGCCTGATCACCGAGCAGGAGGCGCAGGAGATGATCGACGACCTGGTCGTCAAGCTGCGGATCGTGCGGTTCCTGCGCACCCCCGAATACGACGCGCTGTTCTCCGGCGACCCGACCTGGGTCACCGAAACCATCGGTGGCCTCGGCGAGGACGGACGCCCGCTGGTCACCCGAACCTCGTTCCGGATGCTGCAGACCCTGTACAACCTGGGCCCGGCCCCCGAGCCGAACTTGACGGTGCTGTGGACGGATCGACTTCCTCAGGGCTTCAAGGAGTTCTGCGCGAAGGTGTCCATCGACACCTCGGCCGTCCAGTACGAGTCGGACGACCTGATCCGCTCCAGCTGGGGCGACGACGCCGCCATCGCGTGCTGCGTGTCTGCCATGCGGGTGGGCATGCAGATGCAGTTCTTCGGCGCCCGGGTCAACTTGGCCAAGGCCCTGCTGTACGCGATCAACGGTGGCCGGGACGAGATCTCGGGTGAACGGGTCGCGCCGATCAGCGAGCCGGTGACCGGCGACGTGCTGGTGTACCAGGACGTTGCGGCCCGGTTCGACGCGATGCTCGACTGGCTGGCCGCCACCTACGTGAACGCACTGAACTGCGTGCACTACATGCACGACAAATACGCCTACGAACGCCTGGAGATGGCGCTGCACGACGGGACGATCCTGCGCACCCTGGCCTGCGGCATCGCCGGACTTTCGGTGGTCGTGGACTCGCTGTCGGCTATCAAGTACGCCGGGGTGCACCCGGTGCGCGACGAGAGCGGGCTGATCACCGACTATCTCGTGGATGGCGAGTTCCCGACGTTCGGCAACGACGACGACCGCGTCGACCAGATCGCCGTCGACATCGTGCGTGAGTTCATGCGCAAGGTGCGGCGGCAACCCAGTTACCGGGGTGCCGTGCACACCCAGTCGGTGCTGACCATCACCTCGAACGTGGTGTACGGCAAGGCCACCGGCAACACCCCGGACGGCCGGCGCAAGGGTGAACCGTTCGCCCCCGGTGCCAACCCGATGAACGGGCGGGACTCCCACGGCATGCTGACCAGCGCGTTGTCGGTCGCCAAGCTGCCGTACGACCAGGCGCAGGACGGCATCTCGCTCACGTCGACCGTGGTGCCGAGCGGTCTGGGCCGCACCGGGGACGAGCAGGTGGCGAATCTGGTCGGCCTGCTGGACGCGTACATGGTCTCGTCCGGATTCCACATGAACGTCAACGTGCTGAACCGGGAAACCCTGCAGGACGCCATGGAGCACCCGGAGGACTACCCACAGCTGACCATCCGGGTGTCCGGGTACGCGGTCAATTTCGTCCGGCTCACCCGGGAACAGCAGCTTGACGTGCTTTCGCGGACGTTCCACGGAGCTCTGTGAGCCATGACCACGCTGCTCGACCCGGCCCGACACGCCCGGCTGGCCGCTGTCCGGGACGGCACCCTGGGCAGCGTGCACTCCTGGGAGCTCGTCACCGCCGTCGACGGTCCCGGCACGCGCCTGACCTACTTCCTGTCCGGGTGCGCGCTGCGCTGCCTGTACTGCCAGAACCCCGACACCTGGCGGCTGCCGGACGGCGTGCCGACCGTCATCGAGGAAGTCCGTCGACGGATCCGCCGGTACGCCCCGGTGCTGCGAGCCGCCCACGGCGGGTTGACCGTCTCCGGCGGAGAACCCTTGCTGCAGACCGCGTTCCTGGGCCGGATGCTGTCCTGCGCCAAGGAGCTCGGCCTGCACACCGCCGTGGACACCTCCGGCTTTCTGGGAGCCAGGGCGTCCGAATCACTGCTGGATGATGTCGATCTGGTCCTACTGGACGTGAAATCGGGTCTGCCGGAAACCTACCGGAAGATCACCGGTCGGGATCTGGCGCCGACTTTGGCCTTCGGGCGCCGACTGGCCGACCGGGGCACCCCGATGTGGATCCGCTACGTGCTGGTGCCGGACCTGACCGACGCGGTCGACAATGTGGCAGCGGTCGCCGACTACGTCGCTGAACTGGCCGCCCGCGGAGCCGGCGGAGCGGTGGAACGGGTGGAGGTGCTGCCGTTCCACCAGATGGGCCGGGACAAGTGGCATCGGCTCGGCACCACCTACTCGTTGGACGGGACGCAGCCACCGGGTCCGGATCTGCTGGAGCGGGTGCGTGGGCAGTTCCGGGCGCGGGGGCTCACCGTCTACTGAGCCGTTCGCGTCCGGTCAGGGTCAGCACGATCTCCCCGATGGGCGCCTCGACGGGGCGCCCATCGCCCACCTCGAAGTCGACATCGGTGGCCACGAAACGGATGCCGGCGTGCCGGCGCCGAGCGTGGAACGGGAATCCGCGGTCGTAGACGAAGGACGCCGCCACCCGGGCCGGTTCGAGCGGCATCGGGTGGTCGCGACCGAGCGGTATCGCGATGTCCTGGCTGTGCACCAGCACATCGACGAGCGGGTCGAGCGGTCGGGTAGCCGGCGGACGCCTGCGCGAGGTCGCACGCCGCCGGTACCTGGCGAGAATTTCCGCGGTGGGACGGGACCCCTGCTCGCGGGCCATCCGATCGACCAGCTTGTTGAAGTCCCCACCGGTTCGCACCACACCGGCCAGCATGCTCAGGACCGAGTAGTCGCTGCTGGAGATGACGTGCGCGGCGACGTCCCGCACCCGCCAGCCCGTGCACAACGACGGGTGATTCCACTCGTCCGGCGTCAGCGAGTCCAGCAGGCCGGCCAGGCCCAAGTGACCAAGCAGACCGCGGGAGCGCTGATCGACCAGTTGGAGGCCGCCGGATACGTGCAGCGGCGGCCGGATCCCACCGATGCACGGGCGCGGCTGGTGTGCATGAGCCCGCTCGGCCTCAAGGCCACGGCGGTCGCCACTGCAGAGCTGGAGCGGGTGCAGGAGCAGTGGGCGGCGCACCTGGGTGCCAGAGACTGGGCGGCGCTGCAGCGTTCGCTGGGGCGGCTGCGGGAGATCACCGACCCGTACCGCTGAACCTTGGCGGTCAGGGCCTGATCTCGAAGACGTTGTTGAACGGCGTCCGGGCGACGATGCGGAAGCGGCTGAACCCGGCCCGCTCGGCCAGGTCTCGGATGCGCGTCGGACCGGCCTGGGTACCGAGTGCGGCGCCCCCCGGCTGCGCGAGGGAGGCCGGAGTGCACAGCAGAGTCGAGAACCCGTAGTACGCACGACCGATCGGGTTGAGATTGTCCTCGAGGTGATCGCCGGCGGCCGGCTCGACGACCATCCATGTGCCGTCGGCCGCGATCACATCTCGAACATGGCGGGCTGCGCCGAGCGGATCGCCCATGTCATGCAGGCAGTCGAACATCGTCACGAGCTGGTATCCGGTGCCGGTGATCTCCGTGGCGGGGGCGACCTCGAAGGAGGTGTTCGCTCCGACCCCGGCCGCGTCGGCACGATCACGCGCGACCGCGATCGAGGAGGCGTGGTAGTCGGAGCCGACGAACCGTGACCGGCTGAACGCCTGGGCCATCAGGATGGTCGATGAACCGTGCCCGCAGCCGATGTCCGCGACCGTCGTCCCTGTCTGCAACTTGTCGACCACTCCGTCGAGGGCCGGCAGCCACCCGGCGACCAGGCTGGCGGCGTAGCCCGGCCGGAAGAACCGCTCGCAGCCGATGTGGACGTCGACGTCGTGCTCGTGCCAACCGACGCCGCGCGCGTCGCGGGCGGCGGCGATGATCCGGTCGGCGTCCCGGACGGTGCCGAGCGCGATCTGGAAGAAGCCCGGAAGGAAGGCCGGACTCGACTCGTCGGTGAGAGCCACCGCCACCTCCGGCGGCAGGGTGAAGCGACCGGTGTCGACGTCGTAGGAGAGGTATCGGCCGGCCGCCTGGGCGCTCAACCACTCCCTGGCATACGGCAGCGGCGTCCCGGTGCGGGCCGCAAGTTCGTCCGCCGTGGTCGGTCCGTTCTGGGCCAGGTCCCGGTAGTAGCCGAGCCGGTCTCCCATCATGACCAGTGCGCAGTTGAGGGTGGCGCCGACCTCGTCGACCGCGCGGAGAACGAATGCCATCAGTTTGTCCGTGTCGATCGCTTCGGCGTCGACTGCTTCGGCGTCGACTGCTTCGGCGTCGACTGCATTGGCGTCGATCGTCTCGGTCATGGTCTGCCCTCTCGCCTCGTGGATGCGTCGGACGAAACCACGTGAGACCATCAGCATCAATACCGCTTCCTTGAGGATCAACAGTGTTGCTAATCGGTCAGGTCCGCGCGATCCGGGTGCTCTGCGAGGTGGCGGACACCGGATCGTTCGCCGCGGCTGCACGCGGACTCGGGATGACCCAATCGGCGGTCAGCCAGCACATCGCGTCGCTGGAGGGGGTGGCCGGGTTGCCGCTGGTGCAGCGCGGGACTCGCCCGCTCGAGCTGACCGAGGCGGGCGCCGCCCTGATCCGGCACGGAAGGGTGGTGCTCACCCAGCTCGACGGCGCGGAGCAGGCGATCGGCGAGATCGGCGGACGGCTCGCCGCGCGGCTGCGGCTGGGCAGCTTCCCGACGGCGCTGGTCTCCTTCGTCAGCCGGGCGCTGGTCCGACTGCGCGAGCAGTTTCCCGGACTGAAGCTGACGGTGATCGATGACCACATGCAGGGCCTCGTGCCGAGATTGGCCACCGGTGAGCTGGATCTGGCCGTCGTGTTCGACCAACCCGAGCTGCCAGGGATCGGGCTCCACCGGCTCGCCCGCACCACCCTGTTCGACGACCCGTTCCGGGTCCTGCTGCCGGCCCGGCACCGGCACGCCGCGGGCCCGGGACCCGTCTCGCTGGCCGAGCTCGCCGGGGAGCCGTGGATCGGGGGGCGGGCGGGCAGCGCATGGTTCCGGATCGTGCAGCACGCGTGCCGCACGTCCGGCTTCGAGCCGCAGACGGTCCTGACCACCGATGACTACCGGGCCGTCCAGGCGTTCGTGGCTGCGGGGCTCGGCGTGGCGGTCGTGCCCGGACTGGCCGCAACGCATCCGTTGCCCGGCACGGTGGTCCGTGATCTCCGCGGCGGCCCGGCGCGGCGGATCTACGTCGCCCGATCGGCGGGTGAGCCGGTCCTGCCGCAGGTCCGGGCGACGACGCAGATCCTGGTCGAGGCCACTGCCGCTAGACGCGTGGCACGACGTCCCGCATGAACCGCTCCAGCTGCCGTTCCGGCTGGACGACCGGCCAGATGCAGAACAGGTCGACGCCGGCGTCGGCATAGGCGCGCGCGAGGCCGGCACACCGCTCGGGAGCACCGACCAGCACCCGATCCGCCAAGGCCGCTCGGGGTCGGCCGAGCGTGCTCGCCAACAGATCGAGTGTGGAGTCGCACTCGGCCGGGCTGTCGGTGATGTGGGTCCACATCGTGGCCAGCGTGCAGGGCAGGAGCTCCTCGTCCCGGCCGAGCCGGTGCAGGTCCGCGCGCAGCGTCAGCAGCCCGCTGGCCACCTGCTCGGGGGTGGTGTTGTAGCCGGACGCCAGCCAGCCGTCGCCGAGCCGGGCAACGCGACGCAGGCCGGCCGGCGAGCCCCAGCTCGCGACCCAGATCGGTCGACCGGGCCGCTGCCGGCGCACGGCCGCAACGGCGTCGTCGAACCGGGACCACCGCTGGTCGAAGTTCACGCCCACCGCCGCGAAGTCCGACTTGGACGATCCTGCCGCAACCCCGAGTCGCAGGCGTCCGCCGGAGAGCGTGTCCAGCGCCGACGCCGCGCCGGCGACGGCAGTGGCGCCGCGGATCACCGGTAGGGACGCGGTGGTGGCAAGGACCAGGTCGGCGCTCGCCTCGACGACGCTGGCCAGCGCCACGATGCCGTCCAGCCACGGTCGTCGGAACACCAGGTGATCGTTCGCGGCCAGGGCCGCGAACCCGAGCCCCGCGGCGGCGCGGGCATAGCTGACCAGCGTCGTCGGCTGCCAGCCTCGGCCGTCGAAGTCGATCAGCGGCAGGTGCGCGCCATACCGCATCCGTCCATGCTAGAGCGGTCGTGGCGCCGTGCGGATGAGAGCATTGATGCCGTCCAGAATGCGATCGAGACCGAACCGGTAGGCGTCGTCGGTGTCGCCCGTGCCCATGGCTTCGGTGAGAGCGGCTGTCGTCAGCGGAAACTCGGTTCGTTGCCGGAGTGCATCGGTCAGCAGGGTGCCGATGGTCAGCTCGGGATGTGCAGTCGTCTGTTGCTGCACCATGCCGCGGACGTGCGAGCTGATGAGCGCCAGGGTGTCCAGCCGTTGGGCCGCCGGCAGACCGAGCCCGTCGAGCGCGGCAAGGCCGACCTCCAACCAGCGCGCCTCGGTCGGCCCGATCAGCCGTCCGCCGACGGCTGCGGCCGCGACCCAGCGGTGCCTGGTCAGTGCGGCACGCATGGCGTCGGCCCAGGCGCGCAGGCGTGTTCGCCAGTCGCCGGTCAGGTCGGGTGCGGGATCCAAGGCACTCTCGATCATCAGAGCCACGAGTTCGGCGCGCCCGGGCACGTACCGATAGAGCGCCATCTTGGTCACTCGGACCGCGTCGGCAACGTGCTGCATCGACGCCGCGTCCAGGCCATCCTCGTCGGCGACCAGGACCGCCGCCGCGACGATTCCCGCGAGGTCCACCCGGGGGCGCGGGCCGCGTCGTGGTCGCCGCGGTGCCGACCAGAGCAGGTCCGCCAGCGTCGTTCCGGTCATTTCTCTCCCCGCACTTGCGTAACTGTGTCTACCAGAGACTAATCTGTGTCCAGTAGACACAGTTACTCGGGGACGAGGAGCAGTCATGCGGGTGTTGATCTCGGGAGCGAGCATCGCCGGTCCGGCCGTCGCTTTCTGGTTGGCCCGGTCCGGGCACGAGGTGACCGTCGTCGAACAGGCCGCGGACGTGCGCGGCGGCGGCCAGGCGGTCGACTTCAAGGGCACCACGCACCGGACCGTGCTGGAGCGCATGGGCTGCTGGGACGACGTGCGGCGGATCCGCACCGTGCCGACCGACCAGCACGTCGTCGACGCCGACGGCCGACTGCGTGCGGTGATCCCGGCCGAGTTCGTCGGCGGTGACCTCGAGGTGCTCCGCGGCGATCTGGGTCGGCTGCTGTACGAGCGGACGAAGCAGGTCGTCGAATACCGCTTCGGCGACCGCATAGAGTCGCTGGCGGAGGGCCTGGACCGCATCGACGTCGGCTTCCGGAGCGGGGACCGAGCCCGCTACGACCTGGTGGTCGGCGCCGATGGCATCCACTCGGGAGTGCGCCGGCTCGCCTTCGGTCCCGAATCCGACTACGTCCGTCACCTCGGCCACTACTACGCGGTCGCCGGCGGTGACCCGGTGCCCGAGCCGTCCGGCGACCGCGGCGTCGGGTTCTGGTTCAACGAGCCGGGACGGCTCGCCGCGATCGGCGGGCCCAAGGCACCCGATCTCTACGTCTTCGCCGCCGACGGGACCGGCACCGATCGCGACGATGTCCAGGGACAGAAGGAACTCGTCCGGCGAAGCTTCCTGGGCATGGGCTGGCGGGTGCCGGAGATGCTCGAACGCCTGCCCGACCAGCGCGAGTTCTATCTGGACGGCATCAACCGGGTGCGGATGGACAGCTACACCCGCGGCCGCGTCGTCCTGGTCGGCGACGGTGCCTACGGCAACACTCTGGGCGGCTTCGGCACCGGACTGGCGATCGTCGGTGCCTACGTGCTCGCCGGTGAGCTGGACGCCGCCGGGAACGACCACCGGGAGGCCTTCGCCCGGTACGACGCGAGCATGCACCGCTACGCGCGGGTCGCCCGTTCCGGCAACGCCGGGCCGTTCCTGGCGCCGCGCACCCGGACGCGTCTGCGGCTGCGCAATGCGATGTTCACCAACCGGATCGCCTACCGGGTCATGATGCGGATGACGGACATGTTCGCCACCGACATCGACCTGCCGGCCTATCCGGGCCTCGATCGTGGGTGACGCGGGCTGCGGCGGTCAGCGGCGGTCAGCGGGACCTGGCCGTCGCGGCCGTTGCCAGCTCCTGCAGCCGCTCGCGCACGGCGACCGGGACGACAGTCCGGCCGTCCGGACCGAGGCTCTGCAGCGCGGCCATCCCGGAGCGGACCAGGCCGGTGATGCGTTCCTCGACCGCACCGACGGCGCCGGTGCCGGCGATCAGCGCGGCCAGCCGTGCGGTGTCCGCATCCGGACGTCCCACCCCGGCGTCCAGTTCGGCCAGTTCCGGCCTGCCAGCCAGCCCGGCGCGGGCCAACGCCAGCAACAGGGTGCGCTTGCCCTCGGCCAGATCGTCGCCGGCCGGCTTGCCCGTCACCCCCGGGTCGCCGAAGACGCCGAGCAGGTCGTCCCGCAGCTGGAAGGCCACGCCCATGTCCACCCCGTACCCACGCAGCGCCTCGACGGTCGCCGGGCCGGCCCCGGCCAGCGCGGCGCCCAGCTGCAGCGGGCGTTCCACGGTGTAGGCGGCGGTCTTGTAGCGGCTGACCCGCAGGGCGTCCCGTTCCTGGATGTCGGGGTCGGCGACGGTCGACGCGGTCACCACCAGGTCCAGCAGCTGCCCGGCCAGCACCTCGGTCCGCACGGCGCGCCACACCGGCGCGGCCCGATCGAGGGCGCCCGATGCCAGCGCGCCGGCCAGGAACAGGTCGTCCGCCCAGGCCAGCGCCAGGTCGCCGAGCAGCAGGGCCGCCGACATCCCGTGGTGCTCGGGGTCGCCGGCCAGGCCGGCGTCCGCGTGCCGCTTGGCCACCGCTCGATGCGTGGACGGGCGTCCGCGCCGCCGTTCCGAGCGGTCGATGATGTCGTCGTGCACCAGGGCGCAGGCCTGTAGCAGTTCCACCGCAGCCGCCACATGGAGTACCGGATCCACCCGCGGCCCATTGGACTGGCCGCCGCCGGCGAGCCAGCCGCACCACAGAAACTCCGGCCGCAGCCGCTTGCCGCCGCCGGCGACGAATTCGACCAGCAGGTCGACGTCCGGCGCCAGGCGCGGATCCACGGCCAACACCTCGGTCCGGCGACGGGCGAGCTCGTCGGCGATGACCTGGTGCAGTGCCCGATGATTCAAGCCGGCGTCGATCACCCGCCCAGTGTGCGCGAGCCCGGTTCATCCGAGCGTGACCGGCCCCGGCTAGGCTCACAGGATGCCCACGGTTCCGGAACGACTGGCGACGCCGGGACCGCACTTCTCGGTCGAGTTCATGCCGCCTCGCACCGATGCGGACGAGGATGTCCTCTGGCGGTCGGTCCGCCGGCTCGAGCCGTTGCGGCCGGCCTTCGTGGCGGTCACCTACGGCGCCGGCGGGTCGCGCCGGGAACGGACCATCCGGGTAACTCAGCGCATCGCGGAGGAGACGACCCTGCTGCCGGTGGCGCACCTCACCGAGGTCGGGCACTCCGTCGCCGAGCTGCGGCAGGTCATCGGCTGGTACGCCTCGGTGGGGGTGTCGAACATCCTCGCGCTGCGCGGCGACCCCCCGGGCGACCCGAACGGAGAATGGATCGCTCACCCCCAAGGCTTCGAGTACACCAGTCAGTTGGTCGCCCTGGTCCGGTCCCTTGGCCCGTTCTGCGTCGGCGTCGCCGCCTACCCGGACATGCATCCACGGTCGCCCGACCTTGAGTCGGACACCAAGTTCCTGGTCGAGAAGATCAACGCGGGCGCCGACTACGTGATCACCCAGATGCTGTTCTCGGCGGCGGACTACGAGCGGCTTCGCGACCGGATGCGGCGGGCCGGGGCGGGGGTCCCGGTGCTGCCCGGGATCATGCCGGTGACGTCCTATGCCCGGCTGATGCGGATCGTCGAGCTGTCCGGCCAGCGGGTCCCCGAGGAGCTGGCGGACAAGCTGTACCCGGTGCGGGATGATCCGGACGCGGGCCGCGCGATCGGCATGGAGCACGCGGTGCTGATGAGCGAGGAACTGCTCCGCGCGGGCGCGCCGTGCCTGCACTTCTACACGTTCAACCGGTCGAAGGCGACGATCGAGGTCCTCGCCGCGCTGGGCATGACGCCCGCGATGCGTACGTAGCCAATGAACCTGGGTACCCCCGAGGCGATCTTCGCGATCGCGGCGCTGGTGCTGCTGCTGTCCATCGTCGCGGTCCGCCTGTCCCGCCGGGTGGGTATGCCGTCGCTGCTGCTGTACCTGGGCATCGGCATGGTGCTGGGCATCGATGCGCTGGGCATCGACCTGGACAACACGCTGCTCACCGAGCACCTGGGGTTCGTCGCGCTGGTGTTCATCCTGGCCGAGGGCGGCCTGACCACCCGCTGGGAGAACGTCCGGCCCGCCCTTGGCATGGGCATCTCACTGGCCACGATCTCGGTGGTGGTGTCCATCGCGGTGGCCGGTGCCGGCGTGTTCATGATGATGGGCTTCGACTGGCGGACGTCGCTGCTGTGGGGGGCGGTCCTGTCCAGCACCGACGCCGCCGCCGTGTTCTCCGTGCTCCGCGGTGTCGGCGTCAAGCCCCGGCTGTCGGCCGCCCTGGAACTGGAGTCCGGCCTGAACGACGCGCCGGTGGTGATCGCGGTCGTCCTGCTGGCCGGCACGTCCGAGATCAGCTGGGTCGACCCGCTGCTGGTGGTGTACGAGCTGGTCGTCGGTGCGTTGATCGGAGCGGCGATCGGTGTGGGCGGGGCCTGGGTGATGCGCAGGGAGGCACTGCCCGCCGCCGGCCTTTACCCGCTGGCCACCATCGCCCTGATCGGCGGCGCCTACGCGGTGGGTGTGTTCACCCACGCCTCCGGCTTCCTCGCCACCTATGTGGCCGCGGTCGTGCTCGGCAACTCGCGGATCCCGCACCGGTCGGCCACGCTGTCGTTCGCCGAGGGACTGGGCTGGATCGCGCAGATCGGCCTGTTCGTCATGCTGGGTATCTACGTGGACCCCACCGGTCTGCCCGCGGCGCTGGTGCCGGGCCTGCTGATCGGACTGTGGGTGCTGCTGGTCGCCCGCCCGGCCTCGGTCGTCGTGGCGGCGCTGCCGTTCCGGTTGCCCTGGCGCGAGCAGGTGTTCCTGTCCTGGTCCGGGCTGCGGGGCGCGGTGCCCATCGTGCTGGCGATGATCCCGCTGATGAACGGCGTCGAGTACTCGAAGCTACTGCTGGACGTGATCGTCGTGGTCGTGGTCACCTACACCCTGCTGCAGGGCACCACGTTGCCCTGGTTGGCGCGCACCCTGGGCGTCGTCCAGTCCGGCCAGCCGGTGGAGATCCAGCTGGAGGCCGCGCCTCTGGACGAGATGAACGCCCAGGTGTTGCAGGTGACCATCCCGGAGAAGTCACGGATGCACGGCGTCTACGTCGCCCAACTCCGGCTGCCGGCACCGGCGACGATCTCGTTGCTCATGCGCAACGGCGAGCCGGTGCACCTCAACCCGAACCTGCGGTTGCAGTCCGGGGACCAGTTGCTCATCGTCGCGCCGGAACCGGTTCGGGAGGCAACCGAGCGGCGGCTGCGGGCGGTCGGCCGTGGTGGTCCGCTGGCCACCTGGTTCGGTGACCGCGGTGACCGGCCGGATGACTGAGCGAGCTCTGGGACAATGATCGGGTGACCGACCAGCCCGACGACGAGTCCCAGGAGCCGGCGGAGCAACCCGTCAGACCACGCAAGGTCGGCCTGCTCGCCGTGATCGCGGCGACGGTCGTCGTCCTCGACGTCATCAGCAAGGTCGTCATCGTGGCCACCGTGCAGCCCGGCGTGCCCGTTCGGTTGCTCGGGGGGCTGGTCTATCTCTCCCTGATCCGCAACCCCGGCGCGGCGTTCTCGATGGCCACCGGAATGACGTGGGTGCTCGCTCTGATCGCGATCGGCGTGGTGGTCTTCATCATCCGGATGGCGCCCCGGCTCCGGTCCACTCCCTGGGCGGTGTCCCTCGGCCTGGTGCTGGGCGGGGCCATCGGTAACCTGATCGACCGGATCTTCCGCTCGCCCGGGTTCCTGCAGGGCCACGTCGTCGACTTCGTCTCCGTGTTCGGCCCCAATGCCGAGTACTTCCCGGTGTTCAACGTGGCGGACTCGGCCATCACCATCGGTGGGATCAGCCTGGTGATCACCGCGTTGCTGGGCATCGACTTCGACGGCACCCGGACCCGCTCACGCAAGGCCGAAAGTGCCTGATGTCCGCCGGCTCCCGGTGCCGGACGGGCTGGTCGGCATGCGGCTGGACGCCGGCGTTTCCCGGCTGCTGGGGCTGAGTCGGACCACCGTCGCCGACATGATCGACGCCGGTGACGTGCTGGTGGATGGCGCCCCGGCGGCGAGATCGGCACGGATGGCCGTCGACAGCTGGCTGGAGATCACACTGCCCGAACCGGATCTGCCGCCCGCGGTGGTGCCGCAGACCGTCGAGGGCCTGACCGTGCTGTATCGGGATGCGGACATCGCGGTGGTCGACAAGCCGGTCGGCGTCGCCGCGCATCCGAGCCCGGGCTGGACCGGGCCGACCGTGCTCGGTGCGCTCGCCGGCCTGGGCATCGCGGTCAGCACCAGTGGGGCGGCCGAACGCCAGGGCATCGTGCACCGGCTGGACGTGGGCACGACCGGGGCCATGGTGGTCGCGCTGTCCGAGCGTGCCTATACGACGCTCAAGGCGGCGTTCAGGGACCGCACGGTGGACAAGGTCTATCACGCGTTGGTGCAGGGGCACCCGGATCCCAGCGCCGGGACCATCGACGCGCCGATCGGTCGGCATCCGACCGCCGACTGGAAGTTCGCCGTGGTGGCCGGAGGGCGGGAGAGCCTCACCCATTACTCCACTCTGGAGGCGTTCCCGGCGGCGAGTCTGCTCGAGGTGCATCTGGAGACCGGGCGCACGCACCAGATCAGGGTGCACTTCGCCGCGCTCCGGCACCCGTGTGTGGGCGACCGCACCTATGGTGCCGACCCGACCCTGGCCGACCGGCTAGGCCTGCACCGGCAGTGGCTGCACGCGCGCACGCTGGGCTTCGCGCATCCCGACGACGGGCGTTGGGTGGAGTTCACCAGCCCGTACCCGGCGGATCTGGCGCATGCGCTGGAGGCGCTGGGCGGGACCTGACCCCGAGAGAGTGTGCCACGACCCGACGATGCGTGCCACACTGGGTTCCCATGGACACTACTGTGGTGATGGGCCGGCAGGGTCGTCTGGTGATCCCCGCGGCGGTCAGAGCCGCGTTGGGACTCGTCCCGGGCGATCGGTTGCACCTGCACCTGGCCGGACCGCGACTGGTGCTGGAGCGCCAACAGGACGCCGTCGTGGAGTTGCGCGCACTCGCCGCCGACGTCCCGGCGTCGCGATCGTTCGTCGAGGAGTTGCTCGCCGAGCGCCGACTCGCCGCCGCCACGGAATGACCGTCCTCGATGCCTCGGCCGTGCTCGCGCTCATTCACGACGAACCCGGCGGCAACCTGGTCGCGCAGGAGATCGCCGGGGGCCTGCTCGGCGCGGCGAATCTGGCCGAGGTCATCGGCAAGCTGATCGACGCGCACATCGACACCACCCGCGTGCGCGAGTTGCTCAGTGCCGCCGGGGTGGTCGTCGAACCGCTCACCGCTGCCGATGCGGAACTCGCGGGCGCTCTGCGCTCCTTGCCGGGCGGCCGGTCGTTGTCATTGGGAGATCGGTGCTGCCTGGCGCTCACCGTCCGCAGTGTGCCGGCGGAGGTGCTCACCGCCGATCGTGCGTGGGCCGACGTCGACCTGCCGATCAACGTTCGATTGATCCGGTAGGAAGTGGACAGGCAAGCACCTACTTGCCTATTGTGTGGTGGTGTGGCCGAGCCACCAGGTTCCGACGCCCTGTTCCGGGCACTGGCCGACCCCACCCGGCGGATCATCCTGGACGAGCTGGCGGATCGGGACGGGCAGTCGCTGTTCGAGATCTGTGCCCGGCTGGCCATGCGGCACGGGATCGGCTCCTCCCGGCAGGCCATCTCGCAGCACCTGGCCCTGCTCGAGCAGGCCGGGCTGGTCCGGACCGAACGCGCCGGCCGCACCAAGCTGCACCACCTGACCACCGCACCGCTGGGGGAGATCGCCCGGCGGTGGCACATCACCGAGGAGAACTGATGCTCCGGATCAGCGTCACCAGCGTGTTCGTCGACGACCAGGCCAAGGCCCTTGCCTTCTACACCGACAAGCTCGGCTTCCGGCCGGGCTATGACGTGCCGGCCGGTGGGGCGCGCTGGCTCACCGTCCGGGACGGCCATTCCGACGTCGAGCTGTTGCTCGAACCGAACGGGCATCCGGCGGCCCAGGCGTACCAACAGGCCCTGGTGGCCGACGGCATCCCGTGCGCACAGTTCGCGGTGGACGACGTCCGGGCCGCCTACGACGAGCTGACCCGGCGGGGCGTGGTGTTCACCCAACCGCCGACCCTGATGGGCCCGGCAACCACCGCGATCCTGGACGACACCTGCGGCAATCTCATCCAGATCGCGTCCATGAACTCCTGACCGAAGCCGGCGCCGTGCCGGTGTGGGTGCACCCCGGTAGGTTCCAGGCCATGACCTACACCGTCCCGGCACCCCTCCGGCAGCGCCCGGCGTTCCAGGCCCTGCAGCAGCATTTCGAGAAGCTCCGCGAGGCGACCCTGACCGAGCTTTTCGCCGCCGACCCGCAGCGCGGCACGAGCCTGTCGCTGGAGGCGGAGGGGATCTACTTCGACTACTCCAAGCATCGGATCACCGCCGAGACCATCGATCTGCTGGTGGCGCTGGCGGAGGAGTCGAACCTGGCCGACCTGCGGTCGGACATGTTCGGCGGCGAGCACATCAACATCACCGAGGACCGCGCCGTGCTGCACGTGGCGCTTCGCGCGCCGGCCGGGGAGGTCATCGAAACCGACGGTGACAATGGGGTCGCCGACGTGGTGCCGGACGTTCACGACGTGCTCGGCCGGATGGCCGCGTTCGCGAACAGGATCCGGTCCGGGGAGTGGACCGGGCACACCGGCAGACCCATCCGCAACGTCGTCAACATCGGCATCGGCGGCAGTGACCTGGGCCCGGTGATGGCCTACGAGGCGCTGCGCCACTATGCCGACCGCGGCCTGACCTTCCGGTTCGTGTCGAACGTCGACGGCACCGACTTCGCCGAGAAGACACACGATCTGGATCCCGCGGAGACCCTGTTCATCGTCTCCTCCAAGACCTTCACCACGCTGGAGACGATGACCAACGCGCACACCGCGCGGGACTGGTCGTTGGCCTCGCTCGGCGACGAGGCCGCGGTGGCCAAGCATTTCGTCGCGGTCTCCACCAACGCCGCCGAGGTCGAGAAGTTCGGCATCGACACCGCGAACATGTTCGGCTTCTGGAACTGGGTCGGCGGTCGGTACTCCATGGAGTCGGCGATCGGGCTGTCCACCATGATCGCGATCGGCCCGGAGAACTACGCGCAGCTGCTGGCCGGCTCGCACGCCATCGACGAGCACTTCCGCAGCACCCCGCTGCGGGAGAACCTGCCGGTGCTGATGGGCCTGCTGACGTTCTGGTATACGGAGTTCTTCGGTGCGCAGACCCAGGCCGTGCTGCCCTACGACCAGTACCTGGTGCGCTTCCCCGCCTACCTGCAGCAGCTGACCATGGAGTCCAACGGCAAGTACGTTCGGCTGGACGGCACGCCGGTCGACTACAGCACCTGTCCGGTGTACTGGGGCGAGCCGGGCACCAACGGGCAGCATTCCTTCTACCAGCTGATCCACCAGGGCACCCTGCTCATTCCGGTCGACTTCATCGCGTTCGCGCACTCGCTGAACCCGCTCGGCAACCACCACGACTACCTCAGCTCCAACGTGTTCGCCCAGGGCGAGGCGCTGGCCTTCGGCAAGACCGCCGACCAGGTCCGGGCCGAGGGGGTGCCCGAGAACCTGGTGCCGTTCAAGGTGTTCGAGGGCAACCGGCCCTCGTCCACGTTCCTCATCGAGAGGTTGACACCGTACGTGCTCGGCCAGCTGGTCGCGCTCTACGAGCACAGTGTGTTCACCCAGGGCGCTCTCTGGTCGATCGGCTCGTTCGACCAGTGGGGTGTCGAGCTGGGTAAGCAGCTGGCCCAGCGGGTGATCCCGGAGCTGCAGGCCGAGAATGATCCGGACCTGTCGCACGACAGCTCGACCAACGAGCTGATCCGCCGCTACCGGGCGGCCCGGGCATGACCGCTCGCCCGCCGACGGTCGGCACCCGGCCGCTCGGCCGCATCCCCGTCGCCGACGTGTTTCCCGTCGTGGACGGCGGCACCCGGCCGGCGAAGTCGGTGGTGGGTGAGGAGTTCGACATCACCGCGACCGTGTACCGGGAGGGCCACGACGCCGTCAACGCCAACGTTGTCCTGACCGACCCTGCCGGGTCCACCACGGTGCTCCCGATGACGTGTGTCAATCCGGGCCTCGACCAGTGGACGGTGACGGTCAGTGCGCCGACGACCGGACTGTGGTCCTACCGGGTCGAGGGCTGGTCCGACCCGTACGGCACCTGGCACCACGACGCGACCATCAAGATCGCAGCCGACGTGGACACCGAGGTGATGCTGGAGGAGGGCGCGCGGGTGCTGGAACGTGCGCTGGCCTCGGTCGAGCGCACCGCGGAGCAGGCCGGAGTGCTGCAGGATGCCGTCGTCGAACTGCGGGACGTGTCGCACTCGCCGGGAAACAGGCTGCGTGGCGGGGTGTCGCATGCCGTCGAGGAGGAGATGGCGGCCCGTCCACTGCGTGACTTCGTGTCCGCGAGTCCGGACTACCCGTGGCTGGTCGAGCGCGAACGAGCGCTGTACGGCGCCTGGTACGAGTTCTTTCCGCGCTCCGAGGGCTGCTGGTTCGACGAGGCCACCGGGCTCTGGCACAGCGGCACGTTCGCCACCGCCGCGGAGCGGTTGCCGGCGGTGGCGGAGATGGGTTTCGACGTCATCTACCTCACCCCGATCCACCCGATCGGCCGGATCAATCGTAAGGGTCCGAACAACACCCTGATCGTCGACGAGCACGATCCCGGCTCGCCGTACGCGATCGGCGCCGCGGAGGGCGGCCACGACGCCATCCACCCCGAGCTGGGCACCTTCGACGACTTCGACGCGTTCGTCGCCAGGGCCGGCGAGCTCGGTCTGGAGGTGGCACTTGACATCGCCCTGCAGTGCGCGCCCGACCACCCGTGGGTCGTCGAGCATCCGGAGTGGTTCACCACCCGCAACGACGGCACGATCGCCTATGCGGAGAACCCGCCGAAGAAGTACCAGGACATCTACCCGCTGAACTTCGACAACGACCCCAAGGGCATCTACGCGGAGATCCGCCGGGTCATCCAAGTCTGGCTGGACCACGGCGTGCGGATCTTCCGGGTCGACAACCCGCACACCAAGCCGGTCGAGTTCTGGGAGTGGCTGATCGGCGACGTGGCCCTCGACTACCCCGAGACCATCTGGCTGGCCGAGGCTTTCACCCGTCCGGCGATGATGCACGGATTGGGCAAGGTCGGCTTCCAGCAGTCGTACACCTACTACGCGTGGCGCAACGAGAAGTGGGACCTGGAGAGCTACTGCCAGGAACTGGCCCGGGACTCCGCGCACTACATGCGGCCGAGCTTCTGGCCGACCACGCACGACATCCTCACCCCGTACATGACCCATGGCGGGCCGGCCGCCTGGAAGCTGCGGGCGGCGCTGGCCGCCACCCTGGTGCCCACCTACGGCATCTACGCCGGCTACGAGCTGATGGAGTCCGAGCCGCGGCCGGGCGCGCAGGAGCAGATCGACAACGAGAAGTACGAGTTCAAGAACCGGCACTGGGAGGACTACGAGCAGTACGGTTCCAAGGCCGGCCAGTCGATCGGCTGGTGGCTGGCGCTGATCAACCGGATCCGCCGCGAGCACCCCGCCCTGCACTGGATCCGCAACCTGCGCTTCCACAACGCGGAGAACTCGCACGTGATGGTGTTCTCCAAGCGCCGGACCCTGCCGGACGGTCGCGACGACACGATCATCGTGGTGGCCAACCTCGACCCGCACCACAACCAGTCGTCCTGGTTCCACCTGAACATGCCGGAACTCGGAATGCACTGGGACGACTCGTTTCCGGCGCACGACCTGATCACCGGCGCGACCTGGCACTGGTCGCAGAACAACTGGAGCTGGCTCGGCCCGGAGAACGAACCGATCCACATCGTCCAGGTAGGCCGGTACTGATCCGGAATTCGGAACCCACCCCGCTGGCGCCGTCGCCGTCACGGCCATTAGCCTTTGGCGCGAAACTCGTTCAAGGGTGAAAGGGACCATCATGAGTGACTCCTACCGGCCGGCATTCGAGCTCGACACACGCCAACTGCGGGGCGGCATCGTGCTCGCGTGCATCGGCGCCGTGGTCTGGATGCTCGGCTTCGTCCTGTCCGCGACGGCCCTGGGACGGGCGGTCCGGTCATGGGTGGCGCATCTGGAGGAGTCGCCGACGGCGATCGCCCAGCGGCGCCTGCACCAGTTCAAGGTCGCGGCCGTGGCGGGCTCGAAGGCGGGCTCGCAGGCGTGGCGTGACGAGCAGGTCCACCACTAGCGGGCGACCGTCATGACCGAGCACGCACCCGGAGGCTCGCCGCAGAAGAAGGGCGGCGGGCTCTCGGGCCGGGCTGTCGGCGGGATCGTCATCGCCGTGCTGGTGATCGTCTTCATCGCCATCAATCGCGATCAGGTCGAGCTGTCCCTGCTGTTCTTCACGGTCAACACCTCGTTGTGGGTTGCTCTGACCATCGCCGCCGTCGGCGGGCTCCTCGCAGGGTTCCTGATCGGCCGCAAGAAGTACAAGCCCTGACGCATGGGCGGTGAGCGGATAGCTGTGCTGTTCGTGCACGGCGTCGGCATCCGCGAGCCCGACTACGCACGGACGGCGATCGCCCAGCTGCGCAAGCAGTTCCGGGCGGCCACGAACGACCCGAACGCCGACGAGGACCTGGTCATCGAGTCGGCTTACTGGGCGCCCGCGGTCGTCGAGCGGGAGGACCGGCTGTCCGAACGGGCCGTGCCGGGGTTCGTGTCGGGCTGGTTCGCCACGATGAACAAGCTGACCCAGAAGGTGGCCACCGGGTCGACGCTGTCGTTGGTGCCGCTCGCGCTGTCCGGCCTGGTGCGGCACGTCCCAGGCGTTCCGCGGATCCACTGGCCGACGCTGCGTTGGGCGGTCACCAATTTCGTCGGCGACGTGGTGGCCTACCAGGTGTCCCCGCACACCCGCGAGGTCTACGACGCGGTGCACGACCGCGTGCGGGAGGCCTTGGCCCGGTTGGCCGATCAGGCGCCGGACGCACCGCTGTTCGTGGTCGCGCACAGCTTGGGCAGCGTCATCGCCGCCGATCACTTCTACGACCTGAGCAAGGGCCGTCGGGAGGCACCCACCCCGCTGCAGGCCGGGCGGACGCTCACCGGCTTCTACACCCTGGGCAGCCCGATCGCGCTGTGGACCCAGCGGGACGGCGACTTCGCCCGACCGCTGCGAATACCCGCCCGGACGAGCGAGGACCTGGTGCTGGCCGCCGCCGCGGAGTGGATCAACTTCTACGACGCGGACGACGTGCTGGCCTTCCCCCTGAAGGGCCTCTCGCCTGAATGGGACAAGGCCGTGGACGAGGACCGGTCGGTCTCGGTGGGCGCGCCGATCATCGGGATGTCGCCGGTCTCGCACGTCGCCTACTGGAACGAGGCTGCGGTCATCCGGCCCATCGCCAACAGCATCGCCTGGCTGTGGAACGCCCGTCGCGAGGGGTCCGGCGATCGCCGGACCTGACGACCATGCCGCGGCGGCCCGCTGATGTCACACTGTGAGCCAATCGGCGAAGGGGAGGCCTGGGGTGGACGTCCAGGAGCTGCAACGGCGGGTCGAGGCGGTCGAGGCCGCGGTCGCGGCCAACCGGGCGAGCGAGAAGAAGCTGTCCGAGGAACTCGACAGGCTGGCCGAGCACCTGATCGGTGAGACCGCCCCCGAGCTGCAGCGGTACAAGCAGCGCATCCAGGTGCTCGTCGCCCGGGTGGCCCCGCATCGGCAGGAGGTCGAGATCTACATCGAGACCTACTGCCGGGTGCGCTGAGGACACGGTGACCGACGCGCCGAAGGCTGTCGGACCGCCATGCTAAGAACGTTGGCGTGAGCAACTCGGAGTCGTTCGTCCACCTGCATGTGCACACCGAGTACTCCATGCTCGACGGCGCGGCCCGGCTGGGCGAACTGTTCGCCCGGACGGCCGAGATGGGCATGCCCGCCCTGGCGATGACCGATCACGGCAACGTCTTCGGCGCCCACGACTTCTACCGGCAGGCCAAGGCCGCCGGCGTGAACCCGATCATCGGGATGGAGGCCTACCTCACCCCGAACACCTCCCGGTTCG
>CAYZBB010000111.1:0-21267 GCA_964476495.1 uncultured Actinomycetes bacterium | reverse complement strand
CTACACCGGACTGCTCGAGCCGATCCGCAAGGCGTTCGCCAAGGCCAACGGCGTGAAACCGGCCCTGTTCAGTGCCAACTCCGAAGGGGCCTGCCCCAACTGCAACGGGGCCGGTGTCGTCTACACCGACCTGGCGATGATGGCCGGCGTCGCCACCGTCTGCGAAGTGTGCGAGGGCAAGCGGTTCCAGGCCGAGGTGCTCGAGTACACCTTCGGCGGCAGGGACATCAGCCAGGTGCTGGCCATGTCCGTCGACCGGGCTGAGGAGTTCTTCGCCGCGGGCGAGGCGAAACTGCCGGCGGCGCACAAGATCCTGTCGGCGCTGGCCGACGTCGGGCTCGGCTATCTGTCCCTGGGGCAACCGTTGACGACTCTGTCCGGGGGCGAGCGGCAGCGGATCAAGCTGGCCACCAACATGGGGGACAGGGGTGGCGTCTACATCCTGGACGAGCCGACCGTCGGCCTGCACCTGGCAGACGTCGAGCAGCTGCTGGGTCTGCTCGACCGGCTCGTCGATGCCGGCAAATCGGTGATCGTCATCGAGCATCACCAGGCGGTCATGGCGCACGCCGACTGGATCATCGACCTGGGCCCCGGCGCCGGCCACGACGGCGGCCGGATCGTCTTCGAGGGCACCCCCGGCGACCTGGTGGCTGGAAGGTCGACCCTGACCGGCCAGCACCTGGCGGCCTACGTCGGCAGCTGACCGTCCTACCACCCCGCGGGCGCCCTCCGCGTCCGCGCCGAGCGAAGGAGTCAAGACAATGAGTACTGCCATCCGCAGCCTGGTGATCCCGGTGTCCGACCTGGCCGCCGCCAAGACCGTCTATACGACGCTGCTCGGCGAGCCGCACACCGACACCGCCTACTACGTCGGCTACAACATCGAAGGGTTCGAGGTCGCGCTCGCTCCAGGGAACGTCGCCGGGGGACCGGTGGCCTACGCCGACGTCGATGACCTCGACGCGACTCGGGTGACCCTGCTCGCGGCCGGCGCCTCCGAACGGGACGCCCCGCGCGAGGTCGCGCCCGACGTGCGTGTGTGCGTGTTGGCCGACGCCGACGGCAACCCGTTCGGCCTGCGGGGCCGGTAGCCGTAGGTGGTGATCGCCGGCAGCACTCACTGCGGCCGGTGGAGTGAAGGATCGCGCTCGCTCGGCGGGCGCTTTCCTGCAGTCGGGCCCATCAGGAACGGGCGCAGCTCCAACCATTCGTGGATCGGTTTGCCGCCCGCGCCCGGGGCCGCGGACAGCTGGCCGGCCAGTTCGAGCGCCCGGTCGTAGGACTCGACGGGGATTTCGGGATTCCGTGCCGTCCTCAGGCGGTGATCACGTTGACGATGCTCCCGATGCCGGCGAAGTCGGCGGGATTGCGGGTGACCAGGACGGCGTCGAGTTCCGCGGCCACCGACGCCAGCATCAGGTCGATCCGGCGTGGTCGCGGATTCCGCCCGGACTTCCGGACGGATGCGGCGATCGCGCCGTAGAGGTGGGCGGCGTGTGCGGAGTACGGGATCGGGTCGAAGTCGCCCAGCACTTCTCGGTAGCGCGCTTCCCGGGCAGCGGCGACCAGGGGATCGTCGTGATGCAGGCCGTAGGCCAGTTCGGCGACGGTGAGCGTGCTGATGGCGGCAGTGTCGGCCAGTTCGTCGAGGTTGCGCGGGTACTCGATGACACATGACGTGTCCAGCAACGCGAGGGGATGATCAGGCACGGCCGGTCAGCGGGTCGTCGTCGATCAAGGCGTCCGCGTCGCGGATGTCTCTGAGCCATGCCTCGGCGTCCGGTGGGGTGGAGTTGGAGGTCCGCCGTCCCAGTAGATCCTTGGTCCTGGGGAACCTGGGCGGCCCGCGTCGCCCCGCATGTGGGACCACATCGGCCACGGCCACTCCGTTCCTGGTGACGACGAAGCTCTCCCCGGCCTCCACCCTGTCGAGGATCTCCGCGTTGTTGTTGCGGAGCTGCCGTTGGGCAATGGTCGTCGCCATCAGCACAGTGTAGCCTTCCCGTAGCACTCTTGTAGCGATCACTCCAACTGGAGGCGCCCGGTGGAGATCCGGCAGCTGGAGGCGTTCGTTGCCGTCGCGGAGGAACTGCACTTCGGCCGGGCCGCCGCGCGGTTGCGGCTGGCGCAGTCCCCACTGAGCCAGACGATCCGCAAGCTGGAGCGCGAGCTCGGGGTGACGTTGTTCGACCGCAGCACCCGCAGCGTTGCCCTGACCCCGTCCGGCCAAGCCCTGCTGCCGCACGCCCACCGGGTCTTCGAGGAACTCGAACTTGGGCGGCAGGCCACCCGGGCGGTGTCCGGGGAGGTCTACGGCACCGTGAACCTCGGCTTCTCCGGCGCGCTGAACCACCGGACACTTCCGCCGCTGACCCGCGCGGTCCGCCGCCGGTACCCGCAGGTCACGCTCAATCTGGTGGCCGGGGTGCTGACCCGGGACGGCGTGACCCAGATCGAAAGGGGTTCGCTGGACCTGTGTTTCGTCGCGCTGCCACTGGACGCGTCGCCGGTGGTGCGCAGCCGGCTGATCGCCCGCGAACCCATCGGGGTTGCGCTGTCGATCGATCATCCGCGGGCCGGCGATCCCTCGGTCGAGCTGGCCGATCTGGCCGACGAGGACTTCATCACCACCCCCGCGGCGTCCGGCTCCGGGCTGCGCGAGGCAGGGGTGCGGGCGTGCGTCAATGCCGGCTTCCGACCGCACGTGGTCCAGGAGATCACCGACCCCTTCATGATTCTCACGCTGGTCGCGGCCGGTGTCGGGGTGGCGCTGATCTCCGACGGTGTCGCCCAGATCATGCCGTCGGGCTCGGTCTTCGTGCCGTTGCGGGGGACACCGACCTATCTGGACCATGCCATCGCCTGGTCGGCGGACAACCCGTCGACGGTGTTGCCGGCGGTGCTCGCCGTGGCGGACGACGTGATGCCGACGCCCGGCTGAGACCGCTGTCCGCGGACAAGTGGCATGAAGATATCGTCCACGATCTCCTCGATCACCGGATTCGGGACGGGGGCAAGTGTGGTCAGCGCTTCGTGGCGCAACAGATCGAAGGCCAGTGTGCGCCGCCGGGGGGTAAGTCCTTCTGCGTCGATCTCGCCCCGATCGATCGCGCGGTCGACGATGACATCGACGGGTGAGTCCCGATCACCGATCAACTGTTCGCGAAGGTCGCGCGGGTTGGTCCCGGTCTCCTGGAAGAACGCGCCGAGGTAGTAGATCAGCAGCGCCGTGGTCGCCATGCGCCGTTCGTTGGACAGTCGCAGCACGGCAACCATGTCGTCGCGCAGGTTTCCGGTGTCGGGCACCTCCATGGCGTCGCGGGCGAGCATGTGCAGCACCGCGGCCCGGACGAGATCGGCCTTCGCCGGCCATCGCCGGTAGAGCACCGGACGGCTGGTGCCCGCCCGATGGGCGACCGATTCGACCGTGAGGGCGGCATATCCCTTCTCCACGAGTTCCTGCCAGGCCGCGTCGAGAATGGCCGACTCCAGGGCGGCACCGCGACGACGGCGTTGAGGCGTCTCATCAACAGGATTCACTTGTGTATCTTAACCCATCGCGCTAGGTTGGGAATCGAAGAAACATCAACGTATCTAAAGAGGGCGCCATGTCCCAGCGAACCGACTCCCGCACGTCGGCCGTCGCCACGACGATCGACCCCGAGCTGAAGCGACTGGCGATCGCCATCGTGGTGGGAGGGATCGCCGTCATCCTCGACACCACGATCGTCAGCGTCGGCATCCACGAGCTCGGCGAGTCGCTCGGCGTCTCGGTGTCGACCATCCAGTGGGTCAGCACGGCATACCTTCTCGCCATGTTCGTCACGATCCCCGTGACGGGATGGGCGCAGAGCCGCCTGGGCGGCAAACGGCTCTGGCTCGTCGGCCTCGCCACGTTCCTGGTCGGCTCGACCCTGTGTGCGCTCGCCTGGAACGCCTCGAGCCTCGTCGCTTTCCGGGCAATCCAGGGTCTCGGCGGTGGAGTGATGATCCCGCTGATGGCGACCGTCCTGATGCAGGCGGCCGGCGGACGGAACGTGGGAAGGCTGATCGCGACGATCAGCCTCCCCGCGGCGCTCGGCCCCGTCCTCGGGCCGGTCATCGGTGGCCTCATCCTGCACTACCTGTCCTGGCAGTGGATGTTCCTGGTCAACCTGCCGCTCGGAGTCGTCGGCATCGTGCTGGCCATCCGCATGTTCCCGCCGGGGGAGTCGGGGCCCAAGCGCGCCCTGGACGTCGTCGGACTGATGCTGGTCTCACCCGGTGTGGTCGGGGTGATCTACGGCCTGTCCGAGGCCGGTTCGCAGGGCGGTTTCGGGCACGCCGACGTCTTGCTGCCGATGATCGGGGGGATGGTCCTGCTCGTCGCCTTCGCCGGATGGGCCTGGCGGCGCGGAGAGCACGCGCTGATCGACATCCGGTTGTTCAGGCACCGTCCCCTGACGGCATCGTCGGCGCTGCTGTTCATCTCGGGGACCGCGCTCTACGGGGCGATGCTTTTGCTGCCGCTGTACTGGCAGCAGATTCGGGGTGAGGACGCGCTCGGGGCGGGCCTGCTGCTCATCCCGCAGGGCGTCGGCGCGCTGGCCTCGCGCACCCTGGCCGGTCGCCTCACCGACTCGATCGGCGGTCGTTGGGTGGCGGTCGCCGGGTTCGCGGTGATCGCCATAGGGACGGTCCCGTTCGCCTTCTCGACGGCGACCACCCCGACCTGGTTCCTGATGGTGACCCTGCTGATCCGCGGTCTCGGTCTCGGTGCGGTGGTCATTCCGTTGATGAGCGGGGCCTACCAGGGCCTGGATCGTCAGGAGATGCCGGACGCGAGCATCGTCACCCGGGTCTCCCAGCAGGTCGGCGGCTCATTCGGGGTCGCGGTCCTGGCCGCGGTCCTGGCCGAGGCTGCGATCGGGGCGACCGATGTGGCCGGCCTGGCCGACGCGTACGACATCGCGTTCTGGTGGGCGACTGGACTGGCCGTGCTGGGTGCCATGCTGTCCCTGCTGATACCCCGCGCGCCCGCCGTGGACTAGGTGTTCAGAGCACTGAGTGTTTGATGTATTCAGTGTTGGACACGACATACTCTGGGATGCGAACCTCGATGCATGCCACCGATCGACGACGAGGTCACGCCCACTCCTTCCCACTCCACCGACCGCTGGGACGAGCAGGTCGATCTGCTGGTCCTGGGCACCGGAGCCGGGGGCCTGTCCGCCGCCCTGACCGGCGCGAACGAGGGCCTGGCCACGCTGGTCCTGGAGAAGACCGAGTACCTCGGCGGGACCACCGCCTACTCGGCCGGCACCTGCTGGATCCCGAACAACCACTTCCAGCGGGCGGCCGGGGTCACCGACGACGCTCAGGTGGCCAGCGGCTACCTGGACCGGCTGGTGGGGGACAAGGCGCCCCGGGAGATCCGCGAGTCCTATCTGCGCCACGGCAGCGAAGCCATCGACTACCTCGACGGCCTGGGCGTGAAGTTCTGGCACTCCAAGACGGTCGTCGACTACCACCCCGAGGTCGAGGGCGCCAGCCTCGGTGGTCGCGCGCTGGAGCCGCAGACCTTCGACGGCCGTGAGCTGGGCAGGGACGACTTCGTTCGGGTCCGCCCGCCGGTGCCCGAGTTCGCCCTGTTCGGCGGAACCATGATGGTCCGCAGGGCCGAGGTGAACCAGTTGCTCACCCTGCTGCAGGGTTCACCCAAGGCCGCTCCAGTCGCGCTCAAGTTGGGTGCCCGGTGGGCCAAGGACCGGCTGAGCTATTCCCGTTGTACCCGGCTGGCCATGGGAAACGCCCTCGTCGCCAACCTCTTCCACAAGCTGACGCAACGGGGTGGTCGGGTGTGGTTCAACGCCACCGCAACCCGGCTTCTCACCGACGAGAACGGCCGGGTGGTCGGCGCAGTCGTCGCCTCTGAGGGTCGTGAGCTACGGGTCCGGGCCGGCCGCGGTGTTGTGCTGGCCGGCGGCGGCTTCTCGGCCAGCGCACAGTGGCGTAGGAAGTACTTGCCCAGCCCCACCCCGCAGTTCACCCGCGCCAGCGAGGGCTCGACCGGCGACACCATCTCACTGGCCCAGGAGATCGGCGCCGCGCTGAGCGACCCGCAGGACGACAACGCTTTCTGGTTCCCCAGTTCGATCGGGCGGCGCAAGGACGGAACCACCGCGGTGTTCCCGCACATCTGGGATCGATCGAAGCCCGGTATAGTCGCGGTGAACGCCGACGGTCAACGGTTCGTCGACGAATCCGTTTCCTACCACCGGTTCGTCCGCGCGATGTACGCGACGCGCACCGTGCCAGCCTGGCTGATCATCGACTCCCGATCGCTGAGTCGGTACGGGCTGGGCATGATCCGGCCCAGGCTTCCCAAGGCCTACCTACGCAAGTACCTGCGGTCCGGCTACCTGCACAGCGCGCCGACCATCCGCGAACTCGCAGCCAGGATCGGCGTCGACTCCGACGGACTCGAGCGCACCGTCGCCGACAACAACCGCTACGCCGTGAGCGGGGTCGACGAGGAGTTCGGCAAGGGCACCAGCCCGTTCGGCCTGCAGTACGGCGACCCTGACCATCGACCCAACCCGAGCCTCGGCCCGATCGAGGCCGCGCCGTTCTACGCGTTGGCGCTGGTGCCGACGCCGTTGGGCACCTCGCTCGGCCTGCGTACCAACGCCGACGCCCAGGTCCTCGACGCCGGCGGCACGCCGATCGCCGGGTTGTACGCCTGCGGGAACGATGCCGCCTCGATGAGCGCCGCCGAGTACCCCGGCGCGGGCTGCCAGGTCGGTGGCGGCCTGACCTTCGGCTATGTTGCCGGTCGGCATGCCGCCCGGACCGGCACCACCACCACCGTCAAATCCAAGCCCACGGTGGAAATCTGAGGAGTGGAGATCTCATGAGCAAGTACCTGCAGCTGTCCGGCGAGACGCTGGTCGTGCCGATCATCGGCGACCCGATCGCCCAGGTGAAGGCGCCCGGTGGCGTCACCGACGCCCTCGTCACCCGCGGCAGCAACGCTGTTGTCGTCCCGTTGCAGATCAGCGTCGATCACTTCGACGCCCTGCTCGACGGGCTGACCCCGTCCGGGAGCATCGGTGGGATCATCGCGACCGTCCCCCACAAGTTCGGCCTGGCTCGCCACTGCGCCACGCTCACCGACCGGGGCGCCTTTCTCGGTTCGGTCAACGTCGCCCGCCGCAACGCCGACGGCAGCTGGCACGGCGACCAGGTCGACGGCGCCGCCTATGTATCCGCGATCAAGGCCAACGGAGGCGACCCCGCGGGTCGCCGCGTGCTGCAGGTCGGCGCCGGCGGTGCGGGGTCGGCCATCGCCCTGGCGCTGCTGGAGGCAGGGGCCGCCGAACTCGCGTTGCACGACGCCGATCCCGCCCGTCGGGACGCGCTGATCGAGCGATTGCGGGAGCGGTTCGGGCATCGGGTGGTGGCCGCCGATGCCGCGACGAACCCGGTCGACCCGGCCGGCTTCGGGCTGGTCGCGCACGCCACGCCGATGGGCATGCGGCCGGGTGACCCCCTGCCCATCGACATCGGGCGGCTCGAGTCGGACACGTTCGTCGCCGATGTGGTGACCAAGCCGGCGGTCCCACCGCTCATCGAGGCGTCCCGGGCCCTGGGCTGCGGGACGTCCACCGGTGCCGACATGTTCGCCGCCGTCTCCGATCTCATCGTTGACTTCCTGCTGGCCGACGGGCAGCTGAAGGGGGAATGAGTCTCATGCAGCTCACCGCAGACGTGGCCGTGGTCGGTAGCGGTGCGGCCGGCCTGGTCGCCGCCTGCCGGGCGGCCGACGGCGGGCACTCGGTCGTCGTGCTGGAGAAGGCGGACCTGCTGGGCGGCACCTCCGCCGTGTCCGGCGGCGTCGCCTGGATGCCCAACCATCACCTGATGGGCCAGGAGTACCCGGATTCCACGGAGGCTGCTCTGGCCTACCTGACCGCGGCCACCGGTGGCAAGGTGCCCACGGAGACGCTGCGCTGGTACATCCGGACGGCGGGTGAGGCGGTCCGCTGGCTCGACGAGAGCACCCGGGCTCGGCTCGCCGCGCTGCCCCGGCCCGACTACCACACCGGCTGGGAGGGCGCGGCCCGCGGGCGCGGCCTTGACAACCTGCCGTTCGACGGCACCGAGCACCCGGGCCTGACCGCGCGCATCCGACCGCCGACATACTTCCCGTCGATCACCATGACCGAGCGGGACGCCATGGCGGCCACCGGATTCGACACCGCGCTGATCGCCAGGCGGGATGCCGAGGGCACCCGGACCATGGGCGGCGCGCTGATCGCCTCGCTGGTGGTGTCCGCGGAGGAGCGGGGAGTGCAGATCCTGACCGGCTTCGGCGTCGAGGACCTGCGTCGCGACGGCGATGGCTGGGCGCTGACCTGCCCGGCCGGCACGGTCAGCGCTCGCGCGGTGGTGCTGGCCTCAGGCGGCTTCGAATGGAATCAGCGGCTGCAGGAGGCCTTCCTGCCGAACCCGGTGACCCCGATCAGCGCGCCCAGCAACACCGGTGACGGGTTGGAGCTGGGCCTGGCGGCCGGGGGCAGTGTCACCGCCATGCGGTCGGTGTGGGGTGTTCCGGTACTGCAGGACCCCGAACACCTTTATGACGACCTGCCGTCCGGCCGGATGGCGAACGTGGAGCTGACCCTGCCCGGGTCGATCATGGTCAACTCCTCCGGAAGACGGTTCGTCAACGAGGCCGTGAACTACCACGACCTGAACAAGGTGTTCCGTTCGATCGACCCGAACACGGGCGAGTACGCCAACATCCCGGCCTGGCTGGTGGTGGACAGCGGCTACGTCTCGCGGTATTCGATCGGCGGCACGCAGGTCGGGGAGGTGCCAGCCTGGGCGGTCAGCGGATCGACGATCGAGGCACTGGCGGACGCGCTCGGCGGCGATCCTTTCGCGCTGGCGCAGACGGTAGCCGAGTTCAACAAGCACGCCGCCGACGGGCAGGACCCTCTGTTCCATCGTGGTGAGACCGAGGCCGACCGATACCTGGGCGACCCCCGGCAGGCGCATCCGTGCCTGGCGCCGCTGATCCAGGGCCCGTTCCACGCGATCCCGATCCGTCCCGGCACTCTGGGCACCTGCGGCGGCCTGGTCACCGACCAGGACGGGCGGGTGCTGGACCGCCGCGGTGAGCCCGTCGGACAGCTGTTCGCTGCCGGGAACGTTGCGGCCACCGTGTTCGCCGACGCCTACCCGGGCGGCGGTGCCACCTTGGGCTCGGCGATCACCCGCGCGTACGCCGCGGGTCGTGCGCTGGCCGAAACCCTTTGATCTTCCACGATTCTGGAGAGGACCACAACCAATGGCGCTGCATGCCGTCATCTACCGCTACGCCGACGAGCCGGCCCGGCTGGACGAGCATCGTCCGGCGCACAAGGACTACCTGGCCTCGCTGTTCGAGCAGGGTCGGATCGTGATCAGCGGCCCGTTGACCTCCGGTGGGCCGGGCGCCCTGCTCATTCTCGACGCCGACGACCCCGAGCAGGTGGCGGAATGGCTGGACCGGGACCCGTTCTGGGAGCTCGGGCTGATCGCGGGTCGGGAAATCCGCGCGTGGAGCCCGTTCTTCGGCGCCGCCCGGCTGGACCCGTCGGTGGTCTGACGACGTGCTGCCCGATCGCGGCGTCGTCACCGGCCGCGACGGGCGAAACCGACGTCCTGGCCTGTCTCTCACGGTCGGCGCCGACCGGCGCGCGTCCGAGGGAATGAGGATCGACTGTGATCTTGTCGAAGGTTCGTGACCCCCGCCTGATAACGATTCGCCGCGGCGGGACCCTCACCGATGCCGACCACCACCTCCTCGCACTGTGGGCGGCAGCCTGCGCGGAGCACGTCCTCCACCTTTTCGAGTCGGCTCGGCCTGCGGACCTACGACCGCGTCGGGCGATCGAGAGCGCCCGCACCTGGGCGCACGGCGAGATCACCATGACCCAGGCGCGCACGGCCGGTGGGCACGCGATGGGGGCGGCAAGAGACTTGGGCGGCGCGGCGCGCCATGCGGCCTATGCCGCCGGACAGGCCGCGGTCGTGGCGCACGTCGCCGCGCACGACCTCGGCGCCGCCGCCTACGCGATCAAGGCCGTCCGCGCCGCCGCCCCCGACAGCAACGGTGACGAGGCCGGACGCCGAGAATGCCGGTGGCAACGCGATCAGCTACCGAGCGCGATTCGTGAGCTCGTCATCGACGACCAGCGGCTGCGCAATGACATCTGCTGGTCGGTCTTCGACTGCTGAGGTGCCCTCGGGTGGCCCGATCGCTCGCGTTCGTCCCGACAGACCTTCAGCGGGGCTGGTAACCGGACGTGGTGCAGTGGGACGAGTAGACCCCGGAGACGTGCGAGGCTCAGGACGGCCGGCGGAACTCAGCGCCTGGTCTCATACCTGGTCAGGACCACGCCGCCGGGAAACGTGCAGGTCTCCACCAGGTTCAGGTTCACCCAGTTGTCCAGGGCCGTAAAGAACGGCGTCCCGCTGCCCACCAAGACCGGTGCGGTGGCAAGCATGTACTCGTCGATCAGCCCGGCCCGCATGGCTGCCGCGGCGAGTGTGGCGCCACCGATGTCCATGGGGCCGCCGTCCTCGGCCTTGAGCCGGCTGATCTCGGTGACCGCGTCGCCGGTGACCAGGCGGGTGTTCCAGTCGACCGTGCTGGTCGTCGAGGAGAACACCACCTTCGGCATGTCCCGCCAACGGCGGGCGAACTCGATCTCCGCCGGTGTGGCGCCAGGCTGTTGATGGGCGGTCGGCCAGTGGGAGCTCATCGTCTCCCACAGTTTGCGTCCGTACAGTGCCAGGTCCGTCGTCCCGACGCGGTCGGACCACCACTGGAACAGCTCGTCGCTCGGTGCGCTCCAGCCGATGTCGTCGCCGGGCGCGGCGATGTATCCGTCCAGGCTCACGTTCATGCCGAAGGCAAGTTTGCGCATGGCGTCAGCCTCTCGTGAGTCGGTATTCGTTGTACAGACCGGCACGGCGCGGAGAATTCATCGGTCGGCCCGCACCGCGGTCCGACCGACCAAGCGTGCGCCGGCGGCAGCGTCGTGGCGCTCCGAAGTTGAGCCCGGCAGCCTCGCCGACGGCGGGTCGACGTCGTCCGGCGCGAGTGCCGATAAGCGACATTATGTCAAGTTAAGACGATTCCGTCAGGGGTCGGCGAGGTGGGTGTGCCGGTTGCTGTCCGATCCCATCGAAGTTGCGGCATGTGTCCCTACTCGGACGAGCGCGGGGGTCAGCGTTCTCCGGCGCAGCAGCTGTCGATGCGTTCAGGTCCGCAGGTGCAAGAGTCCGGTTCCGAATCGACGGTGGCGGTGCTGATCGATGCGCAGCAGCCCTTGCCCTGCCAGGCCTGGACGCCCTCCCGGGCCGCCACGGCGGCAATGACCAGGCCGACGATCGGGTCGGCCCAGGACCAGCCGAGGGTCGCGTTGAGCAGCAGGCCGATCAGCAGGGCCGCGGACAGCCAGGCGCAGAGCATGGTCTGAGTGCCGTCGGCGACCACCGCGTTGCTGTGGAGGGCGCGGCCGGTGCGGCGCTGCGCCCGCGACAGCAGGGGCATGATCGCCAGCGAGGCCACCGCCAGGGCGATGCCGACGGGTGAGGCGTCCGTGTCGACGCCGACGAGCAGGCTGCGCACCGACTCATAGCTGACATAGCCGGCCAGGGCAAAGAATGAGAGCCCGATCAGCCGGAGCGCGGTCCGCTCTCGGGTGTGCGGCATCGGGTGGCGGAACTGCCAAAGAATGATCAGTCCGCTGGACACCTCGATCACCGAGTCCAGACCGAACCCGATCAGCGCGACCGACCCGGCGACAAGGCCGGCGCCGATCGCGATGACCGCTTCGAGGATGTTGTAGGTGACGCTGGCCGCCGCCAGCAGCTGCGCCCGCCGACCGAGCCGGACCCGCTCCGCGTGCGTTGCTCCGGACTGGTCCAGTGTGCTCACGAGCCGGCTCTCTCGCCGTAGTTCGGGCACAGCCTGACGGCGGACCCGGTTGCTGCCAGCAGCTTCTCGGCCGCGGTAAGCAGGTCGAGCAGCTCGGGCCGAGCCAGTGCGAACACCGATGCCCGACCCACCGGGCGGCTGACGACCAGTCCGCAGTCGCGGAGGCAGGCCAGATGCGAGGACACGGTGGACTGGGCAAGCCCCAGGTGCGCCGTCAGGTCGATCACCCGGCGTTCGCCCAGGGTCAGGTGCTGCAGGATCCGCAGCCGGGTCGGGTCGGCCAGGCTGCGGAACAGGCACGCGGCCGCGGTCGGGTCGTCCAGATCACCCACCACATCAGCAACGGTGTCGATCGTTATCATCGCCATCTATCGATGATAACCTGAGGTCGTCCGTCACACCCAAGAGGCATCCCTCGGGGACCGTCCAACGCGGCGAGGTATTTGAGGTGCGCGCACGGTCAGGCAGGCCGCGCATACATGATCGCGACGATGCCGACGACGGCGTCCCGGCGGTGGGTGGGAATTTGCATGCGACGACGCCCCGGCCGGGGAACAGGCGACGGAGATCCCGCCAGATCGGCGGTCTTGACAGATCACTTGCTTTTTGCAAGTGTAGCCATCGCCCACGTATCGGACCCATGAGAGGGAGACCACGATGACCGCGATGTTCGTCAACCTGCCGGTGAACGACCTGGATCGCGCGAAGGCGTTCTACACGGCCATCGGATTTACCATCAACCCGGCCTTCACCGACCACAACGCCGCATGCGTCATCGTCGAGGAAGATCACAGCTACTTCATGATCCTGGTACGCGAGTACTTCCAGACCTTCACCGATCTGCCGCTCGGTGATCCGGCGGTGAGCCCGTCGTCGGCGACCGCTATCTTCCTCGACAGCCGGGAAGCGGTCGACGCGAGTCTCGCCGCAGGCCTGGCCGCCGGTGGCTCCGAGGCGCGTCCCGCCTCGGACTACGGCTTCATGTACCAGCGCCAGCTCACCGATCCCGACGGAAACGTCCTCGAGTTCGGTTGGATGGACCCGGTCGCTGCCGCTCAGGGGCCCGAGGCGTTCGCGAACCAGCAGGCCTGAGGGCACAGGCGCTCGGTGGCCGTTCGCGACTACGGGCAGTACTGCGGAGTCACGCGTGGCCTGGAGCTCGTGGGTGAGCGGTGGGCTCTGCTGATCGTCCGCGACCTGCTCGTCGGTCCACGCCGCTACGGAGAGCTCGCCGCGGGTCTCCCCCGCATCCCGAGCAATATCCTGGCGGCTCGGCTCAAGGAACTTCAGGCGGCCGGCGTCATTCGGCGGGTGCCTCGCTCCCGCGTCATCATCTACGAGCTGACCCCCTACGGCCGCGAACTCGAGCCGATCGTGCTCGCGCTCGGCGCATGGGGCTTCAAGGCGCTGGGTGACCCGCGGGACGAGCAGATCATCACCCCCGACTCGATGACAATGGCCCTGCGGACGGCCTTTCGGCCGCAGGTGGCGCTGACCCTGCCCGCGACCGCTTACGGCGCCCACTTCGGCCCCGCCGAGCTGCTCGTCCGGGTGGACGGCCCCACCCTGGACGTGACGCGCGGCGACGGGCCGGTCGACCTCGCCTTCGCGGCCGGCCCGGGCATCCGGCGGCTCATCTCCGGCGAACTTGCCCCGGATCGCGCGATCGCAACCGGCGTGGTCGAAGTGCTGCGGGGGCCCGGCGAGCTCCTGGGCCGCTTCGCGAGCACCTTCCACCTCGCCGCTTGATCCGGACGGTTCACAACCCCAACCCGCGCGACGCTGCTCATCCGCTGTACGTCGCGCTCATGTTGCAGCACGAGCGCGACACACAAACGGTGAGCACCGCGGGGTCACCGGGATTGGCTCGGCGATACTTACAAGAGTGATATCCACAAGAGCAGTCAAAGATAGCCGGTGGTGCGATTTCAGCGGCATCTGAGGTTTGGGAAGAAATGACCTGCGATCTGTCCGATGACCTCGATGATGCGCCGCGGTGGTAGGTCGGCTCCGGTGTCGTCCAACTCGGCCGGCAACGGCACGCCCATTTCCCTGGCCTTGCCGATGACGGCGGGCGCGATGCCCTTGCCCAGGGTGCTCAGGCCGCGACCCACCACATCGGGGTCCATGGTCCAGGCGGGCACGGGATGTGCCGTCGGCGCGGCCCACGTGTCCGGGTCACGGGGCGCGGTGCGGGTGAAGATGTGATCGAACGTACGTGCCGAGGCGTCCCGTTGGGTGAAGGCTTCCCCGAGTCCCCAGTGCTTCCGCAAGGTCGCGATCAGCGAGGTGTGCCGGTATTCCTCGTTGTACACCGATCCCGATTCGACCCACGGGGAGACGACAACGGCCGGCACCCGGTATCCGGAGCGGTCGAACCTGAAGCCGAACTCGCCTGCCGGTCCGGTCGCGTCCGGTGGCGGGACGGCGCCGGGAGGGACGTGATCGTAGGTGCCTCCCGGCTCGTCCCACCCGATCAGCAAGGGCGTGTTCCAGACGTTCGCGCCGGTCTCCGACACGGCGGACCGGTAGGCGCTGAACACGCGCAGCAGGAATGCCTCCCCCGACAGCATCGACGACGGGCTGTCCAGCGCGATATCGACGGTGTCCGAGAACGAGCGGCCGAACGCGGGGTGGTAGTCGCCGTGACCGGCAATCATGTTCGGCTCGATCAGCGACAAGTCGGGCAGAGTGCCTGCCGCGGCATCCCTCTCGAACTCGGTGAATGGCACGAAATGTGTGGCCAGCCGATCCTTCAGCCTCGGAAAGTGGATCACTCCGGTGAACGACAAGGGCATGGGTTCCATGACGTACACCTTCCAGGACCGGCCGTGGGCCTCGAGCCGATCGAAGAGCGTCTCGGCGTCGTTCTCGGCGAGCCACTTTCCCATCGGGCTGTTCACGACGAGTCCCGACGAACTGGCGGCCGTCCAGAAGGATCGGTTCATGAAGGTCTGCGAAGGCACCTCCGAGAACCAATGGTCGAAGACCCCGAAGTCACGCGCGATGCCGTTGAGCACCGGGAGCTGGTCGGGGGTGTAACCGGTCATGATATGGGCGTACTCGGCATAGGTCGGTTGGCGGCCGATCTCGCCGGTGAAGGTGGAAATATAGTCCGTGACGAAGCCGTCCATTGTCGGTCGCGCACCGGCCGGCGGCGCGTTCCAGGGCGCCGTCACGGCCTCACCGATCTTGAACCGGTTGTGCTCGTCGATGACGTTGTAGAGCTGAGTGTTGGTGTGGAAATATTCCTCGCCGGAGTCGGGATTGGGTGAATCCATATCGGTGGCGATCGTGTACGGGACGACTTCACGTCCGTCGCGGTGCTCGGCCCACACGGGAATGGGGTTGCTCAGGCCCTTGCCGATCACCCCGTCGAAATTCTTGCCATCCGCCGGGCCGTACAGGTGCCCGAGCACATTGTCCAGGGAACGGTTCTCGAACAACACGACGACGAGGTGATCGAGCGCGTGGGATCGATCCGGTGCGGACATCGGCCTGCCTCCTCAACCTGCGCAGACCCGCGCAGCACCCGGCCGCCTGTCAGACACTCGAGCAGCGACCACAGTCTCCCTGGTCATCGGTGAGAGTGCCGGACGAGGAACCGCGGCTGAGTTCGGCTGACGGCGCCCGGACCGAGGCGGCGCGCGACGGGTGTAGAGACCCCCGGACACGGCGGCGAGTAGGGTTCGGCGGGTGATCGCCCTGCGCTGCACCGCCTTCGGGGTGATCGCGGTCGGCCTGACCGGGCTGGCGCACGCCGCCGCGGGTGGCGGGCTTCCGTCACCGGTGGCGTTCGTCGTGCTGGTGTTGCTGACGGGCGCGGTCGGGGCGCCGCTGTTCCGGCGTGGGCTACGGCCGGCGATGCTTGTCCCGGTGGTGGCCGCGTCGCAGGCAGCGCTGCACCCGGTGTTCGAGGGGTTGGCCGTCGCGGACTCGACCCCGCACCCCGGTCACGGCTCCCCGACTGCGATGCTCGGCGCGCACGTGATCGCCGGCGTTCTGGCGGCATTGCTGGTCACCGCGCTGGACCCGGTGCTGCGCTGCCTGCGCCTGCGCGGTGTCCGACTGCCGATCTCCTGTGGGGTGGTCCGGGTCGGACCGATCGCCGCGCCCCGACCGGTCCCGGCCGGCGACGAGCTGATCGTGACCGCTCGGGTGGTAGCGCTGGCCGCTCCTCGGCGCGGCCCGCCACCGGCGGTGTCTGTTGCTGCCTGACATCACCTGAACCCGTCGCCGGGGCCTCGGATCCGGTGGCGGGGTGCCCGGCGACCCTGAGTCTGCAGGGTGTCGGGATCGCTGCGTGGTGCGAAGCTGTCGCCCCGCTCCCCTTTCTTCCCATGCTTTCTCGCCCGTGTCGAGGAGATTTCCATTTTGCGTACCTCGTTTCCCCGTGCCTGCGTCCGGACCGTGGTGGTCGGCGCGGGCGTTGCCGTGTTGTCGTTGACCGGTGCGCTGGTCGCCAGTGCCCACGTGACGGTGTCCGCGGACACCACCGCGGCCGGTTCCTATGCCCTGTTGACGTTCTCGGTGCCGCATGGCTGTGACGGGTCGGCCACGACCAAGATCGCGATCAAGATCCCGGACCAGGTGACGTCGGTGACTCCGTCGGTGAATCCGAACTGGGACGTGCAGAAGGTCACCGAACCGTTGAATCCGCCGCTGACCGGCAGCGACGGAGACCAGATCACCGAGCGGGTCGACCAGGTCGTCTACACCGCCAGGACCCCGCTGCCCGCCGACCTGCGGGACTCGTTCGTGCTGTCGCTGAAGATCCCGGACGCCGCCGGGCAGTCCCTGCGGTTCCCGGTGGTGCAGACCTGCGAGACCGGCGAGACCGCGTGGATCGAGCAGCAGGCGGCCGGGCAACCCGAACCGGCCCATCCGGCCCCGTCGTTCGAGGTGACCGTGGCGGACGGCAGCGACCGTCACAGCGCCGCCTCGGACGCGACCGGCGGGGCCGCCGTATCGGCGTCGACAACCGCTGCGCCGACCAGCAGCGCGCAAATTTCGGCGAGCTCGGCGACGGATTCGAGTTCGAGTACCGGTCTGGCGATCGCCGGTCTGGTGGCCGGGGTTCTCGGGTTGATCGTGGGCGGCATCGCACTGGTGCGTTCACGCCGGCCATGAACCGGCCCCCCACCCGGCAGGCAGGGCGGCCCGCTCGGCGGGCCGCCATGCTCGCGGGGTTGACGTTCCTGCTGCTGCTCGTCGGCGCCGCCCCGGCGTCCGCGCACGCCACGTTGGAGCGAACCGATCCGACGGACGGCGCGCTGCTGGCCACTCCCCCGTCGACGGTCACGCTGACGTTCAGCGAGCCCGTCACGGTCGACGACGGTGGGGTGCGCCTGCTCACCTCGGCCGGCACCGAACTGCCGAGCACCGTCGTCACGGTCGACAACACGGTCGTGATCACGCCGGCGTCGATGCTGGGCACCGGCACGGTGATCGTTTCCTGGCAGGTGATCTCCGCCGACTCGCACCCGGTGTCCGGCGGGTTCACCTTCGCCGTCGGCCAGCGCACGGCAGGCACGGTCTCGGTGCCCACGGCCGAGCAGGACACCGGCGTGCGGATCGTCGTCGCGCTCGTCCAGGCGCTGGCCTACCTTGGCGTACTGGTCTGCTGTGGGCTGATCGCGTTCGATGTGCTGGTCCTCCGGGGCTCCGGCGACGACGGGGTCCGGGCCCGGATCCGCCGGCTCAGCGGCTGGTCCGCCGGCGTCGGTGTGACCGGCGCGGTGCTGCTGATGCCGCTGACCGAGCTGCGGCAACGCTTTCGTGCGCTCGGCGGGCTGCTGGACCCGCAGGTCTGGACCGCCCAGATGAGTCAGGACAGCGGCCTGACCGCGGTGCTCGCCGGAGCCGGCGTGCTGTTGGCGTGGGAGGCCGCCTGGGCGGTCAACCGACGGACCGCGGTGTCGGCCGGCGGTGCGCTGGCTGGATGCGGCGTCGCCCTTGGCGCGTTCGCCATCGTCGGGCACACCCGCGGCTACGGCCCGGTCGGCCTCGTGCTGACCGCAGACCTGCTGCACCTGGTCGTGGCGGCGTTCTGGCTCGGCGGATTGATCGGGCTGGGTGTTCTGCTTCGCGGCATCAAACGGGCACCGGGCACGTTGTCCGCAGGGTCCGCGAAAGGCGGTCGCGGCGCCACTACGACCGGCACCCGGACGGTGGCACGCGCCCAGGTGCAGGCGACCACCCTTGCGCTGACCCGGTTCTCGGCCTGGGCTGCGTTCATGGTCGCCCTCCTTTCGGCGGCCGGCGGGCTGATGGCGTGGCGCATCCTCGGGTCCTGGGACGCGCTGATCACCACCGGGTACGGGCAGGCGCTGCTGGTCAAGCTGGCCCTGGTCGCAGTGGCCGTGACCCTCGCCGGGTACAACCGCTACCGGGCGTTGCCTGCGGTGCTTGCCGCACCCGACACCGCTGGGGCATGGCTTCGCCTGCGGCGCACGGTCACCACCGAGGCCGCCGTCCTGGTCGCGGTGCTGGCCGTCACGGGCTGGCTCGTCAATGCCAGCCCGACCCCCGACGCCGGCGCATCCCCCACCACGACCGCCGCGGTCGAACAGACCGTGCCGCTGGGATCGGACACCGTCACTGCCCGCCTCACCCCGGGCGCGGTCGGGATCAACTCCCTGGAGTTCGCCGTGACCGACCCGGCCGGGCAGCCCGTCCAACCCGTGTCCGATCCGCAGGTCACCGTCGCCATGCCCGCGGCCGGCGTGGGCCCGCTCACCCGCCCGGTCACCGGTATCGGGCCCGGCGTCTACCAGGCCGTGCTCGACCTGCCGCTGTCCGGGCAGTGGATCGTCACCATCGCCGTCCGCACGTCCGAGTTCGACCAACCGACCGCGAGCATTCCGGTGAACCTGCCATGACCGCGCATTCACGACGCACCGGACCCTGGCGGCGCCGCGTCCTGAACGTTGCCGCGCTCACCGTCATCACCGTCATCGTCGCGGCCCCGGCGGCCGCCGCCCATGTGGCCGTCGACTCCGCCGCCCCCAACGGTGACGGCACCACCACCATCACCCTGACCTGGAACCACAGCTGTTCCCCCGACGCCCCTACCACGGGAGTCGATGTGACTGCCGCCGACGGTGTCACGTTCACGGGCGCATCCACCGGCATCCCCGGCTGGACGTCGACCGTGGAGCCCGGCAGTGCCACCTTCGCCGGGCCGGGAGTACCCACCGGGCAGCAGGTCTCGATCGCCGTCGTGGCCAGGATCACCGGTACGCCCGGGTCGACGATCATGTTTCCGGCGATCCAGCACTGCGGGGACCAGCAGACCGGATGGACCGACCCCGACTCCTCCGCCGAACACCCCGCACCCAGCCTGATCGCCACCGCCGCGGTCCTCGCACCCGTGGCGACGGCGATCGAACCCACTGCAGGCGCCGACATCACCCAGACGCTCACTGGCATCGTGCTGCTGGCCGGCGTCCTCGGCACCATCGGATACGTCGCGAACCGTGCCACCCGCCGAGGAGCGAGCTGAAGGACGACGACCCGACCAGGTGGTGCGGAACACCGCCGTTCCCGCCAGGGGCGCGAACCCGGTGGCGGTAGGGTCGGCAGTCGTGCAAACGGGCTCGAGCCGCCGGTTGGTGTTCCTGGACTTCGACGGTACGTACGCCGATCACGGCGTGGTGCCGGCCGGGCATGTCGCGGCGGTGCGCGCCGCCCGGCTGGCCGGGCACGCGGTCTTCCTGTGCACCGGACGACCCCGCTCGATGATCCTGCACAGCGTGCTGGACGAGTTCGACGGGTTCGTCGCGGCCGCCGGTGGCTATGTCGAGCTGGCCGGAAAGGTGTTGGCCGATCGCCGCTTTCCTGCCGACCTCGCCGCAAGGGCGGTTTCCCTGCTGGACATGCACGACGTCGCGTACCTGTTGGAGGCGCCCGAGGCGGTCTACGGGCCACCGGGAGTTGATCAGCGGCTCGACGATCTGCTCGCCGGGCACTTTCGATCCTCGGACACGCCGGAGCGGGAGGGGCCGCGGGACATCCTCGACGCGTTGCGGATGTCCCGCGACCTCACCGGGGCGTCGTTCGGCAAGATCACCTGTTTCCAGTCCCCCGTCCCGGTCGCGGCGCTCGCCGAGGAGATCGGACCCGAGGTGGGCGCGTTGCCCAGCTCGATCCCGGACATGGGTGATTCGGCGGGCGAGCTCTACCTGGCCGAGATCACCAAGGCCGTCGGCATGCGAATCGTGGTCGACCATCTCGGCATGAACGCCGAGCAGGTCATCGCCGTCGGTGACGGGCTGAACGACCTCGAGATGCTCGAGTACGCCGGCGTGGGGGTAGGGATCGCCGGCAGCGACCCGCGGGTGCTGGCCGTCGCCGATCGCATCGCGCCCGGCCCCCACGAGCAGGGCCTGGTGTCGGCGTTCGCCGATCTCGGACTGGTCACCGCGATCGACGCGATTGGCCGCTGAGCGGCACGGGTCCGGTGCGGGCAGGGTCAGCGCCAACCCAACCCGGGCGCGATGTGGGTGAGGATCGACTCCAGGACGTGCGCGTTGTAGTCGACACCCAGCTGGTTGGGCACGGTCAACAGCAGCGTGTCGGCCGCGGCGATCGCCTCGTCCCGCGCCAGCTCGTCGATGAGCGCGTCCGGCTCAGCAGCGTAGGATCGCCCGAACACCGCGCGGAAACCGTCGATCTCCCCGATCGTGTCCCCGCCGCCGCGGTCGGCGCCGAAATAGGCCCGGTCCTGCGCCGTCACCAGGGGGAAGATGGATCGGCTCACCGACACCCGGGGTACCCGTTCGTGTCCCGCCTGCGCCCAGGCCGCCCGGAAGGCCTCGATCTGCTCGGCCTGCTGCACGTCGAACGGTTTGCCGCTCTCGTCCTCCTTGAGGGTGGAGCTCATCAGGTTCATCCCGAGCCTTGCCGCCCACTCCCCCGTCGCGTTCGACGCGGAGCCCCACCAGATCCGCTCGCGCAGGCCGGGCGACTGCGGTTCCAGCGGCAGCGGCCCGGGATGGGGGTTGGCGAACATCGGCCGCGGGTTGGGTTCGGCGAAGCGGGCGCCGTCGATGACCTTCAGGTACACCTCGGTGTTGTTGCGCGCGACCTCGGCCATCGTCTGGCCCTCCGTCGCGCCGTACCCGAAGTAGCGGTACCCCTCGATGACCTGCTCGGGTGACCCGCGGCTGATCCCCAGCTGCAGCCGCCCACCCGCTATGAGATCGGCTGCGCCGGAGTCCTCGGCCATGTACAGCGGGTTCTCGTAGCGCATGTCGATCACGCCGGTGCCGATCTCGATCCGGCTGGTG
>CAYZBB010000110.1:10144-21395 GCA_964476495.1 uncultured Actinomycetes bacterium | reverse complement strand
GTCTTCCGCCCGACGGGAGGCGATCGTCATCCGCGAGGGGCTACCCCCCTGCGCTCGAGCTGGCGTCGAGCGACGCTGGTTGCCGTACGTGGCGCCGGCCGACGCGTTGCACGCCGAACACTCCGGTGCGAGCGGCGACGACGGGTCGCTGTCGACCAGGTGCCCGGCCTGCCACGTCGCCGGGGTGCCGTTCCGGTTCCGGCCGTTCCGGTTCGGTCCGCACGTGGCGAGCGGTTCACCGCACCGCCAACAACGCGTGTTCGGGTTCGACCTGGCTCGAGCACGTACCCAGGCGGCGCGGCGCTGGTACGTCCCGGCGTAGTGGTCTCGGCGTGCACCTGGCATCGCGCACCTCCGAAGGGTTGGGGCCGAGCGACCGTGCCCGGCCCCAGACGCGGCAGTGCCACCGGCCCGAACGGACTGGTGGCACACCTACTGATCCGGAACGCTACACGACCGTCACGCCTGGTACAAGCACCGCACTCGATCCGACGCCCGGCACATCATGCCCGGCCCGCGAACTCTCGTGCCTCGACCTCCGTTACCGGAACGCCGTCGATGTAGTAGCGCGTAGAGTCGTTCGCACGTCGGTACGGCGCCGTCAACCCATCGGTGTTCATGCCCTTCGGAGTCGACGTACAGCCACGCCGGATCCGGTCGGTACTCGGGTCCCATCGTTGTCACTTCGACCATGTCGACCTCTGCCTCCAGGACGTGGCCGTCGCGTTCGATTCTCATGCGTTCCTCACCTGGCCCCTGTTGCGTTGCCGATCACGCTCGGCTCGGATGAACGGTTCGATCTGGTGAGCGTAGACCTTGCCCTGATCCTCACGCAGTTGCACGAGCTCGCGCGGTGGCGCCGCCCACGTCGCGACAAGGAGCGGCCCGTTGCGGTAGCACCAGTCGCACAGCTCGCCGCGAGACCGGTCACGCTTCACGCCGATGCGGAGATGCGACGTGCACCAGCGCTCGGTGAGGTCGACCGCGAGGACATGCGCCGCTTCCTTGCGGACCTGCGGCCGGCGAGGGTCGTACCCCCAGGTCTGGCACAGGTGGAACACGGCGAGCGCGGCCGGGTCGGCTGCGTCGATGGCGTGCCCGATGATCGCGTCCCACGCCGGGCCGTCGTGCACATCGGCGACGTGACGCAACGCGGCGGCGCGCTGCAACGCGAGGACGACGAGATGTTCGGGTTCGTGTAGTGCGTCGGTCGACACGATCAGCCGCAGCCCGACCAGGTGCATCGCTCGGCCGAGATCGTTCGCTGCAGCACGGGCATACCGGTCGAGCTCGGCGAGCCGCTCGGCGGCGACGTCACGGCCGGCCAGGCCGAGCGCCTGCCGTTCGACAGCGGTGCACGGCACATCGATCCCGTTCGGGTCGACGTCAACGAGGACCGGGGCGAGCCGGCGGCCCGGGCGTTCCTCGAGGTGTGCCGTCGATCGGCCACCCTTCCCACCACCCGGCGACCCGTTCCCTGGTGTCGTCGACGAGTACCCGCCGGTCTCCTGCCGCAGGTTCACGACAGCGCGACGGACCCGTTGCCGCGACGCGGTCAGGAGGGACTCGATCTCGATCAGCTTCACCGTCGCACGGGTCGTCACGGGTGATCGTCTCCCTCGGGGTAGTCGGCATCGGTCGGTGGTGGGGGGATCAGGTCAGGAGCAGACGGTTCTGACCGGCGGGGCGAGATCGCGGTCACGAGCCACCTCGAGCACGCACGGGACGCGTCGAAGCAGACCCCGGTGCGGGCCGAGTCGGGTTCGACCCGGGTTCGACTCGGGACGGTCTCGCGCGCGGGCGCGACGAGGAGTTCAACCCGGGTTGAACCTGGGTTGAACCCTGCGAGGGTCCGGCACGGGACCTCGCTCGCTGGGCGAGCGCCTGGTCGGCGTTCGTGCCCGGACGGAGCAACGCCAAGCCCTCGGCAGGATCATCGGCGATCCACTGCTCGGGGGTGCGGTCGCGCTTGCGGCCGTTACAACGGCGACAGGCGACCACCACGTTCTCGGTGATGTTGTCCTCATCTGGATCAACGTGGTCGTAGGTGCCGGCGACGTCGGAGTTCCTGGCTTCCCAGTTCACTCGGACCCCGCAGTAGCGGCACAGGTTGCGGTCGCGGGCCTTCACCTCGGCACGCATCGCTGCGCACGAAGGCGAGTGGAGCCGCTTGTTCCGCTGATGACGCCACCACAGGGTGTCGTCGTGGTACACCCGCGGTGGCGGGTTGTCCTCGATCCACCAGTCCGGCAACTGGACGTGGTCGTCGACCAGGTCGAGCCAGAGCGGGATCAGTGAGGTCGTGCCGTCGCCGTTCGACCGTTCGATCGTGGCGCGGTGGAGCTCGGCGAGCGCACGGTTCATCTTCGCCGGCGGGAGCAGACGATCGATCGCGGCGGGGAGCTCGTCGACGTGGAACCGGCCGCCGTTGCCGACGTCCTGGCAGTAGAGCCACACCTTGTGGAGCACCGTGTACGCCTCGATCGACAGCACGGACAGGCGCGCCCGAAGACGAGGGTTCGTCTTCAACCACGCGCCGGACTTGCCGGGATCGTCCGCTCTCACCGGCTGGTCCCCCATCGACGGATCTGCGACCGCTCGGTCGGCGTGAGGCCGCCCGCCATGTGCTCGAACGCAGGGTCGGGCACCGTCAGCGCCCACGCCTTGCATTCGTCGAGCACGGGGCAACCAGAGCAGACCAGGCGGCGCGACTCGACCGCTTGCTGCGAGGCGTTGCTGTACAGCTCCATGTCGGTCTTCGTGCGGGCGCACGCGGCGCGGCCAGCCCAGTCACCCGGGAACGCGGGCAGGTCGCGGCGGTAGTTGCGTGGCATCGCTCAGGGCACCACCCGCGGTGAGACCGTCGCGAGGTCGAGCGGGAGCGTCCATCCGCAGCTCGGGCACCAGTCGTTGTTGTGCGCGCCGCACCACACCGCGGCGTGGAACCACAGCGACTTCGCCTCGAGGGTGAGCGGCAGCCACTTCGGGTGCGTCGTCAGCTTGTCGTCGACCTTGACCCACGTCATAACGCACGCTCACGGTCGAGATCCCGCGGTGAGATCGTCGCGAGGTCGAGCGGCAGCGTCCAACCGCAGCATGGACACCAACGTCGGGTGCGCTGCTCGGTCGCGCCGTAGCCGCCGTGACGGACGAGGGCGGGCTGCAGCCACGACAGGCGGGCGAGCGCGGCGCCGCACTCGGGGCACACGTCAGGATCGAACGCGACGAGGGTCACGGTGGTCAGCTCGCCGTCTTCCACGCAGCGGTGACCCGGGCGCGGTGCTTCGCCCCGGATGGCATCGCCCAGGTCGGCGCGGACTCGACGACGTTGCGGCCGGCGCGGTCCGCTGTGGCGACACGGTGCGCGGCCTTGCAGGACTCGCACGCTGCCTCGCGCAGCCGGCGGTGCCGGTAGTAGCCGGAGTCCGTTCCGCACGCGGCGCGAGGCTGCCGCACCCGGTCGACGGCAAGCAGGCGGCGGCGTTCCATCGCGGACATGCCGCCGCGCACCCCGTACACCTCCTGAACGGCGACGGTGCGCTCGAACGCGAGCGCGTCGGCGAGGCACTCAGCGCGCACCGGGCACGTCGCGCAGACGGCGAGTGCCTCGGTGGACGATCCTGACCGGTCGGCGTAGAACAGGTCGACGGAGCAGCCGCGGCACGCGGCTGCGGTGACCCACGTCGATCGATGGACGGTCCCCGACTCGGGGCAGGGGTCCGAGTCGGGGACCTGCCCACCGTCGCCGGCAACTGTGGCGGCAGCGGCGGGGGCGTTCATGCGATGCCTCGGGCGTTCCTGATGCGCACAGCGCGGATCGCGCGGCGTTCCCGTTCCGACTTGCCGCCCCAGATGCCGTGGTGCTGCGTCAGTCCGAGCTCGAGGCACTCGTCGCGGACCGAGCACGTCGCGCACACGGCCTTCGCGTGGGTGGTGCTCTGTCCGCGCTCGGGGAAGAATGCGGCCAGTGGGAGGTCGCTGCGGGCGCACGCGGCGTCGGCGTACCAGGCTGGGGCGTCGTCGTTGGGGATCATGATGCGGCACCTCGGAGGCGGCGACGGATGAACCGGCGCTCACGGGCGGTACGGCCGCCCCAGATGCCGGACGGCTCGTTGAGGCCGTACAGGAGGCAGTCGGAGCGGACCGGGCAGGCGGAGCACAGCGCCTTCGCGTCGAGCTCGTAGTCGGCGATCTCGTCGACACCGCGCCGGTTGTGGTCTGTGAAGTCGGAGGAGGTCGGGAAGAACATGGCGACGACGGCCGGGTCGACCTGGCCGTCGTCGGGCGCGCACAGGGCAGCGTCGAACCACGCGGGGCGCGGCTCGAACGTGCCCAGGGGCGCGCCGTCGTCGATCACAGCGCGGCGAGGGCGCAGGCGCGCGAGCTCGTCGCGCCCGGGAAGCGGGTTGCCCTCGCAGAACTCCTCCGAGGACAGGCACCACCACGTCGTGCCGGTGCCGTCACACGTCGGGCACTGTGGATCCGGCTCGTTGTACCATCCGTCGGCCGGGCAGAACTGGCATGGTTCGGCGTGCATCGACGAACCGCACCGGGCGCACTGCTCCATCTCTTCGACGGTCACCCCAGCGGGAATCAGGCGCCGGAGGAAGTCCTCTACGGCGCGGTTGACGAGGTAGTTGACTGACAGGTCGCGCTCAGCGGCGGCGGTCGTCAACGCCTCATGGATCTCGGGCTTGAACCTGATCGCCGTTCCCGACTTCCGGGGCGGCTGCGGCTTGCGTTTGCGGGGTGGCGGGACCATCAGCCACTCACCGCCAGGCAGCACGAGGTACGCGTCCGCCTGATCGACCAGGCGTCGTTGACGCCGCGAGTCAGGCGGGGATCGTTGGGATCGGTGGTCATGCCCACGGCTTGCCGCCCTTCCTCTTGGCTGTGGCGTCGAGTGCCGACGCGACCGCCTGGTTGACCAAGCTCCGGAAGTCCCGCAGGACCTCAGGGGTGGCGAAGAACATCAGCCGGTCGAGCGGACCGCTACGCGATGACGTCCAGTCGAACAGCAGCACCGGCAGCGGGCCGAGCGGCGTGTCACTCACTGCCGCGGTGATGTTCACGCTGTCGACGATCAGTCCCTCAGTGCTGACCTGCCGGCCGTCACCGGGCTCGAACGGGAGGTTCCACTCGCCGAGCGGGTTGTCGGGCGTGACGAACGGGTTGCCCTCGCTCACGGCGTCACCTGGCCTTTCTCGGAAGTATCGATTGATGACCTGCGCGCTCGGCGGCCACGCTCGTACTCCCGCTGGGCAGCGCGGCACTCATCGCAGCGACACAGGAGGTTGGCGTAGGCGTTCAGCGTGCCGTGACGGGGGTCGCCGTCACCGGGATGGATCCTGTCCAGCCCCTGTGCTCGGCGCTTCGCCTTGCGGGCACGACGGTAGGCGTTGACCGCATCGCGGCACTCGTCGCAGCGACACGGGCCTAGGTGCCAACTCCAGCGAGTGCGCGTGCCGTGCGGGGGCGGGTTGTCGGGGCCATAGGCGGCGCGCTCCAACGGCGCATCGGTGAACCGTCCGTGCAGGATCCGCTGCCCGCTCGAGGCCTTGCGTTCCTGGCGCCAGCGGCGGGCGTACTCGGCGCGGCTCACGGCGTGACCTGGCCTTCGGGGTCCGTCGCGCGATGCATGTGTCCGGTCGACCTCGCGATCGTGATCGACGACGTATCGATGTTGACGGAGGGCACACCGAGGGCGACGCCGGGCGCGGCGGTGATCGGATGGATCTGGGCCACGCCGCGCCGGTCCGGCAGCGACACAACCTCACCGATCCACGTCTCGGGCGGGATGCCCCACACGATCGTCACTCGGTCCCCGACGTTCATTTCGTGAACGCCTTGCGGATGTCCAGCCGGCGGCAGCGCGGGCACTCCCCGATCGCGCTGCTCTCGGGCTGAGGGTCGCAGTGGCAGATGCCGTCCGGGTCGGCGCCCGTGTCGTCGAAGAACACGGGGCTGTTCGTGTGCCGATGGGTCGTCGGCGACGAGATGTGAGCCGCGGTCATCGCACCACGTCGTCCTGGACGACGGAGCCGAGCGCGGCAGCGAACCGCTCGAGCGCGAGGGTGCGGCCCTTCACGCCCTCGGTGAACATGACCGAAGCGAGCACGATCGGCACCGGGGAGCTCGCCGCCATGACGTCGTGCGTGCCGCGCCCCGTGGAGCGCACCCACACGGTGTCATCGAGGCCGAGGTTCTCGGCTGCCTCGCGTGGTGTGACCGGGTCAGGAGCATGTGATCCTGACCGGGCGCGCTCGGCGAGCGTGAGCAGACCGGGCAGCAGGTCGGCCGGCCCGCACGCTGCCTCACGGTCGAAGCCGAGCGGCTCGACCACATCGGCGACACCGTCGCGCCAAGCTGCGTTCTCGAACCGGAGCCGCTCGATCTCGCGAGCGGTTGCCAGCGAGATCGACTCGCCCAGCCTGCCGGGCTGGCCAGCGGCGTGCCATGCCGTCTGCCACTGGCCGAGCACCTCGAGCGCCTCGGCCTTCCACCGACGCAAGCGCGCGAGCTCGTCGCACATCAGCCGTTGGCGGCGGTTCACGACGCGCCGCCCTGGTCAGTAGCTGGCGATTCTGACTCCGCCAGGACCTGCTCGTAGTAGGCGATGTGGCGCCGGACAGCGGTCAGGCAGTGGGCGCACGGACGACGCTCGCCGCGGTGGGCGCTGTCGGCCGGGTGCGGGTCGCTGACGGCGCGCACGATGCGCCGATAGCACGCCGTGAAGTAGATCGTCTCGTCGGCGCTGTGCACGATGCGATCGCCGGTGAGGGCTGTTAGGGCGGGCGCGGCGTGCGGGTCGTGGTCGAGGTCGAGCACGAAGTACTCGCAGCACTCGTGCTTGCCTCCCGGCTGGTCGGTGCCGTCGATGCGCTCGACGTGGAACTTGCGGTAGAGCGGACCATCAGCGGCCATCACTGCACCTGCCTTTTGTCAGAAAGAGTCGATTCCGATGGGACGTAGAGCGGTTCGCCGTTGAGGAACGGCTGACCGTCGACCAGGGTCATGCGGTGGGTCGTGACGAGCTTGTCCGCCATGCGGTAGCCGACACGGCTTGCCCACGCCTGCAGCATCGTCTCGACCTCGCTCTCGCGGCTCGCGTTGTCGAACGCGTCGAATCCGTACTCGTCGAGATCGTCGAAGGCCTGGTCGAGAATCCACTCGACGACGCGCTCGGCCGACGGCAGGTGCGACCGCGCCTCGTTGACCGTCCACTCTTCGATGTCCCAGGTGTCCCGGTCGTCGTCGTCGATGTGGGGCTCGATGTCGGACTCCCACACTTCGGCGGGCTCGCGGTGGAGCTGTTCAGCGCCGGGCAATCCGAACAGGCGCTCGGCGGCGGTCATGCCGCACCGCCCGGCCGGTCAGCAAGATGGCGAGGAGCGTCAGCCCTCGGATGGGACCACCACAGACCGAGCGGCATCACGGCGTCACCTGGCCTTCGTCGGAAGTATCGACTTCTGACAGGGTCACGACGGTCCCGTCGACATCGGTGACTACGTACTCACGCCCCTCGTGTGTGCACCGCTCGCCGACCTTGAACATCAGTCGTGGATCGGACGCGTACGACTCGTCAACGAGCGCCAGATCGAGGCGACCATCGACGATGGGGACGATCACCCGGCGGGTGCGCAGGGACAGCACGCGGGCGGTCATGACGGGTTCGCCCTGAATCGGGCGCGGTTGAGCGCTGCGGCTTCTTCCTCGGTGACGTCCTCGACGGTGTTCGCGAGCGCGACCAGCAGCCGTAGATCGGCCTTCGTGATGACGACCGCACACCCGTCATATGCCTCGGCGTTGTCGGCCATCGGGTGGATGGGCAAGTCGAGAGTGTCGAACCAGGTCGGTTCCCTGGTTGGCGGCCAGCACGACAGACGGAAGATGTCGACTGCGTGCTCGATGATCGGCAGCCCGTCTGGGATGTCGTCGGGGTGAAGCCCGGTCGTGATGCCGACGGCGTACACCTCGGACGGCGTCCTGAGCGCGCAGACGTCACCCTCGAAGATCCACCAGCGCCCCTCAAGGTGGCGGCAACAGTTGTCGGCGAGCTCCGTGCGCTGGTCGGCAGTCAGCGACACGGGGACGCGGATCAGGTTGACCTCGTACTTCATGGCGTCACCTGGCCTTCCTCAGATTGATCCCTTTCTGACCAGTCGACGTCGAAGAGCGATGGCAGGTTCGCCTCGTGCTCGGCGCGGCGCAGGTTCTCGCACGCTGTCGCCCAGTAGGACGGCTTGAGCTCGACCCCGACGAAGCGGCGGCGCGCCTTGATCGCCTCGTACCCCTCGGAGCCGATGCCGGCGAACGGAGAGCACACGAGTTCGCCAGGGTTCGACCACAGACGGATTGCTCGCTCGATCAGGTCGAGCTGCAACGGGCAGATGTGGCGTTCGTCGGCGTCCTCTGCCCCGCTACCGGGGTTGAGGGTGTCCATCTCGCGGATGCCGTACCAGACGGGTCTCGCCCACTCGATCCAGGTCTCGTTCGAGATGTCGGGCACGATCGGCACGTCGTTGTCGCCGTGCTTGCGGAAGATCAGGACGTAGTCGGCGAGCGCCGGCCGGGAAAACGCCGAGTCGCGCCGGAGCTGGACGAACATCAACGCCTGCGACTTCGTCCGCACCGCCTGGAGCTGCGGGTTCTTGTCGACCGTGACCTCGCCGTAGAAGTTCCATCCGGTATCGACGTGGGCCTGGATCACCCGACCGCGAAAGTCCTCGAGGCCGGTGTAGCCAGCCCGGTTCTTGAGGATGGCGACCTGTTGGACGTGGACGGCGGACACGCGCCCCGGCTTCGTGATCCGGAGCATGTGGTCGAGGATGAACCGGTAGTGATCGATGAACTCGTCCGTTGTCGACGAGTTGCCCAGGTCGCGTTCGCTTGGCGAGTACGTGTAGAGCGAAGCGAACGGCGGCGAGTAGATCGACAGATCGACGCTGTTGTCCGGGATCTCAGCGAGCCGCTCGCAGCTATCGCCGAGCAGTAGACGCCAGCATTCGCCGTGGGACTCGTCGGTGATGTACGGCTGCGCCTGTGCGCTCATCGGTGGATCTCCTGATCGGTGAGTAGTGGACGAGGTGCGACACCGCTTCGGCGGCGACGGCTTCCTTCGATCGGACGTTGTCGACGATCTGCTCTTCGAGCGACGACACGACGACGTGCACGCTGACGGGGTGCTGCTGACCGAACCGCCAGCATCGGCGGATGGCCTGGTAGTACGACTCGTAGGAGTCGTTGAGCCCGACGAAGATCATCTGGTAAGCGTTCTGGAAGTTCATGCCGAACCCGGCGATCGACGGCTTCGTGACGAGGACACGGATACGGCCGTCCTGGAACGCTTCGAGCGCCTCTGCCTTGTCGTCGGGCGACCATGAGCCCTCGACGTTCTCGGCGTCGTCGCCAAGTGCGGCCGCCACGCCGGCCGCCTCATGGTTGAGGCCGCACCACACGATCCACTGACCGGGACGGCGTGCGAGCTCGACGGCGCGATCGACGCGAGCGGCCAGTGTCGCCCTGCGCACGTTGGCGCGACCGCCGACACCACCGAGGTCGGTGGCGAACAACTGCCCATCGGCGGGGATGTCGACGTCGACCCGTTCGGCGACGATGTCGAGCGGTGGCAGGTCGTAGCCGTCGTCGGCGTACCCGACGTCGGACGGGCGACGCAGAGCCACGGACCAGGACGCCATCCACTGGTACATCGGGTCGGCGGCGTGGCCTTTGAGGCGCCATCCGATCTCGTCGTGTACGAAGTAGGCGGCGAGCATCTCGTTGCGAGGCATGACGCCGAGGAACTCGGCATGGTTGCAGAGCTCGGCTACGTCGTTCGGGGCGGGTGTGGCGGTGCACGCCAGCCGGTACGGGGTGTCAGCGAACATCGATGTGAGCCGTTGACGGGTCGACCCCTTGACGTTCTTGAGGATGCTCGACTCGTCCAGCACGACGGCGGCGAACGCGCCCGGGTCGAAGCGGTCGACCATCTCATAGTTCGTGATCCACAGCCCGTCACCATCGACGTCGTCAGGGTCGCGGACGTACCGGACGACCTGGTCGATCTTCGATGCTTCCCGAATGGTCTGCCGGGCGACCGACAGCGGCGCCACGAGCAGTGTCCGAGGGGAGATCAGACGCGCCCACTCGAGCTGCATGAACGTCTTGCCGAGACCGCAGTCGGCGAAGATCGCAGCGCGGCCGGTGCGGATGGCCCATGACACGATCTCGCGCTGCCACTCGTGCAGCTTCGGGTGGACCTCGCCCGGCTCGATCGTCGGGCCGATCGGCGCCATGCGTCGTTGCTTGGCGGCGAGGAAGTCAGCGTAGGTCGTCACATCGACCCTCCGAAGTCCCAGTCGGTCGGGGCGACACGCGGCAGGCGACCCTTCCACCGCACGAGATGGCGCAGAGCGCGCGCCTCGCACAGGGCGATGCGGCGGCGACGGACCATCAGCGGCTCGTCGTGCCAGTTCATGGCGTGACCTGGCCTTCCGGGGAATCAGCCACTTCTGACACGTGGAAGCACGGCCCGTTAGGCCGGTGGATCACGCCTTCCGTCTGCGGCTGACCGCACGTGCAAGGACGGCGGTCGTTACCGTCGGGGGCCAAGGGTGCGTAGTGCTTGGCGCTGTGCCCCTGGATCTCGCCCATCTCGCCGAAGTCGGCGTCAGCGAGAGGGATGGGCGTCCCGAAGTGATCGTTTGCCCATCGATTGACCAGCTTGCAGATGAGGCGACCCGATGGTTCCCAGATGTTGTGCGCGATGCCCCAGTAGGCGTGCATCCCGCCGTCGGGGCGCGGGCCGTTCGGTGTGTGGATGCTGCCGAGAACTGGCCCCCCGTGTTCAGGGAGGTTCGGAGTCCACGTCCACGGATAGTGGTTGTGGGGGTCGTCCTGACCGACGTTCCAGGACCTGACAGACTCAGGGAACTGGTGGACCTCGGCGTCGAACCACTCACCACACACGCACAGGTTTGACCCGGCCTGAGGGATCACGCGGTGTCGTGCCAGCACCGGGCTTTCGCCGGTCCCTGCCGCTGGTCCGCGGGTGGCGGTACTCCCGTCGCTACCCGCCGGGTCGTCCCCTACTTCGGGCGGGGCGGCGGGCAGGTTGCGGTTCTCGACCGGATCTCCACTGTCTGGCGGCCATGTTGACGGGCGCTCCCGGATGCCATCTCTCAGGCCCGGTGCTGGCGGCTTCGCTGTGATTTCGACGACCTGCTCGTACAGGTAGCGGAGCGCCTCGACG
>CAYZBB010000110.1:0-10044 GCA_964476495.1 uncultured Actinomycetes bacterium | reverse complement strand
CTCGACGACGTCAGCGACACCGTTCATCCAGGCGTCGACCTCGCTACGCAACCGCTGCACCTCGCGCGCTACCGCTTGTGGTTGCGTCTCGCCGCGCCGCCACGGCTGGCCGGCGATCATCCACACGCCTTCCCATGCCGCGAGCACCTCGTCGGCTTCGGCCTTCCACTGGCGGAGGCGTGCGACCTCGCGCCATGCTCGCACGGCTTCAGGCACGCTGTCGTCTGCCTTGTCGGCGCAAGCGTCAGCAAGGATCGTGATGGCTGGGTAGTCGTCCTTCACGCTCATCGCGTCATCGCTCCCTGGTATCCGAGCTGGCGGAGTGCCACTTCGGCGGCGGCCAACTCGGCCTCGCGCAACCGGACCTTGTGTCGGAGCACATCGACCTCGGCGAGGACCATCTCAGCCTGAGCCTCGAGGTCCTCGATCACGCAGCAGCCGTGGCCGGTCGTGATCCGGGCGATCTCTGGGAAGTCGTCCGCGGCGCTCACGACCCACCCCCATCAGAAAGAGTCGATCGTGACCCGAGATCGAACGCCTGCGCCCGGTACTCGGTGAGCACGTCGAACATGCGGTGCGCCGCGTCGTCGGGCGAGAGCACGTGCGGCACGAACGGCACGAACGGCGGCAGCGGGAGACCCCAGGTCTCACCGAACAGCCAACGCGCCTCCCACGCCAGCGCCATGTTGTCGGCGAGCTTGAGCACCGGGTGCTGCACGATGTCCAACGGCGTGCCGAAGTGCGACAGCACCGCGAGCTGCGCCGCCTGCTCGATCAGGTCGTACGTGCTGCGCCCGCCCTGCGCTTCGCGCATCGCCACCTTGAGCGGACGCGAGACGTCACCGACGTAGACCTCGTGGGCGTCGTGGGTGAGCGCGCCCTGCAGGATGTCGCCGGCCCTGGCCTCGTGCACGGCGAGGAACGACGCGATCTCGTGCACGAGCAGATGGTGCTGATTCAGGTCGAGCGGCTGCCGGCGACCGTGCCCGGTGAACCGGAACAGCCGCGACGACGCGGTCACGACGTCGGACGCGTCGACCATGTCGGGCGTCGGCCCACTGAAGTCGAACCGGCGTCCGGATGTCGTGGCGATCCACGGGGCGCAGTCGCTCATGACGCACCGCCCGGCCGGTCAGTATCCGCAGCTTCTGAGATCTCGACCTTCAGCGGCTGCCAGCCGAGCGCGTCGCCGCCGAGCCAGAACACGCGATACCGGCCAGGCTTGAACGGCGGCCCGGACAGCTCGCGCAGGCGTGCGTGCAGCCCACAGTCGAACAGCTCGCCCTCGAGCCGCTCGCGCAGGGGGTGTTGGATGTCGAACGTCGACTCGCCGAGCACGACGACGTGCTCGGTCTCGCGCTCGAGCAGGACGTCGGCGGCGGCGTCCGGCCGCGGGCACTTGACCCACGAGCACGTGACGTAGCCGCCCGACCCCAGGAACAGCGTGTCGCCGCACCCCATCGGGCAATACCCCTGGACCTTGCGATCGTCGATCACGACGCACCGCCCTCGGAAAGCGTTCCTTCTGACCCGCGCAGCGGCAGCCCGTGGGGCGAGTAGTTGCCGGGGCCCTTCACGACCACCGAGACCGGCGAGCCGTCCGCGCGGTGCGTGATCTCGTGAGTGTGCGGGCCTGCGTGCAGGTGCTGGTGTTCGATGAACCGACCGCGGTCGGGGTCGTAGTGCGAGTGCAGCGTCACGATGGAACTCCTGAGTTGAGCACGGGGGACCGGGGAGGCCGGTCAGTCGGTGTGGGCGAACTTGCGGTGCCGGTTGAGGGCCGGCCGGTTGGCGTACGTGTGGTGGCACGTCGGGCACTGGTGCTGCGAGTAGCGGTCGGCCAGCCAGGCGATCGCGCAGAGGCCGGCGACGATGGCGACCAGGTCGAGCGTGGTGGTCATCGCAGGTCCGCCGGGGGTGCGCAGCCGTAGTTGCCGTAGCGCCACGGGAGCCGGCCACAGGTGCGCCACAGCTGCACGCACGCGTCGGCGGCATAGTCGAAGTCGACGAGCATCCGATTCCGGTCCCAGCCGTTCAGCGCGCCGTACGGTCCGAAGTGGCCGGCGCGGGCGTTCACCATGCACAGCGAGTAGCTGTCGTCGCCGGTTCGGGCGTTGCCGTTGTACCGCGTGTGGTCGCAGCCGGACTCGCGCGAGATGATCGTGAGTGCCCAGACGAGCGTGTCGAGCTCGGCGCCGGCGGCGATGAACTTGGCGGTGATCACGGTCGCCTGGTCTGCGGTGCACGCGCCCCGGTTGTCGTAGTTCGGGAGTGGGCCGGTCCACCGGTAGGGCGGTGGGATCGTGTCGGTGATCTGGTGGGCGTTGTCGAGGCGTTCGGCGACGGGGGCGGCCGGGACGTCGGGAACGATCACGGCCTGCGGAAGCGCACCAGCAACCGCGGTCGTGACGCTCCAACCCTGGGGGAGGGTGCGGACCGATGTCCCGGCCTGGACGCTGACCGGGGCGGCCCGGTCGGCGTCGATCGTGACCTGCGGCTCGGACCACAGGGTGCCGTCGAGGATGGCGGCGAGGATGAGGGCGGCGGCGATGATCCAGAGCCAGCGGGCGGACAGCCCGCCGGGTTCCTCGTCGGCCGGGTACCAGCGGGCGGTCACAACTGCCACCCGACTGCCATGTCCGTGATGGCGAACAGGGTGGCGCGGCGTGCCGAGCGCACGTCGAGCCCGGATGCGCGCATCCGCCGGTAGAAGCGGCGGATGCCGTTCCGGTGCGTGCGGCTCAGCGTGTCCGGCATCGTGAGCAGCTCGTGGCGATCTCGATCGGCCGGGCCGGGGTTCGTGTTCCACAGCCTCATGCCGGTCAGTACCAGGCAGTTCTGACCGGCGCTCACGAGGCGCTCCGCCGGCGGGACACGACGACGAGGACGACACCGGTGAGACCGACGATCAGCGAGGCGAGGATCCCGGCGCGGTGGTCGTCACCGGTGATCGGGAGGTGCGACGGGTGCGGCACGTAGCACGGGGCGAATGGCTCGAGCGCCTGGCTGCCCGAGTAGTACTCGGCGTCCGCCGGTGGTGTCAGGTAGTACCAGACGTACGTGACGGCAGACTCGAGGCCGGTACGGATCACGCACGCCTGCGGTGGGGTGACGATGTCGTCGGGAGCGGTGGTGGGCGTGGGGGGCGGCCCGACCGCGACGGTGGTCGTCGTCGACGTGGACGGCGCAGGCGGTTGCGTCGTCGTCGACGGGACGACCGATGTCGTGGTCGGGGCCGCGGTGGTGGTCACCTCGGAGGTCGAGGTGACGTCGGTGGAGGGCGGCGCAGTCGGGGGCACGGTCGACGTGCACGACGAGTCGTCGCAGTAGTCGGCGTGGGCGCGCCCGCCGGTGAAGAACAGGACGACGAACACGACGATCGCTGCGCAGACAGCGATCAGGGCGATGGTGAGGGGACGGTCGTACGGGGTGCGGTCCGGACGGGACACGCGATGGCCTTCGATGAGCACGGTCTAGAACTCCTGGCGTGAGGGGGTCAGGTCGCCGACGGTGAGCGGGACACCGTCGGCGACCTCGGGGCCGGCCGACGTGTCGGGGTCGTCGACCGAGGGCACGTAGTGCTGCACGAAGCGGGTGAGCGGCAGTTCGATGTCGCGGCCGGTGGTGCAGTAGTGGAAGCGCACGAGGTCCGCGTCCCGGTCGAACTCGTCGATCTCGACGAGCAGCCGGCGGGGCAGGATCGGGCGGAACGCCCACACCTCGCCAGGGGACGGGACCGGGTAGCTCACGAGCCGAGAACCTCGAGCTCGCGGTCGGGCAGGACACGCCACGGCGCGCGATCGGCGGCCGTGGGCGCCGTCGGGGCGGGGGTGGTGGGGTCGACGATCGCGGCCCAGCCGGTCACCCAGCCGATGCCGAGCAGACGGGCGACGACCATGCGGGCGGCGACCGGGTGCATCCCGGCCTTGCGGATCTCCCGGTAGCAGCGGGCCACGCCGAGCGCAGCGATCGGAGCGATGTGCTCCGACCCGTTCACCTCGACACGGATGCCGGTCTCCCGGCGCCACTCGATCGGCGTCACGAACAGCTTCACGACGCGACCGCCTGGGGTGCGGATGCCGCCCACTGGCGGATGGTCTCGGCGGTCACGACGACCTTGCCGGCGGTGTCTTCTCCGAGCTGCTCGGCGATCAGTCGCCACGACCAGCGAGGCCGACTCGAGCGCTTCTCGGCGATGTACTCACCGACCGGGCGCCCGAGCAGATGCTCGGCGAGCGTCTGTGATGGGGTGGCTGTCGTTGTCACGATGCCAACCATGTGTGATTTTCACAGCGCTGTCAATAGCTGTTCCAGATTTCTTTTCCCTGTCGTTTTCACAGGACGCTGCGTGACTCGGTCGGGGTACGGTCGCGTTCATGACGTGGGACCCACCGAAACCACCCGAACCGTTGCCTGCCGGTCAGGCGCTGGTGGCGCGCGGGCAGCCGCGGATCGGGCGGCGCGAGACGGTCGTGTTGATCGTGATGCTCGTGATCATCGGCCTGATCGTCCTGGGGTCGCTTCCCGACGACGGGACTGCGGGCGATGCCGGCACCGATGCGGTCGTCGCCTGTCAGCTCGCTGTCGAGGATGTATTGAAGGCGCCGAGCACTGCTGATCATCCTCGGTTGTCGACGGTGAACCCGGTGAAGCGGAGCGATGGATCATGGCGGGTCGTCTCGTACGTGGACGCCGAGAACTCGTTCGGGGCGATGATTCGGACCGGCTACACGTGCACAGCACGCAAGGTGTCGGGTGGGTGGCGGGTCGACTCGCTCGACGTCGACGACTAGGGGACGCAAAGAAGCGCCCCGCCACCGTGACGGTGGCGGGGCGCTTCCGGGCTCGGCGCGAGGGGGCGGCGACGTACGCGTCGAGCGATCAGGGTGCTGCTGGGGCGGCGGCTCGGATCTCGACTTCGTCCGGGTTCGGCCAGCCGAGCAGCGTCGGCTGCGCGCCGGACACGGTCGGTACGCACTCGATGAAGTACGTGCCCGGGGTGACGGATGCGAGCTCGCCGCTGGTGAACACTGCGATCACGTTCGGTGGCTTGTCGGCGGCGGTGTACCCGGATGGCGGGGATGTGTCGGAGTAGCCGGTGATCCCTGACGTCTTGTCGAGCGCGGTGGTGCCGCGTGATGGTGCGGCGACGAGCTTGAGGGACCAGGCTGACGCTGTCGTGTAGTCGATGGCGGCGCCGGCGTCGGGGTGGCCGGCGGGGTGTTCGTGCCGGAACGCCCATGTCGGTTCGGTGTTCGCGTACCACACGTACTTCGCCATCGTCATCGTCTCCAGACGGTTGGGTCGGGTTCACGCCACACGGTGGGAACAGGGGTCGCCCAGCGGGTCGGGGCGGGTTCGGACCATCGGGTCGCAGCGGGTTCGGACCATCGGGTCGGGGCGGGTTCGGACCAGACACGCCACAGACCTGTGATCGTGAACGTCAGGCCGGCCGCGGTGGCGCCGAGCACGGACGCGATGACGGCGACAGCTTCGGGTGACACGGTGCCGCCGACCGAGAGGGCGGGAGCGTCCATCGTGACGAACACGGTGATCGCCGCCGGTGTCGCGGTCTGCCCGGCCGACAGGGCGGGGGCAGGGAGTGCGACGGTGATCGCGAGACTCGTCGTCGTGACCGTCGCTCCGGCTGACGGGGTGGCAGCGGTGAGGGCTGCGGTCGCGGCGACGCTGGCCGGTGCCGCGGTCTGACCAGCGGACAGGGCCGGTGCTGGCAGCGCAGCTGTGGCAGCGAGCGTCGGCGGGGTCGCGGTCTGGCCGGCTGACACGGATGGGGCCGGGACGGTCGTCGTCGCTGCGATCGCTGCAGGGCTGGCGGCGGCTCCGCTTCCGCCGGATGCCGTGACGGCGGCCATTGCGACCGGGGCGACGATCTCGGTGACGGTCACCGTCGCACCAGCAGACAACGTCGCGGCAGGCACGGCCGCCGTCACCGAGATCGTCGCGACCGTGACGGTCGATCCCGCAGACGGCGACACAGCACCGATGGCGGCTGCCGCCGCGATCGACGGCGGGGTGGCGGTCTGCCCGGCCGACGGGGACACCTGCCCGAGCACGCTGCTGGCGGTGATCGCTGCCGGGGTGGTGAGCGCGCCAGCACCGGCCGACACAGCGCCGAGCCCGCTGACGGCGGCGATCGACGACGGCGAGGTGGTCTGCCCGGCGGACGGCGACGGCGACGTCGCTGTGACCGAAGCGGTGATCGCCGGCGGGGTCGAGGTCTGGCCTGCGGCGAGCGTCGGGGCGTTCATCGTGGCGGACGCTGTGAGCGTCGCCGGGGTCGAGGTGGCGGCGACGCCTGCTGTCGCAGCTGGCATCGTGACCGTCGCTGTGATCGACGCCGGGCTCGCTGTCGCATCGGTGCTGGTCGCCGCAGTCGTCTCGAGGAGCGGTTGGAACGCCCACGACATGGGTTAGACCGTCCGGATCGACCAGGCGATCGTACGGTCGGTGCCGGCCGTACGATCGAGGGTGACGTCCCATCCGTGGGTCACGAGGATCGACGGGGACACCCAATGCGGTTCCGTCTGGGCGTCGCGGAAGTAGGAGCGCCACAGGACGCGCTGCGTGCCACCGGATGCGACCTTCTCGTACACGGTGAACGTGTACGCGTCGCCGGCGGCCATCGCGTTGAGGTCGAGGAACACCTGGATCGGCCCGTCGTCCGTCTTGGCGGCGATGCTGGTCGAGTTGTTCGTCAGGCTGTACTCGGTCGTCGAGATCGACGCGGAGCCGGTGTAGAGCTCGGTCACGGTTGCCATGTCGGCCCCTTTCAGCTCACGAGATAGGCGGCCATCGACAACCCCGAGACCGGGGTGCCGGAACACTGCATTCGGCCGTACACGGTCGCGCCCGCGGGGATCTCGCAGAACGTCTGACCTGAGGCGTACTTCGTGACCTGCTCGGCAGCGGTCGTTGACGCGAGCGAGTCCTCCAGGTCGATCACGTCGCCGCCGGACGCGCCGTGTGACAGATCCATGTGGTGACCGAGCGCAGACATCGCGGTGTTCTGGATGCCGAAGCCGACGTCGACGTACCACGAGTCGAACGACGCGGTGCCCAGCGAGGTCCACGCGCCTTCCGACGTCGTGCCAGACGTGACGGTCGTGCCCCGGGATGATGCGGCGACGATCCCGAGGGCTTCGACGGCTGTTCCCTTCCATCGCATGTCTGGAGTCGTTGGGCGGCCGTAGACGGCGATCGCGACGCGCGGGTTGCCTGCGCCACCGTTCACGCTCGTCCGCGCGGCGAGTTGGGCGCCTGCGGGGATGTGAAGCGGGAACGAGTACTGGATCCCACCGAATGTTGCGTACGGGGCCGAGCTTGGGGCGAGGAGGTCTGGGATCAGGACGCTGTACGACGTGCCGCCTGCCGGGTCCATGCCGATGTCGACGAGGGTGTCGCGGGCTGCGCCAGAGGCGGCGCCTGATGACACGTAGATCTCGACCCACCATGCGTCGTCGGTCATGTTCGCTGACGACACGATCGCCGCCGAGTACGACCCTTTGGAGTTGTTCCCCGGGGTCGTGCTCGTGCCGTCCGTCGTGCTCGGGCGGTCGGTGCGCGAGTCGAACGACCACAGCCACCGGTTCGGCTTCGGGACGTACAGGCTCACGACGTGGTCAGGGCGTCAGGTCCCAGTACGCGGCGCCGTTCGCTGCGATCTGGACGGTCAGCAGACCGGACACGGTCGACACCGCGGTGACGAAGTCGAGGAGGAGGAGCAGCATGTCCGCCGACGATGCCCCGACCTCGAGGTACTCGACGAGCGCCATCGCGTTCGTGATCGTCGAACCGGACCACGACGGATCGTCGTGGTCGAACTTGGTCTGACCCGCTGCCGGTGACCCGACGGTGATCTCCGTCGTCGTCAACGCGACACCACCAGCGGAGTAGCCGGTGCCCGACACCTCGTTCGCCTCGAGGTCGTTGAAGAAGTCGTGCGTGTCGAACGCCGGCGTCGCCGCGTCGGTGATGAGCGCACCCTTGACGAGCGTCTCGGATTCCATCGACACACCAGCGGTGTCGATCAACTGCTTCTCGAACGTCAGCCCGAAGATGCCTGATGCGGTGATCGCCATGACTCAGACCTCCTCGGTCTCGACGACGACGGTGCCGGCCGGGGTGCGGGCGCCGACGGCTTCACCGATGCGCCGCCAGAAGGTGCGCATCTCCGACATCTTCCGCTTCGCCGTGTCGTACGCCACGAACTCGGCCGTGTACGGCTTCGTCGCGACCGACCCGGCCGCGACCCACGCAGCCTTCGCGGCGAGGAACGCGTCGCGGACGTCGAGCCATTCGAGCTCGAGCGCGATCTCGGCGCGTCGGGGATCATCAGGGGGGGTGGGCATCAGTCCTCCTCGACAGTGCGTCGGATGCGGATGGATCGGGGGCGGGCGATCGCGTGCAACGCGTCGTTCTCTTCGACGTGGGTCGCGCGCCCGGAATCGTCGGTGGTGACCTTCACCGTGGCACCGTTCGGCAGGTGCAGGACCCGTTCACCGGCGGTGTGCACGGTGACCCGGCGACCGGCGACGAACACGGTCCGTTCGCCACGCGGCGCAGCGAACTTGTGGACCGCTGCACGGATGATGTCTTCGGTCGTCAACATCACGCGGCCTGCGCGAACTCGGCCTGGCGGCCGTACGCGGCGAACATCAGCGGGTCGGTGATCAGCCACGGGCCGTCTGCGCCGGTGACGGCGTGGAACCACATCACGGCGCCGCAGTCGGGGTCTGCGTGGCAGTAGGCGAACATCGTGTCGATCCACGCGACACCGTCGACACCGACGCGTTTCGTGCCGGTCTCAGTCACCATCCACGTGCGGCCGCCAGCGGCGTCCCACAGCTGCAACGTGGCGGCGACCAGGTTCGGGAACTGCTGCCGGTTGTTCGGGTCGTACGGGTCGAGACCGAGGGTGAACGCTGCGATGATGTCAGCGTCAGGGAACCAGGCGGCCGAGCTCGTCGACGCGATCCCGTCACGCTCGAGCCACGTCATCAGCACCACGCCGGCGTGCAGATCGGCACGGTTCACCTGCACGAGGGCGTCGTGCATGAGGCGAAGCTTCGACCGGAACAGCGCCGGGGTCATCGACGCGCCGTCGTTCTCGGGTTCGTGGTTGATCGTGACCCACGTGTCGAACCCGTCGACGGGGATCGACTGCAAGAACGTCGCCCACTGCGCGAGCGTGGGGGTGCCCTTCACCGAGATGAACCGGTCCCGGACACCGACGTCAGCGGCGAACGCCTGCACGCTCCCGAACGTCGAGGGGAACGAGCCGACGAACCGGCGGGCGATCGTGATCGGCTGCCCGATGCCCGACTCGAACCGCGAGGTCGCAGCGATCCAGGTCTCCCCGACCAGCCGTTCGACCGCCGCACCGACCAGGACCGTGCGCGCCGGCTGCGGCGGGACCGTCGTCGACGGGGCAACCGTCGTCGTGGTCGTCGTGGTCGTGGTGGTGGTGGTGGTGGTGGGCGGGGTTGTGGCCGGGCTGGTGGTGGGGGCGGTGGTGCCCGGCACCGTGGACGGCGGCACGGTGCCGGGCTCGCTGGTCGACGGCGGGACATCGCACCAGCGGATCTCGCCACGGCCCGGCACCGTGTTCAGCACGACCTCGCACGACGGTGCTACCGGGGCAGCGTCCGGGGCGGCGACGATGGTGGCGGCGCCGGCACCGAGGACGGCAGCGACGGCGAGCTGGGCGAGACGCGGGGTCACGACTTCGCCGACGTGTGCGCCGGCATCAACGGGCTGCCCTTCGCCGATGGCGGTGGGCAGCACCGCCCAGTGGGGCTTCGGCGGCAACACGGCCGTGGTGAACACCCACACGACGACACCGGCGACGTACGCGCCGGCGATCGACTTCCAGTCGGCATCGAACGCGTTCATGCCGCCGGGCAACAGGGCGTCCTGGCCGATCGCTGCGATCGCGAACTGGGCGCCGGTGCGGTGCGCACGGGGGGCGTTGTTCGTGAGCGCGTCGATGCGACGCGCCCAGAACTCGGACGTGAGGATCTTCGG
>CAYZBB010000109.1:0-21429 GCA_964476495.1 uncultured Actinomycetes bacterium | reverse complement strand
ACCGGATCGAGCTGTCGGACGCCAAGGGTTCGTTCCGCAAGGCGGTGCACGATTACATCGGCCACGTCGAGGGCGGGGCGCCGAACAAGGTCGACGAGATGGAGCTGGAGTCGTTCCCGGCCAGCGACCCGCACCCGGCCAGCCCGTCGTTCGTCGACCAGGACGCGGATACCGCGGTCGTCGCCGCTCTTCAGTCTGCGGCCGCCGGCGCGAACGGCCGGCCGTCGAAGCCGACCCGGGTGGAGTCCGCCGAGTACGGCACGTTCGAGCTTGACCACGGCGCGGTGGTGATCGCAGCGATCACCTCCTGCACCAACACGTCGAATCCGTCGGTGATGCTGGGCGCGGCGCTGCTCGCCCGCAACGCGGTCGACAAGGGTCTGAGCGTCAAGCCGTGGGTGAAGACGACCATGGCCCCCGGGTCCCAGGTGGTCACCGACTATTACGAGAAGGCCGGCCTCTGGCCGTATCTGGAGAAGCTCGGCTACGACCTGGTCGGCTACGGCTGCACCACCTGCATCGGCAACTCCGGACCGTTGCCGGACGAGATCTCCGCCGCCGTCAACGAGGCTGATCTGACCGTGGTCTCCGTGCTCTCCGGCAACCGGAACTTCGAGGGCCGGATCAACCCGGACGTCAAGATGAACTACCTCGCCTCTCCCCCGCTGGTCATCGCCTACGCGCTGGCCGGGACCATGGACTTCGACTTCGACGAGCAGCCCCTGGGCCAGGACGGCGACGGGAACGACGTGTTCCTGAAGGACATCTGGCCGACGCCGCAGGAGATCCAGCAGACCATCGGCGCCGCGATCAACCAGCAGATGTTCACCGACAGCTACGCCGACGTCTTCGACGGCGGCGAGCGGTGGAAGTCGTTGCCCACCCCCGAGGGCAAGACCTTCGAGTGGGACCCGGAGTCGACCTACGTCCGCAAGCCCCCGTACTTCGACGGGATGCCGGCGACACCGGCACCGGTCACCGACATCAGCGGCGCCCGGGTGCTGGCCAAACTCGGCGACAGCGTCACCACCGATCACATCTCTCCCGCCGGCGCCATCAAGGCCGACACCCCGGCCGGCCAGTACCTGACCGCGCACGGCATCGTCCGAAAGGACTTCAACTCCTACGGGTCGCGGCGCGGCAACCACGAGGTGATGATCCGCGGCACGTTCGCCAACATCCGGCTGCGCAACCAGCTGCTCGACGATGTGCAGGGTGGCTACACCCGCGACTTCACCCAGGGCGAAGGACAGGCGGCCCCTCAAGCCTTCATTTACGACGCCGCGCAGAATTACGCGGCCGCTGGGATCCCGCTGGTGGTGCTGGGGGGCAAGGAGTACGGCTCCGGCTCCTCCCGGGACTGGGCGGCCAAGGGCACCGCGCTGCTGGGCGTGCGGGCGGTCATCACCGAGTCGTTCGAGCGGATCCACCGGTCGAACCTGATCGGCATGGGCGTGATCCCGCTGCAGTTCCCGCCCGGTGAGACGGTCAAGACGCTCGGTCTGGCCGGTGACGAGACCTTCGACATCGCCGGAATCACCGAGCTGAACGAGGGCCGGACGCCGCGAACCGTCAAGGTCACCGCGACCAAGCCCGGGTCGGACGTTCCGTCGGTGACTTTTGATGCGGTGGTTCGCATCGACACCCCGGGCGAGGCCGACTACTACCGCAACGGCGGGATCATGCAGTACGTGCTGCGGAACCTGCTGGCCGGCTCGGCCTGACCCGGCGAGGTGCCCAGGGTCAGCCCTGATCGGCTGCGAGCCCGCCGGCAGCAGATCCTCGACGGCGCCCGCGCCTGTTTCGCCCGTCACGGTTACGAGGGCGCGACGGTGCGGGTGCTGGAGGAGGAGATCGGCCTGTCCCGAGGGGCGATCTTCCACCACTTCGCCGACAAGGAGGCGCTCTTCCTGGCCGTCGCCCAGCAGGACGCGGCGGCCATGCGGCGCACCGTGACCGAGCACGGCCTTGTGCAGGTGATGCGGGAAATGATCGCGGCCCCGGACGCCGAGCGGATCGGGACGCAGCTGGAGATCGCCCGCCGGCTGCGCACCGACCCGGGGTTCAGGCTGTCCTGGCAGCCACAGGTCGACGAGCTGGGCTCGGCGGTTCGGGAGCGGCTGCGCGGTCAACGAGAGCTCGGCACCCTGCGCAGCGATGTCGAGATCGACCAGGTGGCAAGCTATCTCGAACTTGTGCTGGAAGGACTGGTGGCGCACCTGGCAGCCGGTCAACCGGCCGACCGGCTGGACCGGGTGCTGGATCTGGTCGAGGTGTCCGTCCGCGAGGGCTGACGCCGAGCGCACATCGAATACCGGGTGGTTTCTTGGGTGCCGAGTCCGTCGGGGCGCTGCCGGCATTTGAGATCAAGGTGCACACGGTCGGGCGATGGATCAAGAATCGATTGTCGCAGACACGGACACCTTTGACGAAATGCGTGGTCGGCCTACTCCGTAGGGCATTTCGCATCACCTGATCAGGCTCCCTGTTCTGACAAGGCGAATTCTGACGCCTCAGCTGTTGACGCCTCCGATGAATTGCAGAAGAATAGCACTTCTGGAACGGCTTACGTCATAACGGACAGGTGGACCTGGGAACGCTCTGACGTCCGCGTGAACCGTGTTCAACTGCACTTTCCGGGAATTCACCAAAGAATCGTTCGTCCACCGACCGCGAGACCTTGGAACCGGAAAGTGCGAGAACTCGAGACCCGAAGGAGTTCCCATGCGAAAGGTGTCCGGCCGTCCGGTCATGCTCTTGCTGAGCGTCCTTCTGATGGTTGCGGGAGTGGTTCTCGCTCCGACCGCGACGGCCGCAACCGGCCAAGAGACGCTGCTGGTCAACGATCGCTGCGCTACACGCCTGCTCCAGCAGCCGCCGTTCGCGCCCACCGACCCCGGCCGCTTCACTCTCCAGGCCTATCCGTCCGGGCCATCGTTGGTGCCGGCTGCCGCGCCGGGGTTGTCCGAGTCCCGGCCGAAGGCCGAAGTAGCTCTGCTGCTCACCGGCCGGTTCCGCGGTGACCTGAGGAAGGTCAAAGCGGCGATGGCCGTCTACGACGACCCGGTCCTCAAGGCGATCGTGCCCGACTACCGCCTGCGCCTGGCCGCGGTGGCCGCGCAGGGCAGCGCCGGAGCAAGCCTTCTCGACGCCCTGCGCAGCGGCGTCTTCGAACGGGTGGAGTTCGCCGAGATCCCGCCCATCGGCAACCTGGCGAGGGCGACTGCCTACGTCCACACCAACCCGGCGACCGGGCGTGCCATCATCACATTCCATGTCAAGTACCAGTACGAAGACGTGCTGCTGTTGATGGTGGTCCTTTCGCACGAAGTGCTGCACCAGGACGGGCCGGACCCGATCGAAGAGGAGCTCATCAACACTTACCTCAACATCACCATCGCGGTGAAATTGTATGCTGAGGCCCCGTGGCTCGCGCTCATCAAGACCGATCTGGCGCGACGGTTGTCCGCAGGAATGATGGCCTGGATCAATACCCGCGACGCGTCCGGGGCGCACCGGTTGTTCGGCACTGGCGCGGGGACTCTGCCCACTGGTGTCTATCCGGGCGGCTCCTTTCTGATCGGGTTCGGTGAAGCGTTCTCGCTGAACGGTGAATCCTCCCCCGGTAACCCGACCCTGCGAGCCCAGGTCAAAGCGGTTACCGGTGTGGACCTGCCCGAGCCCAACTTCGATGCCGCGACACTCGATTTGCTCGATACCCGTCAGGTGCTGGTATCGACTACCGAGCAGATCGTCGCGGCCCGTCTGATCGGCCTCAAGACCGGCCTGTGCAAGAGGTCCGAGTTGTAGCTCGTCGCCCCGACAAGGGCTCTCGGCAAACCACGGTTGCCCATCCGTTCGACCTGTCCCGGCTCAGAGCGTATCGGGCACCGGTGGCACCGGCTGGTCGCCGGCGACCAGCGCCTCCGCCCGAGTCACAACGGCCTGCTTCCAGGACGGGTCGGTGACCACGAACCGGCCGGCCTCGGCCGCGGCAAGCGCCTCGTCGGCGACGTCCAGCGGGTCGGCCCCGATGTCGGACATGCCGCTGCGCACCAGCGCCGGACAGAGCACGGTGACGCGAATGTCGGTCCCCTGCAGTGCCAGCGCGGCCTGTTCGGCGACCGCGACGATCGCATGCTTGGACGGACCGTAGGCCCCGTTCCCGGGGAACGAGCACAGCCCGGCGAGCGACGCGGTGATGAGGATGTGGCCGGGCCGGCCGGACGCCAGCATGGGTGGTACGAAGGCTCGCAGGCCGTTCAGCACGCCGCCCAGGTTCACCCCGAACACGGTGTCCCAGTCGGCCGGTGGCACCTCCCAGGGCGCGCCGAGTGTCCCGACGATGCCGGCGTTCAGGCAGACCAGGTCAGCGGCGGGTGCCGTGGCGGCCAGCGCTCGGACCGCAGCGAGGTCGGCCACATCGGTCGGCGCTGCCACCGCGCCGATCTCGGCGGCAAGCTCCTGCAAACCGGGCCGCGAGACGTCGGCCACCACCACCCAGGCGCCGCGCTCGCGAAGTCGCCGGGCCAGTGCCGCCCCTATCCCGCCCGCCGCGCCGGTGACGACCGCCCGCCGGAACATCTCGGGATCACCGGGCGGCTTGCGAGTCCGAAGCGGCGACCGCCGCCTCGGCCAGGCGGGCGATCAGCGGTACCTGCGCCGCCCGTTCGGCGGAATGCTGCTGTTCGACGGTGCGATCGTGTGCGCCGATCAGCAGTCCCTTGATCGCCCGCACCGCGTGCGCCGGGGACTCCACCAGTGCGGCGGCCAGATCGGCGACGGTGCCGTCGATTTCATCCAGTGGAACGCTGCACAGGGCCAGACCGATGCGGACCGCCTCGGCGGCGTGCACGTGCCGGCCGGTGGCGCAGATCTCCAGGGCCCGCTGATAGCCGACGAGCCGGACCAGCCGACCGGTGCCGGTCAGGTCCGGGACCAGCCCGTAACTGACCTCCGCCATCCGGAACTCGGCGTCGTCCGCGGCCACGATCAGGTCGCAGGCGAGGGCGAGCTGGAATCCGGCGCCGACGGCGTGCCCGGTCACCGCGGCGATGGAGACGAACCGCGGATCGGACAGCCAGATGAAAGCCCGCTGGAACCGGCCGATCATCTCGTCCGCGACGGTCGACGGCGCCCGGGCCAGCGCGCCCAGCAGCGAATCGGGCGCGAACGCCGAGCGGTCCAGGCCGGCGGAGAACGACGGACCCTCACCGCAGACGACAACCACCCGCACGTCGTCGCCCAGCATCTCGCCGAGATGCGCCAGGGCATCCCAGGTTTCGGGCAGTTGTGCATTGCGGACCGCTGGCCGATCCAGCGTCACGGTCACCACCGGCCCGTCGACCCGGAGGACGACGTGGCCCCGGCGGAGCAATTCGGGATCTACGCCGGTTGCCGTCCCGATGTCCAGGTCGCTACTGCTCACTTCTTCTTGGTCCGGGTGGCGCCGCCCCTCCCGCGCAGCGGAACCTCGGCGTCGAGCAGCAACCGGTGCACGAAGCCGTAGGACCGGCCCGTGCCCTCGGCCAGGGCGCGGATGCTCTGGCCCTTCTCATACTTCTTGCGCAGGTCGGCGGCCAGCTTCTCCCTGGCCGCTCCGGTGATCCGGGCGCCCTTCTTGATCGTCGCGGTCTTGGCCGTCTTCGATACTGTTTTCGTTTCTGTGGCCACGTCGCCACCCCTCGGTTGGAGGCCCGGTCATTTCGGCGGTCGGGCGGTGCTGCCGTCCATGATCGAACAGAACCACCGACCCCGCCACTGGTGGACGCCGGACCGGATCAGGCGAGCTCGACCAGATCGAGGTAATCGGGTGACCAGTGATCTTCGGTGCCGTCGGGCAGCAGGATCACCCGTTCGGGTTGCAGCGCGGTCACCGCGCCTGGGTCGTGGGTGACCAGGACGACCGCCCCGGCGTACCGGCGCAGCGCCTCCAGCACCTGCTCGCGGCTGGCCGGATCCAGGTTGTTGGTCGGCTCGTCCAGCAACAGCACGTTGGCGGCGGAGGATACCAGCCCGGCCAACGCGAGCCTGGTCTTCTCCCCGCCGGACAGGGTCCCGGCGGCCTGGTCAAGCTGCTCGCCGGAGAACATGAACGAGCCCAGCAGGTTGCGCAGCTCCTGGGCGCCGGCGTCCGGCGCGGCGTGCCTGGTGTTCTCCCAGACGGTGGCGTCCGGATCGATGGTCTCGTGCTCTTGCGCGTAATAGCCCAGCTTGAGCCCGTGCCCGGGCACCACCTCCCCGGTGTCCGGGGTCTCGAACCCGCCGAGCAGCCGCAGCAGGGTGGTCTTGCCGGCGCCGTTGAACCCGAGCACGACGACCCGGCTGCCCCGGTCGATGGCCAGGTCGACGCCGGTGAACACCTCGAGCGAGCCGTAGGACTTGGACAGGTTGGCCGCGGTCAGCGGCGTGCGGCCGCAGGGAGCCGGCTGCGGGAACCGGATCCGGGCGACCTTGTCCGCCACCCGCACGTCGTCCAGGCCGGACATCAGCTTCTCGGCCCGGCGCACCATCTGGTGCGCGGCGGCGGCCTTGGTGGCCTTGGCACCCAGCTTGGCCGCCTGCGCCATCAGCGCGGACGCCTTCTTCTCCGCGTTCGCCCGCTCACGGCGCCGGCGCTGCTCATCGGTCGCCCGCGCCTCCAGGTACCGGGACCACCCCATGTTGTAGGGGTCGAGCTCGCCGCGCACGGCGTCCAGGAACCACACCTTGTTGACCACGGCGGCCAGCAGGTCCACGTCGTGGGAGATGATCACGACGCCGCCTGCGAAGAGCCGCAGGTAGTCGCGCAGCCAGACGATCGAATCGGCGTCCAGGTGGTTCGTCGGTTCGTCCAGCAGCAGCATCGTGCCCGAGCCGGCGCCGTCCTCGGCACGAGCACCGAACAGGATACGGGCCAGCTCGACCCGCCGGCGCTGACCGCCGGACAGCGTCTTCATCTGCTGGCCAAGCACCCTGTCGGGTAGGCCGAGATTGGAGCAGATGCGGGCGGCTTCCGACTCGGCGGCGTACCCGCCGAGGGCGGCGAAGCGTTCCTCGATCCGCCCGTACTGCCGTGTCGCGGCGTCCAGCTCGTCCGGATCGGTCAGCTCGGCCATCCGGATCTGGACCTTCTCCAGGTCCGCCACCAGCACGTCGAGGCCGCGCGCGGACAGCACCCGGTTCTTCGCAGTGACCTGCAGGTCACCCTCCCGGGGGTCCTGCGGCAGGTAGCCCACCGGGGTCGATGCGGTGACGGCGCCCGCGTACGGGAGGGACTCGCCGGCCAGCACGCGCAGGGTGGTGGTCTTGCCGGCACCGTTGCGGCCGACAAGGCCGATGCGGTCGCCCTGGTGGACGCGCAGGGCGGTGTCGGCGAGCAGGATCCTGGTCCCGGCCCGCAATTCCAGACCGGTCGCGGTGATCACGTGTGGCGATTCTACCGGGACGGCGCGTGTTCATCGCTGCCCGTCAACCGCGATCCGCGCGGCTCCATGCGACGAGCGACACAGGTCTGCCTGCGGCTACTGCCCGAACCCGGCGCGGCGCAGCGCATCGGCCATGGACCCGCCAGGGGCGGACCGTTCCCGGTCGCTTCCCTGGCGACCCCGGTCCCGCTGACCGCCCTGCCGGTCACCACCGCCCTGCCGCGCCTGCCCGGACCGGTCACCACCGCCCTGCCGTTGCCCGACAGGCTTCCCGGCTGGCGCGCCCGGCTCGTCGTCCAGTCGCAGCGTCAGCGAGATCCGCTTGCGCTGCTCGTCGACGCCCATCACCTTGACCTTGACGACCTGGCCTGAGGTGACGACCTCCCGGGGGTCGCTGACGAACGTCCTGGACATCGCGGACACATGCACAAGACCGTCCTGATGCACGCCGACGTCGACGAATGCACCGAACGCGGCGACGTTGGTGACCACACCCTCGAGCACCATGCCGACCCGGAGGTCGCCGATCTTCTCGACGCCGTCGGCGAAGGTTGCGGTGGTGAACGCCGGCCGTGGATCGCGACCGGGCTTGTCCAGCTCCGCCAGGATGTCGGTGACCGTGGGCACTCCGAAGGTGTCGTCGGTGAACTCCTGCGGCCGCAGGGTGCGCAGCATCTTGGAGTTGCCGACCAGGTTGCGGATGTCCCCGCCGGTGCGGGCCAGGATGCGCCGCACCACCGCATACGCCTCCGGATGCACGCCCGAGGAGTCCAGCGGGTCGGATCCTCCGCGGATCCGCAGGAATCCGGCGCACTGCTCGTAGGCCTTGGGACCGAGCCGGGCGACGTTCTTCAGGTCTTGACGGGATGTGAAGGGCCCGTTGACGTCCCGGTGCCTGACGATGTTCTCGGCCAGGGTGGTGGTCACCCCGGACACCCGGGACAGCAGCGGCACCGATGCGGTGTTCACCTCGACGCCGACGGCGTTCACGCAGTCTTCCACCACAGCGTTGAGGGAGCGGGCGAGGGTGGACTCGGCAATGTCGTGCTGGTACTGACCCACGCCGATCGACTTCGGGTCGATCTTGACCAGTTCGGCCAGCGGGTCCTGCAGGCGCCGGGCGATGGACACCGCGCCGCGCAGTGAGACGTCCAGATCCGGCAGTTCCGACGACCCGTAGGGCGAGGCCGAGTACACCGAGGCGCCGGCCTCGGACACCACCACCTTGGTCAGTCCGGGGCAGCGTTTGACCAGATCGCCTGCCAGCTTGTCGGTTTCGCGGGAAGCGGTGCCGTTGCCGATGGCCACCAACTCGACCGCGTGCGCCCTGACCAGGCGTTCGAGCGCCACGAGGGAGGCGTCCCACCTGTTGGCGGGCTGGTGCGGGTAGATGGTGTCCGTGGCCACGACCTTGCCGGTGCCGTCGACAACGGCGACCTTGACGCCGGTGCGGTACCCGGGGTCAAGGCCGAGGGTGGGTCGGCTGCCGGCGGGCGCGGCCAGCAGCAAGTCCTTGAGGTTGGCGGCGAACACGGCGGCCGCGTCGGCCTCGGCGGCCTGCCGCAGCCGGGTGCGCACGTCGATGCCCAGCGACACGGCGATCCGGGTGCGCCAGGCCCAGCGGACGCTGTCGATGAGCCATCCGTCGGCCGGGCGACCGCGATCGGCGATGCCGAAGGTGCCGGCGATCCGCCGTTCGTAGTCCGAGAGTGCCGCCGGAACGGTGACATCCGACGGTTCGGACTCCGGATCGACGGTGATGGTCAGCACGCCCGCGTTCTCGCCCCGGAACAACGCCAGGATGCGGTGCGACGGCATGGATCTCACCGGCTCGCTGAAATCGTGGTAGTCGGCGAATCGGCTCGCGTCGGTGTGCCCGCCGTCGCGCAGCTTGCTGACCAGACGCCCACGCTGCCACAGCGTCTCGCGGAGTTCGCCGACCAGGTCGGCGTTCTCGCCGAACCGTTCAGTCAGGATCGCCCTTGCGCCGGCCAGGGCGGCATCGACATCGGCGACACCCTTTCCGGCGTCGACGAACGCGGCAGCGGCCGCGTTCGGCTGCACGGACGGGTCGCCGAGCAGGCCGTCAGCCAGCGGTTCGAGCCCCGCCTCCCGGGCGATCTGCGCCTTGGTGCGACGCCTTGGCTTGTACGGCAGGTAGATGTCCTCGACCCTGGCCTTGGTGTCGGCGTCCCGGATCGACGCGGCCAGTTCGTCGGTCAGCTTGCCTTGTGCGGCAATGGATTCCAGCACCGTCTTCTTGCGGTCGGCCAGATCGCGCAGGTAATCCAGGCGTTCGGTGAGGTCGCGCAGCTGCGCGTCGTCCAGCGACCCGGTCACCTCCTTGCGATAGCGGGCGATGAACGGAACCGTCGCCCCCTCGTCCAGCAGGGCCACCGCCGCCTTCACCTGCCAGGGCTGGGCGTTCAGCTCGCCGGCGATGCGGGCGACGATCTGCTGGGCGGTGTCGGGCTCGGTCACTGCTGTTCTCCTGCTCGTTCAAAACCGGGGCAGTGCTTGATATCACGGGGTGGCGGGCTCGATCACGATCGGCACGCTCAGACTGCGGGCGGCCACGTCGTCCAGGACGGTCCGCCGCGGCTCGGGGACGTCCGGAAAGGTGCGCGTGGGCAGATCGCGGAGCGGGGCGAGCCGCGGGTCGGCCAGCACCTCGGTCAGCGCCGTCCGGTCGCCACCGAGCACCAGCCCGTCCAGGGTCTGCGGCACCAGCAGCCGGGCGGCCGTCTGCGCCGCCTCGGCCAGCGACGCCGCGCGCTGGTTGCCGCGTCGCCGGGCGAACCGCTGCTGCGACCAGCCGCCGGCGGCGGTCCGGCCCTGCAGGTAGGCCCGGTCGGTGGACGAATGCTGCACCACCCCGCCACGTGCGATACCGACCGAATGCGCTCCCCCGCGGACCAGGATGAGGCCCAACGGGCCGAGCGACGCGAGATGGTCGAGCAGCGACTCCACCGGCTCCGCTTGCTCGCCGCGACTGCTTGCCCCGGCTCCGCCGGGCGCGCCCGGTTGGCGGTCACCGGTCGCCATCGGCCCGAACGGCACCTGCAGGACGGCGATAGTGCCGTCCCCGCCACGGATCCGGACGGTCTCGCCGTCGGTGGACAGGTCGGCGAGGCCGCCGTTGCGGGACCCGAAGCGGCCCACCCAGCCGACCAGGCGGTCGGCCGGCACCTCGACCTCGGTGCCGCCGCCCGCCACTGCCCGGCGACGGGTCACAGCCCGGACCCCGCCTCGAACAGCTGACCGGTGCGGCCGGACAGGGTGCGCGCCGCGGCGCCGGCGCGGTCGTCGGTCAGCGAGGCGACGTAGTCGATGATCCCCCGGCCGCGCCCGAGCCGGACCACGTCCTCCCGCCCGGTCGACGGCTCGCCGGTCGGGCCGCGCAGGAGTTCGGGTTCGTCGCGCGCCGCCCGCCGGTAGCCGGCCGTCGCCAGCTCCACCAGGTCGACGAGCCGCCGGGGTGCCCGTCCCGAGTCGATCGGGTCGGTCAGCCAGGACTCGAGGTCGGCGACCAGCGAGGTGAGCGCCTGCGCCTGACCCCGCTGAAAAAGGGCCAGGTCCGGGCGGTCGAGCACGAATCGCTGATGCACGAACTTGAGCACCGCCACCTCGTGCCACGCCTGACGGCCCAGCACGACGTGACCGGCCCGGGTCGGCGGGTCGGCCGTCATCTCGACCGACGCCTGCAGGTGCTCGATCCAGCTGCGGGTGAAGGTGCCGATGGCCCGCTCGGCCGCAATGGACGAGTCGAACGGCACGGCCAGCAGGCCGTCCAGCAGGTCGGTGGCGACCCGGCCGACGGCCACCGCAAAGGCCTCGTCGTCGAAGATCCACTCGTCCCGATCGCGCAGGTGGCGCCGCAACCGTTCCAGGGCGAACCCGGGCCGGCGGTCCTGCGGCGACAGCGTGCGCCCGGTCAGGGTTGCCCGCCGCCGCAGCCAGCTGCGGAACTCGGCCGCGACGGAGGCGTGCTGCAGCACCCCGGCGCGGTGGAAGTCGTCCAGATCGTGTAGGGAGTAGGCGATGTCGTCGGCGATGTCCATCACCGAGCACTCCACGGTCTGCCGTAGCGGCGCGATTCTTGGGTAGGCAGCGAGTACCTCGCGCATCTCGCCGACGTCGAGCACGTACGCCGAGTACTTGGCGGATCCGCCGCCCTCCTGCCCTGCCCCACCGCCCCGCGGCGGGTGGCGGAGCACGCTCGGGTGCGGGTCCGGGTACCCGAGCCGGGCCCACGGGTACTTCAGGACCGCCGCCCGGACGGCAGCGGTCAGGTTGAGGCCCTCGCCGGATTCGCCGTGCACGTCCAGCTCGGTGAGGATGCGGAAGGTCTGGGCGTTGCCCTCGAACCCGTCGGCCAGGCCGAACCTGGATCGGGCGATCCGGTCGAGGATCCGCTCGCCCAGGTGCCCGAACGGTGGGTGGCCCAGGTCGTGCGCAGTGGCCGCCGCCTGCACCACGACCGGGTCGCACCCGCCGAGTTCCTCCGCCAGCCCGGCGAACCGGCCGGCGCGCAACCCGACGGCGATGCCCCGGGCGACCGAGGTGACCTTGATGGTGTGGGTGAGGCGGTTGTGCACCACCTGACCGGACGCGCCCTGGGAGATCACCTGGGTGACCGCGGCGAGCCGGGAGAAGTACGGGGAGAACCGGATCCGTTCCAGGTCGTCGCGAAAGGCGCCGTCGGTCGCGGCCCGGATGTCGCAGTCGTCGGCGCGTGCCGGGTGCTCGGGGACCTCCGCGCTGCGACGTGCCAGGCGCGGATCCATACGCGCGAACCTACCCGGCGGACGTACGGCCGAGGGTGGTGCGGCGGATCCGTCGGCAGTCGTCACGGGGGCAGCTGCACGCCGGTCACGTCGGTTCGGGACCGAACTCCGAGCTTGGCGAGGATGTGCGAGACGTGCGTCTGCACCGTGCGCGGCGACAGCCACAGCTGCGCGGCGATCTGCGGGTTCGTCATCCCCTGCTGGACCAGGCGAGCGACCCGCACCTCGGTGGTGGTCAGGCTGGCGGGGCCGTATGCGGCCGTGCGGTGCTTGGCCCGCGGGCCGCGGCGCAGACCAAGACTCCTGGCCCGGCCGAACAGCCGATCCAGATCCGGGACGGCGCCCATCGTCTGATATCCCGCGACGGCCAGCTCCAACCGGTCCCGGGCTCGGTCCCGCTGGCCGGCCGCCGCCGCCGCGCATGCGGACTCCTCCCAACCGAACGTGGCGTGCAGGACGTCGCCGTAGGACCTGAAGGCTCGGGCCGCCCGTTCGATCCGGTCCACGTCGCGGATGCTCATGCCGGCTACCAGGTCCACCACCGGTGCGGTCGCCGGGCAACCGGACACGTCCAGGGTCGTCACCTGCGCCGCGACGCGCTCGCACAGTTCCTGGTCCGCTCCGGTCAACCCGACCCGCGCGACGTCCGGGGCCAGCTCCAACATCCAGACCGGGCCCATCCCCTCGGCGGCGCCCCACAGGTCACGGGCGAGCCGGACGGCCCGGTCGGGCGCCGGTGTGGTCTCCAGGACGGCCAGGGCCGCCCGGCCCGGCTCGTCGGCGCCGAACTGCAGCGGCAGGCCCTGCCTGCGGAACCTGCCGAGACGGATCCGGGCCAGCCGCGGGTGCCCGCGGTGGGCGTCCAGATAGGCGCGCAGCGCGACGGCCGTGGAGATCCAGCCGCTGCCGATCTCCTCGGCCATCTCCAGGCCGGCGTCGACCTCGGCCGAGGCGTCGTCCCATTCGCCGGCCCGCGCGGCGATGTCCGCCGCGATGAAGCAGTGGTAGGGATCGAGCCAGCGGGCGCCCAGGTCCGCGGTCGCCCTGCGGCAACGCGCGAGGGACACGGCCGCGGCGTCGACTCCGCGGGACGAGAGGTCGAACACCGCCGGCCAGACCAGCGCGCTGCGATGGGCCTGCACGTCCGCGCCGTCGTCGAGCAGTGCGAGTTGGCGCTCGATGAGTTCGGTGGCTGCGACCGACCGGCCGTCCAGATGGGCCGCGCAGCTGAGCACCGTGAGCACCCAGGCCTGCGCCTGCCGTTCCTCCTCCGGCGGGGACCGGTCGACGATGTCCAGGGCCTCCCGTTCGGCCTCCCGCCACCGGCCGGCCATCGTCATCACCCAGCAACGCAGTGCCGACAGCCGACGACGCGCCGGATCTGGGAGCGTGACCGCGAGTAGCCGGTCGATCGACTCCAGGGCGGCGCCGGTGTGGCCGCGGTTGAGCTGGGATCGGATCAGCAGCGCGTGCAGCTCCTGCCGGGTCTGCGGGTCCCTGGTGACGGCCAGGTGTTCGTCGGCCAGCCTCTCCGCCCGTTCGTGCTGCCCCGACAGGTGCAGGGCTCCGGCTCTCTCCACGACCAGCCGGTCCAGTTCGCCCTCGTCCGCGCCGACCACCGCCTGCAGATCGCTGAGCAGGTCGGCGGCCACCGCGGGCGCGTGCGCGCTCGACTCACGGGCGGCCGATCGGAGCGCGTCGATCAACTCGACCTGGGCGTCCGTACCCTCGGATACATCACTGGTCGTCCCGTCCGTGGACCGGACCAGATGTTCGGCGACGAGCGCGACGTCGGCTCCACGCTCGCGCAGCAGCCGGGCCGCGCGGCGGTGCAGGGCCTGGCGGCTGACGTTGTCCAACGACTCGTAGGCCGCCTCCCGGTACAGGTCGTGCCCGAAATCGAGGTGATCGGCGGCGTCCCACACCACCAGCCCCGATCGCACCGCGCGGTCGACCGAGATCCACAACGACGCCGACGACTCGTAGAGCACCGCGGCCAGGTCGTCCAGGGTTGCCCCGCGACCGAGGATCGTCATCGCCCGCAGCAGCTCGGTGACCGACTCGTCCAGCTGCCGCAGATGCTCGCGGACCAGCGCGCCCAGGCCTTCCGGGGTCGGCCGCGGGTCACCCCGCAGATCGACGACGTCGGGCGCCGGCCGGGTCAGGTGCCCGCCGTCCCGGAGGGCGGCGACCATCTCGGTGACGAAGAGCGGGTTGCCCCCGGAGGCGCGTAGGTACTGCGACAACCGTGGGCCGGGCGACCGCCCGGTGATCGTCCGAACCACCGAGTCCACCATGTCGTGGTCCATGACCGGGAGCCGGATCCTGGTGCGGACCTGGTTCGCGAGCACGTCCAACGGCTCCCGGCGCGGGTAGCTGCGAGCGGAGACCAGCACCACCAGCGGCAGGTCCCTGGCTGCCCAGACGAGCCTGCGCAGCACCCCGATCGACGCCGCGTCGAGATGGTGCGCGTCGTCCACCCAGCACACCACGGGTCCGGCCGCGCAACGGGAGTCGACCAGTTCGAAGGCAGCCTCCGCCGGGTCGACGGCGCCGCCGAGCGGGCCGAACAGGTCGCGGATGACGGCGAAGCTGACCCGGCGCCGCCGATCCTCCCCGCGCGCTGACAGCACGGTCGCCCCGGCGGCCTGGGCCGTCGCGGTCACCGACCGCCCCAGGTGTGTCTTGCCGATCCCGGGTGGTCCCTCCAGGAACACCGACGCACCGCGATGGAACGGCCCGGCCACGACCGTGGACACCACCGAACGCAGCTGCTCCTCGGCCTGCGCGCGTGGCCCGCCGATGCTCGCCTCGACCCGGTCGGTGGCGCCGGGTGGCGAGGGCATGGCGCAATCCTGCCATTGGGGGCGTGCGGGACCCTGCCGCACCGGCGGATGTTTCGGTCTTCCGGTGGCGGATGTCTCGGGGCCGTGCCTGCTCCTAGGTTCGGATCGGCGGGAGTCCCGCGTCCCCGATGACCCTCGAAAGTTGGTGCGCAATGGCCATGCTCGCTCCCTTCATCGCCCTGTACTTCCTGGTGCTTCCGGTGATCGGCCTGCTGGTCGCCCTCGTCCTGATCATGACCGGACCCAAGCCGGTCACCGCGTCGCGGGTCAGCGAGACCCTGATGCAGCAATACCTGCTGTGGGCGGTCGGTCTGGCCTACCTGACGAACTGCCTGCTGCTGCTCTTCTTCGCCGGTCCCAGCCAGTTCGGCGTGGCGATCGCGAGCCTGGGCATCTCGGTCGTCGGCCTGTACGCGCTGCGCCGAGGCCGGCAGGCCCGGTTCGCCGCGCTGCTGTCCTCCGCGGTCTTCCTATGGGGTTCGGCGGTGGTCTACGGGTTCGAGATCCTGACCAAGGTGCAGGAGTTCACGGCGGGAACCACGTTGGTCCTGCTGGTCGCCGTGGCCCTGCCTTTCGTCGGCTTCGCGCTGTTGCGGCTGTCGGAGGCCAACCGCACCCAGCCGACCCTGCCGGCGTCGACGAACGCCGATTCGTCGCCGGCGACCGCATGAGAGCGGATCCGACCAACCCCGACCGGACACTGGAGACACGATGACCGACACCGTCGCTCCGACCGCACCTCATCGGGTGATCGACAACGGGTTCTTCGCCGACCCCGATTTCGACTTCGAGACCAGGCTCGCCCTGGGCCTGGCCGCGCAGGGTGCCGGTGACGTCGGCCTGGTGCTCGCCACGATCGCCCGGGTGACGGACGCAGACCCGGAGAGCTGGTTTGCCGCCTGGACGGGCACCGCCGACGACCTCGTCGCGCAGGCGGCCCGCGAGCTCCGGGCCGGCAACCCGGGCACGGCCGAATGGGCCTACCTCACAGCGGCCGAGTTCTACGCGCGGGGCCAGGGCATGGTGGACGGGATGGCGGACCAGTCGGTGCTGCTGCCGACCTTCCGCCGGCACCGGGCCAGCTGGGACGCGATGATCGACGCGTCCGCAGGCAGGCACCTGCGGATCGAGATTCCTTACGAGGGAACCACTCTCCCGGGTTACCTGTTGCGGCCTGACGACACCGGCGCGCCGCGGCCGACGCTGGTGATGACCAACGGCAGCGACGGGTCGCTCAGTGCTCTGTTCTGCAGCGGCGGCACGGCCGCGCTCGCCCGGGGCTGGAACGTCGCCATGTACGACGGGCCCGGCCAGCAGTCCATGCTCTTCGAGCGTGGCGTGACGTTCCGGCGGGACTGGGAGGCCGTGCTCACGCCGGTGGTGGACACCCTGGTCGCACGTCCGGACGTGGATCCGGCGACCCTGCTTGCGTACGGGATCAGCCAGGCCGGCTTCTGGCTGCCGCGGGCGCTGGCGTTCGAGCACCGGTTCGTGGCGGCCGTGGTCGATCCGGGAGCGGTCGATCTGCTGCCCAGCTGGACCCAGCACTTGCCGCGTGAGGCGGTCGACCTGCTCAGTGCGGGTGACAAGGAGCGTTTCAACGCCTCGATGAACGAGTTCAACCGGGACCCGGTGGTGGCTCGGATCTTCGCCTTCCGCAGCCGCCCGTACGGGATCAGCGATCCCTTCGAGTTCTTCACCGAGATGGGTCGCTACACCCTGTACGACGTCGTCGACGCGATCCGCACCCCGATGCTGGTCATCGACCCCGATGACGAGCAGTTCTGGCCCGGCCAGTCCCAGCAGCTGTACGACCTGCTGCCCGGCCCGAAGGAACTCGCCCGGTTCACGCGGGCGGAGGGTGCCAACTGGCACTGCCAGCCGTTGGGCCGGCGCATCACCGACGTGCGCATGTTCGACTTCTTCGACCGTTCGCTGCGCGGTCGCTGACCCGGGTGCCGGGCCCGGTCGCTATCCGGAAGCGGGTGCGACCGGTTCGGCATCGGTGTGGGACCGGTCCAGCCGCGGGAAGAGCACCTCCCGCACGAGCAACATGATCGCGGCCGCGGTGGGCAGCGCGATCAACGCGCCGACGAGCCCGAGCAGCGATCCGCCGATCAGGATGGCGCAGACGGTGACCAGGGCGGGCATCCGCAGCACGCGGCCGAACACCTTGGGCGACAACAGGTAGTCCTCGACGAACTTGTAGGCCAGGAAGTAGCCGATGGTGGCGACGCCGACCGGTACCGAGACGGAGAAGGCGGCCAGGGCCACCAGGCCCCCGGCGATCAGCGATCCGATGACCGGGACGAGGTCCAGCAGGGCGAACAGGATGGCGAGCAGTAGCGGGTAGGGCACGCCGAGGACTACCAGCCAGACGAGGGTGACGACAGCGGAAATCACCGAGATCACCACATTGCCCAGGACGTACCCGCCGACCTTGACCATGATCTCGTCACCGAGCAGGACCGCCCGCGGTCGCCGCGGCGCGGGCACGAACCGGTAGAGCGTCGCCCGGACCCGGGGCAAGTCGGCCAGGAAGTAGGTGGTCAGCACCAGCACCACGATCAGCGCCGAGAACGCGCTGAAGATCGCCTCGCCGATGCTCAGTACTCCGGACGCCAGGCCCGGTCCGCCACCGCCCAGGATGGCCTGCACCGCCGAGCTCAGGTGGAATTGCTGGTTGATCCAGCCGACGGTCGTTGTGGCATCGTCCAGTTGGGCCAGGTAGCCGGGAACGTTCCGGATCAACCGGCCACCCTGGTCGACCAGCGCCGGGATCGCCGCGCCCAGGAACCCGGCGATCAGTGCGAGCAGACCGCCCAGCACGACGACGACCGCCGCCCAGCGCGGCAGGCGGTGGTTGATCAGCCAGGACACCGCCGGTTCCAGGCCGATTGCCAGGAACAGGCCGAGGGCGATCAGCAGGAGTGCCTGCCCGGCCAGCAGCAGGAGTCGGACGGCGCCGATGGTGACCGCGGCACCGCCGGCGGCGGCCAGACCGATGAAGAAGGCCGAACGCCAGTTGAACCGGCGGCCGCTCGGGCCGAGCGGTGACCGCGGGGAGCTGATCGCGCCGGCGACCGCTTCGGCCTGGGCGATCGGACCCTCGAGCCGCGGGTCGTGCGGTCGGCCGAGCAGCGGGTGGTGACCGAGCCGTCCGGCATCGTCACCGGCCTGGGTCTGCTCCATCGCCGGCCTCCTCGCGGTTGGAACGGCGCGCCGCCACGCACCCGCCACCTGGGTACCCCGTCCGACCGCGGTCGACTCGGGCACCGCCGGGGACGGCCGCGGATCAGCCGACCGGATCGGTGGGATTGCGGCGCGGCACGATCAGCGGGTCCTCCGGGGTGAACGGGAAGGTCGGCAGCAGGCGCTCGGGCACGTCGAAGGTCGCCGCGAGCACCTCCCGGGAGAAGGCGGACGCGGTCGCCCGGTAACCGATGTCCCCCGGGGTCGGCTGATCGAAGAAGATCAGGAAGTGGAACTCGTCGTCGCCGATCACCTCGATGTGGTGCGGGTACGCCCGGGGCACGAAGTACACATCGCCCGGCCCGAGCAGGTACTCGTCCAGGGTCCGATCCGGATCCAGGATCCGCATCCGGGCGTGACCCGTTGCAACGTAACCCATCTCGGCGGTCACCGGGTGCCAGTGCGGTGCCCGCATGCCGTTCTCGCGTACCCGCAGCGAGTACATCGAGATGTCCTGCAGCGCGGCCCAGAACTGTCTGCGCGCCAGATGGGCCGACCCGTACGCGTAGCTCAGCGGCGCCCGTTGGCCCTGCGCATCGAACAGGTGCGCGTTGGGCAGGCGCTGCGTCGTCTCGACCGCCACACTCCCCCGCCGGGCCACGATCTGCGCGGCCGCCGGTCGGGCGAAGGCGTCGAATGCGGAGGCGGGCAGGTCGTAGGTGTTGCCCAGCACCGCGTCGGTCATGGCCGACATGCTGTCCCGGAGGGAGAAGTGGGCCGGTCGCTCCGACCGCAGTGCGACGATGATCTCCGATTCATCCTCGCCCACGTTCTCGATGTGGTACACGGCGCCCGACTCCACGTGGTACATCTGGCCGGCATCGACCACGAAGGAACTGAACTGGTTGTGATCGCCCAGCATCGACACCAACACGGTTCCGCGCAGCACGTAGGCCAGCTGGTTGGCGTTCACGTTCCACTGCGGCTCGCGGATCGCGCCCGGCTTCAGCAGCACCCGCTTGATGGACAGGTGCTTGAGGATCGGCAGCCGGTCGGCGTCGACGACCTGCACGCTGCCCAGGTCGCTGGCGAAGGTGGCGTCGGCGCGGGTGAGCGAAACCCAGTGCGGTGAGGTCGGCATGGCAGTCGATCATGCAGGACGGCGGCGCGCCCCGCCCGGTGGACGGTCAGACGTCGAGCCGGTAGCCACGTTTGATGACCGTGGCGATCAGTCCGCGCTGCGGCAGTGACTGGCGCAGGCGGGCGACGGCCACCTCGAGGGCGTGGTCGTCGTCCGAGTCCACCAGCACCTCCTGCAGTCGCGCCTTCGGCACGACCGCGCCGGCTGCGTCGGCGAGCCGGCGCAGCACGAGCACCGAGGTGGGCGACAGCGTCACTCGCTGCCCGTCGAGATCGGCGTTGCGACCCCGGATCTCCAGCAGCCCGTGCCGGGTCGGCAACCGCCGGACCTGGTGCTCGATCAGGTATTCGCACAGCGTCCGGACCAGCGCGCCGAGCCGGTATCTATCCGGGTAGACCCCCTCGATGCCCACGGTGTGCAGCGGGGCGGCGGTGACCGGCCCGACCGCGAACGGCACCACGTCCGACCGGAGCGCGGCCAGCACGGGATCCAGCAGGCCACGTTCACCCGCGGCCACCAGCAACGCCTCGGCCGCCGGTGCGCTGGTGAAGGTGACGGCGTCGAGGGACCGGGTGGCGATGGCGTCCAGCAGCCGGATCACCCGCTGGGGTTCGACCGGGCCCGTCCACAGGTATGGCGCCACGGTGATCACCGAGGCACCGGCCGATCGCAGCCGGGCCAGCTGCTCCTCATCGACGAAGCCGTGCAGTTGCACGGCGACGGTTCGGCCGGCAACCCCTTCGGCGAGCACCTGATCGACCAGGGATGCGGTGGTCTCCTCGGTGCTCATCCCGTCGTCGGTCAGACCACCGGCCCGCACCGCCCCGCGTGCCTTGGGACCCCGCACCAGGACTCGCGCCCGGGCGAGCACGTCCAGCAGGTCCGGCCCTTGCCCCGCGGCGTCCGCGGCCTCCAGCCAGCCGCGAAGCCCGTAGGCGGTCGTGACGAGCACCAGGTCCGGACTCGCCGCGATGACCTGCTCGGTTGCCCGAATCAGCCTGTCGTCCTGCTCGGCGGGCACGATCCGCAGCGTCGGCGCGTGCAGGACCTCGGCGCCGCGTCGCTCGAGCGCGGCGATCAGGTCGGCCGAACGTCGGTCCGACGTGACGCCGATGCGGAATCCGGCCAGCTGATCCGGCTCGAACCCGACGACCTCCTGGCGGCCCACCTGCTCCACCGGTTCGCGCGGGCCCTCGTGTGAGTCCAGGTCCGGGCGTGGGGTGTCCGGCGGCGGGACGGGCGGCGGCATCGGGGTCTCTCCGGGCGGTCGGCGGGTCGATGTGTGGCCGGCGACCGGCACACCGTTGGGCACCGTACCCGGCCTGCGCGGCGTTCACCGGTCGGTCGGGTGACACCGTCGTCACCGACTGCTCAGTGTTCCGGCCCGGGTCTGTGAGACGACCGGAGCCGGAACAGGCCCTTGCGGCGAGCAATGGTCAGGTGTCGGGCCCCGGCGGAGCCGGGACAAGCCCTTGCGGCGAGCAATGGTCAGGTGTCGGGCCCCGGCGGAGCCGGGACAAGCCCTTGCGGCGAGCAATGGCTAGATGTTGAAACCCAACGCCCGCATCTGGTCCCGGCCGTCCTCGGTGATCCGCTCGGGTCCCCACGGCGGCAGCCACACCCAGTTGATCCGGAAGTCGTCGACGAGGCCGGCGTCCGGGCCGGTGAGCGCGGCCGCGACCTGGTCCTCGATCATGTCGGTCAGTGGACAGGCGGCGCTGGTCAGGGTCATGTCGATGATCGCGACGTTGTCCGGGTCCACGGTCAGGTCGTACACCAGGCCCAGATCGACGATGTTGATGCCGAGTTCGGGATCGACGACGTCCTTGAGCGCCTCCTCGACGTCCTCGATCAGCCGGGTGTCCACCTGTCCGGGCGGCGCCGGTGGCGCGGCCGCGTCCAGGTCGGCGGCGCCGCGGCCCTCCCGACCGCCGCCCACGTCCTCATTGGCCATGTTTCAGCCCTCCTTCGTGGCCGTGATCGAATCCTGCCGGTGCTCCGCGCCCGGCTCCACGCCCTGCTGCCCGATCTGCTCCCCGATCTGCTCCCCGATCTGC
>CAYZBB010000108.1:17589-21904 GCA_964476495.1 uncultured Actinomycetes bacterium | reverse complement strand
GGGTCTTGGGGAGCAGGAACCCGGCGGCGACGAGCCAGATCAGCGATCCGAACCGGCCGATCGGGATCAGGAACTGCAGCGGCTCGAGCACCATGGTCAGGAAGCTCAGCTCGGCGAGCACAGCGATCACAAGGCCGACCCACGCGAACCATGTCGGGACCAGACGCAGCAGCAGGGCCGGGACGGCGATGCCCGCGACGAGCAGCCCGAGCCCGAGGACGTGCGCGAATCCGCCGGCGGCGAAGCTGACATATGAACGCTCGCCGCCCGCGCCGTATCGCCTTCCTGCTCGCCCAGCTCGGCGCAGACGCCTCCGCCGCCTTCGAGGAGGCACTCACGCCCCTGGGCATTACCGCATCCGAGGCGGGACTGCTGCGCATGATCGGACGCAACCCCGGGATCAGCCAGAAGGCGGCGAGCGAGCAGCTCGGCGTGGGGCCGAGCCGGGTCGTGGCCGTCCTGGACCGGCTCGAGCGCGCCGGCCACGTCGAGCGACGGCGCAGCGCGACCGACCGCCGCAGCCACGAAGTGCACCTCACGCCCGACGGGCAGCGGCTCCTCGCGGCACTGCGCCCCATCGCTGAAGCCCACGAGAGGGCCTTTACTCAGGGCCTCGACGAGGACGATCTGGATCGGCTCGCCGCCAGTCTCTCGGCCATCGCCGCATCGCGCGGACTCAGCCGCGACATCCATCGCGACACCCGGGCTCAGGGTTGAACCTGCCATGACACCGACACAACCATCCGCCCCTGACCAACGCGCCCAGCCGTAGGCAGAGATGTGCATCCGACCGTGGTCAGACGCGCGGACGCGCGCGCCGACCCAGGATCGCCTCTTGTGACGGAGGCACACGTCCGGTGAGGGCGCGATCCGAGACCAGCGCTAGTAGCGCGTGATTCCGGCGCCGAGACCATCGACACCGTGGTCTGTTAAACAATTGTTGAACACGAGCGTAGACTCGTTGCCATGTCGTCGACGATCGGTTTCCGCCCCACGGACGAGGACGAGCGCATCCTTCGCGAGGCCGCCCGTCCCGGCGAGAGCACCTCCGACACGCTGCGCCGCGCGCTGCGGCTCCTAGATCACGAACGGTGGCTCGGCCAGTTTCACACCGACGCCGAGAGCATCAAGGACGAGGACGTCAATGCGGAGCCGGAAGCCTGGTGATCCGCGGCGCCGTATACCGTATCGACCTCGGCCAGGCACGCGGCCACGAACAGCGTGGGAAACGACTCGGCCTGGTGGTCTCCCCGTCGGAGTCGCCACTGTCGGTGGTCACCGTGATCCCTGCCTCGACCTCGGCCCAGCCTGCGATCCACCGACCCGAGTTGGAAGTGGCGGGCCGTCCGACTCGGATACTGGTCGATCAGATCCGCTCGATCGACACCGACTACCTGATCGGCGACCCCGTGGACTATCTCTCCCGGGACCAGCTGGCCGAGGTGGAGCTGGCCCTGGCCCACTACCTCGGCGTCCATTCGATCACGCCGCCACGAGCCGCATAACCCGACGCCGCAACTTCCTATGCGTGTCCATCGATCACGGCCTGTACGCCAGTCTCTAGCTGGGCAGGCCGGGTTCGGTCAGCCGGCGTAGCTGCTTCTGGTGAGGGCTGCCTCGGTCGCGGTCCAGAGGGCCACGCGAGCCATCGGGTCGGCGACTCGCGCAGGCACGGCGATCTCGCGCAGACCGGGGCCCAAGAACCTGCCGTTGTGCCCCGCATGCTCCGCCGACGCCAGCGCGGCCGGTGTCTCGGCAGCCTCGTCGGGGTCCCTCCCCACGACCTGCTGGCCGACCCGCAGCAGCAGCCGTGCCACGGCGGGAAGGCCGCGCGAGTTGCGCAGCACATTCGTCCGGGCCAGGCCTGGGTAGACGCAGGTCACCTCGACCCGGCCGCCGCTCAGGCGTTCGGCCAGCTCGACGGCGAAAAGGTCGTTGGCCACCTGCGTCCGCCCCGCCACTGCGATCCCGGCTCGCCCGTTGCGATAGTCGAGGTCGGAGGGGTCGAGGGGGGTCCGGTACTTTCCGGCGTTCGCTACAAGGACGATGCGGCCGGCAGGGGACGTTCGCACCAGCGGCAACAGTGCACGCACGGTCAGCACGCGCGAGAAGTAGCTCAGTGCCATGGCCGACTCGTGCCCCTCCTCGGTCCAGGAGGGAATGGTTGTCAGCACGCCTGCGCAGCACACGATTGCGTCGAGGCGATCGGTGAGCGTGCGAACCCGGCGCGTCATGGCGTGGGTTTCGGTGAGCAGCGACAGGTCGGCGCGAATGAACGCCGGTTCTGCGCCCACGCCCGCGTTGTGCGGGCCGGCCTTGCGCAGGTCGGCCAGCACGGCGGCGGCCCGTTGGTGGCTGCGGCCGACGATGAGCACCCGATGCCCGCGTCGGGCGAGTGCGAGGGCCACGGCCCGCCCGAGGCCGTCGGTGCCGCCGGTGACCAGGGCAACACGCCCAGGAGGAGGTGGTAGCGATCGAGAGTCGGATATCATCGGACAGACCTTGTATTCGATCGACAGTATGTGGAATCAATATGACTGTAGAACGCGGCCGAGCGGGGGTCAAGCGTGGCTACGCGTCGACGCTCCGGGTGGAGCAGGCCCTGGCCACGCGGACGCGGATCGTTGACGGCGCGCGGAGAGTCTTCATCCGCGAGGGCTACGCAGCCAGCTCGATGTCCGGCATCGCCGCCGAGTGCGGGGTGTCCCGCGAGACCTTGTACAAGACATTCGGCACCAAGCCCAGATTGCTCAAGGCGATCTACGACGTCGCGGTGGTCGGCGATCATGACGCGGTCCCGGTTGCCCAGCGTGCGGATTACCTCGCCATGCTGGCGGAGCCGGACTCGCGCACGGCCGCGCGGACTTTCGGCCGGCTCTCGGCCGCGCTCCTCGGGCGGATTGCACCAGTGCTGAAGGTCATGGCCGACGCGGGGGACGAGCCGGCGCTTCGCGACGTTGTGGCACAGACGCGCGCCGAAAGGCTCGCCGGCGCCCGCGACCTCGTCTCCCGGCTGGCCCCCCCGGGGGCGGACGCCGCCGCTCTCGAACGTGCCGGCGACGTGGTCTGGGCGCTGATCTCTCCGGAGGTGTCACTGCTGCTCACCGGCGAGCGGGGCTGGTCCGAAGAGGAGTACGCCGAGTGGCTGGGCGAGTCGATCGCCGAGGTCATCCACCGTCTGTAGTCGCGGTCACCGGCATCGCCACCCGGTAGTCCACCCACGTCGACCGGGCGAAACGGCCCGCACATCCAACCAGGACGGACCGGCCTTACGCTCTCAGCGTTCTCGCAGTTGCTCTCAGCGGGCCCATGGAGACCGTCATGCACATCGTGGTGAACCACCTCTACTTCACTCGCCCCGTGCCGGACGAGGCCCTGATCGCGCTCGAGCGCGAGGCACTCCCGGCCTGCCGGGAGATCCCTGGCTTCGTTTCCGCCCAACTGGTCCGGGTCGACCAGGACCACCACATGATGGTGGTCATCGGGCAGACACCCGAAACGCTCGCCGCGATCAGCGGTGGACCCGGCGGCGCCTGGGTGGCCGAGCACCTTCGCCCGCTGCTCTCCCGGCCGCCGGAGCGGTACGTCGGCGAGGTGCTGCAGGCGCCGTCCGGCGCGGCGCGGTGAAACTCGTCCACCCCTCGCGGAGTGTTCTACGCCTCGTCGGATTAAGCTCATCTCGTCGCGACCTGGGCGTGACGTGTGAACGACCCCGAGCGTGCGCCGAACCGCTGGAGGCTCAACTGTGACCGCAGTAGCACCCCGTCCCGTGGTGACCCGGCCGTACCCGGTGCATCGGGCGCACCGCGGGGCGAAGTTCCTGCAGTACTTCCACACCACCGATCCCAAGGTTCTCGGGATCATGTACATCGCCACCTCGTTCGCCTGGTTCATGATCGGCGGCCTGATGGCGCTGTTCATGCGCTCCGAGCTGGCCCAGCCGGGCATGCAGTTCCTCACTCCGGAACAGTTCAACCAGCTGTTCACCATGCACGGCACGATCATGCTGCTGTTCTACGCAACCGCGGTGGTTTTCGGGTTCGCGAACCTGGTGCTGCCGCTGCAGATCGGCGCGCCCGACGTGGCGTTCCCGCGCCTGAACGCGCTGTCGTACTGGCTGTACTTCTTCGGCGCGCTGATCGCCGCCTCCGGCTTCTTCACCCCGGGCGGGGCGGCCGCCTTCGGCTGGACCGCCTACACCCCGCTGTCACTGGCCGAGCACTCGCCCGGCGTCGGCGGCGACCTGTGGATCATGGGCCTGGCCGTCTCGGGCCTCGGCACCATCCTGGGCGGCGTGAACATGATCACCACCGTG
>CAYZBB010000108.1:0-17579 GCA_964476495.1 uncultured Actinomycetes bacterium | reverse complement strand
CCACCGTGATCTGCATGCGCGCCCCCGGCATGACCATGTGGCGACTGCCGATGTTCACCTGGGCGATCTTCATCACCTCGATCCTGGTGCTGATCGCCTTCCCGATCCTGACGGCCGCGCTGATGGGCATGGCCTCGGACCGGCACTTCGGGTCTCACGTCCTGGACCCGGCCAACGGCGGCGCGATCCTCTACCAGCATCTGTTCTGGTTCTTCGGACATCCCGAGGTGTACATCATCGCGCTGCCGTTCTTCGGCATCATCAGCGAGATCATCCCGGTGTTCAGCCGCAAGCCGCTGTTCGGCTACCGGGGCATGGTCTACGCGCTGATGGGTATCGCCGCGCTGTCCGTGGCGGTGTGGGCGCACCACATGTTCGCCACCGGCGCCGTGCTGCTGCCCTTCTTCAGCTTCATGACGTTCCTGATCGCCATCCCGACCGGCCTGAAGTTCTTCAACTGGATCGGGACGATGTGGCGGGGGCAGGTCAGCTTCGAGACGCCGATGCTGTTCGCCGCCGGCTTCCTGGTCACCTTCCTGTTCGGTGGGCTGACCGGGGTCATCCTGGCCGCGCCGGCCCTGGACTTCCACGTGTCCGACTCGTACTTCGTGGTGGCGCACTTCCACTACGTGCTGTTCGGCACCATCGTGTTCGCCACCTACGGCGGCATCTACTTCTGGTTCCCGAAGTTCACCGGCCGCTTCCTGGACGAGCGGCTGGGCCGGCTGCACTTCTGGACGACCTTCATCGGCTTCCACGCCACATTCCTGGTGCAGCACTGGCTGGGCAACATGGGCATGCCCCGCCGGTACCCGGACTACCTGCCCTCCGACGGCTTCACCACCCTGAACACCGTGTCCACCATCGGCGCGTTCGTCCTCGGCTTCTCCACCATCCCGTTCATCTGGAACGTCATCCGGTCCTGGCGGTACGGCGAGATCACCACCGCGGACGACCCCTGGGGTTACGGCAACTCGCTGGAATGGGCCACGAGCTCGCCGCCGCCCCGGCACAACTTCACCTCGCTGCCACGGATCCGGTCGGAGCGGCCCGCCTTCGAGCTGCATCACCCGTACATGATCGAACGGATGCGGTCCGAGGCCCATCCCAAGCGGGGCTGGAAGCCGCTGGACGAGGCCGAGGCCAGCGCCCACCTGAAGATCCCGGAGGGCCAGGGCTCCGGGTCGTCGACGGCACCGTTCGGCGGGTGAGTCGCTGTCCACTGTTCTGGTCACGGTCACCGGGCACGACCGACCCGGTGTCACCGGTGAGTTGTTCACCGCGCTGGCCACGCATCGTGTCGAGGTCCTTGACATCGACCAGGCGGTCATCCGCGGTCGGCTGACCCTCGGGGTGCTCGTGCGTACCACCGAGGACCCGCTTCCGATCAGGGTCGACGTCGAGCGGGCCATGCGGTCGATGGGCATGGCGGTGCGGGTCGGCGTCGACCAACCCGGTGATGACATGCGCCGCAACGCGACCCACGCGGTCGTGGTGCTCGGCCGCCCGCTGCAGGCATCGGCAATCGGCGAGCTGACGCTGCGGCTGGGCACGCTGGGCGTGAACATCGAGACGATCCGGCGGATCGCCGACTACCCGGTGACCGGCCTGGAACTGACGGTGAGTGCCCCCGACGACGAGGCATTGCGGTCGGCAGTGGTCGACGTGGCGGCGATCGCGGGCGTCGACATCGCGGTCGAGCGGATCGGCATCGCTCGGCGGGCCAAGCGGCTCATCGTGTTCGACGTGGATTCGACCCTGATCACCGGCGAGGTGATCGAGATGCTGGCCGATCACACCGGCACCCGGGCCAGTGTCGAGGAGATCACGGCAGCCGCGATGCGCGGCGAGCTCGACTTCGCGGACTCGTTGCGGGCGCGGGTGGCAATGCTGGAGGGGCTTGACGCCGCCGTGCTGGACGAGGTCGGTGCGGCCCTGGTGCTCACCCCGGGAGCCCGCACCACGATCAGGACCCTCAAGCGGCTCGGCTTCCGGTGCGGGGTGGTGTCCGGCGGGTTCACCCAGGTCACCAGCCATCTGGTCGACGAGCTCGAGCTGGATTTCGCGGCCGCCAACACGCTGGAGGTGGTCGACGGCCGGCTGACCGGACGCGTGGTCGGCGACATCGTTGACCGTGCCGGCAAGGCGCAGGCGCTCGGGCGGTTCGCCGCCGAGTTCGGGGTCGACCTGGCCCAGACGGTCGCGGTGGGCGACGGGGCCAACGACATCGACATGCTGTCCGCGGCCGGTCTGGGCATCGCCTTCAACGCCAAGCCGGTCGTCGCCGGATTCGCCGACACAACGCTGAACCAGCCGTTCCTGGACCCGATCCTGTTCATCCTGGGCATCTCCAGGGACGAGATCGAGGCCGCCGACGCCGCGGACGGCACGTTGCGCCGCGTGCCGATCGAATGAGCGAGCCGATCGGAGCCGCCCCGGGGTCCGTGCTGGCCCCGCTCGCCGAGCGGTACGCGCACTGGCTCGGCCTTGATGCCGCTCAGGTGCTGTCGGACCGAGAGGAGGCGCAGTCGGACATCCGCGCGATGCAGCTGGTGCTGCGGATGGAGCGCGCCGAGCCGCCGTCCTGGCACCGGGCGGTCGCGCTGGCCGCCGGCGGAGCCGCCGCGATCTGCCTCGACGAGCGTGCCGGGCCGGGCGGCGAATGGCACGACGCGGTCGCCCAGTACGTGCGCGGGCATATCCGCAAGGTGACCCGTCGGGCGCGGGGCGCACACTGGGCTGCCGCCCAGGACCTGCCGGGTGTGGCCGCGGCGGATGCGGGCACCCAGGTCAGGGTGCTGGTCCCGGGACTCGCCGCCGAACTGGACCCGAGGATCTCCCGGCTACAGGTCGGTGGCACCGACGTGCCGGTCGACGAGCCGCCTGCCGACCCCGGGCCGGGGCCGGACGGCACGCTTGGCCTCTGGCTGCCCGTGGACATCCCGATGACCGTCGGCAAGGCGATGGCCCAGGCCGGGCACGCCGGAATGATCTGCGCCGCTCTGCTGTCCCGGGACGGTTCGGTCGGACGAGCCAGGCTCACCCGGTGGCGGGATCGGGGCTACCCGGTCGGCGTGCATCGGGTCGCCGCCGCCGAGTGGGTGGACCTGGGCCGTCCGGTTCGGCAGGATCAGGGCCGGGCGTGGACGGACCGCCACCTGCTGGCGGTGCGTGACGCGGGATTCACCGAGGTTGCCCCCGGCACCATCACGGTGATCGCGAGGGCGCCGGGTTGAGGCAGATCGTTCCCCGCCTGCGGTGGCCGAGCACGCCGGAGGATGCCAGAGTTCATGCCGTGGACAGGACCCTGGGACATGGCTGATCGGTTGCGTCGGCCCACCATGAACGACGTGGCCAGGGCCGCCGGCGTCAGCCTCAAGTCCGTCTCCAGGGTGATCAACGACGAGGTCGGTGCGTCCCCGCAGACCCGCGAGCGGGTGCTTGCCGCGGCAGCCAGGCTCGGCTACCGACTCAACGACGCCGCGCACGCCCTGCGCCGTGCGGACGGACGGTCGGCATCGATCGGTCTCGTGCTGGAGGACGTCGGCAACCCGTTCGCGGCCATCATGAACCGTTCGGTGGAACGGGTCGCCGGGCACGAGGGCAGCCTGGTGCTGGCGGTCAGCACGAACGCCGACCCGGATCGCGAGGAGTACCTGATCCACCGGTTGCTGGCCCGTGCCGTGGACGGTCTGGTGATCATGTCCTGTCGCCGCGATCACTCGTTCCTGGAGCCGGAGCTGCAGCGGGGGCTGCCGGTGGTGTTCGTCGACCGGCCACCCCGCCGGCTGGCCTGCCCGACGGTCCGTGTCGCCAACAGCAGGGGCGCACACGATGCCACCGCGCACCTGATCGGGCACGGCCACCGGCGGATCGCGTTCCTCGGCGACCGGCCGGGCCTGTACACCGCGGAGGAGCGGCAGCGGGGTTGGTCCCGCGCCGTCCGGGAGGCAGGGTTGCCGGCCGACCCCACCTTGATCTGGCGCGGTCAGGCGGACCCGGTCCAGGCGGAGCGGGCGATGGCCGCGATGCTGGACCTGCCCGACCCGCCGACAGCGGTGTTCGCGGCGCAGAACCTGCTGGCCGCCGGCGTGATCGCGGCCCTGCGGCACCGCGGAGCCGGCCATCGGATCGCGGTGGTCGGGTTCGACGACCTGGACCTGGCCGAGGTCGTCGAGCCGCCGCTGACGGTCGTCGCGCAGGACCCGGAGGCGATCGGTCGGGTGGGTGCGGAGGCGGTGTTCGGCGCGCTGGCCGGCACGCCCATCGTCAAGGACGTCGTGTTGCCCGTGCGGCTGGTCGTCCGCGGGTCGGGGGAGATCCCCGGGCCGTTCGCCTGAGCTCAGTCCTCGATCACCTCGACGCCGGCCTCGCGCATCGCCTCGACCGCGGCCCGGGCGTCACCGGGATTGAGTTCCACGAACCGGGTCAACGCCAGCGGCACCGTCGCCCGGTAACCCAGCCGCACGGCGTCGATCGCCGTCGACCTGACGCACCAGTCGCCGGCCAGCCCGACGATCGTCACGGCCATGATGCCGTTCTCGTCCAGGATCGCGGACAGTTCGGTCTCCCGGTTCTCGCCGGACGGCAGGTGCAGCACGGAGAACCCGCTGTAGCCGTCCTCCGGGCCCGACCCCTTGCGCACAACGGGACCGTCGATGACGACGTCGGGAAGGAAGTCCGCGCCGCGGGAGTCGATCACGCAGTGCATCGGCCACAGCCCGCCGTGCTCGGCGAAGTGGGGGGTGACCGGCGGGTGCCAGTCCTGGGTGTAGACGACCAGGTGCCCGGCGCGTCGGGCCTGCCGGATCGCTTCGTTGACGGGTTCGACGAGATCCTCGCCGCCCCGCACGTACAACGAGCCGTCCGGGTGCCCGAAGTCGTGCTGCATGTCCACCACGAGCAGGGCGTGGTCGGGGCCGTGGGTCAAGGCGGTTGTCATGGTCGCGTGTCCTTCGAGGTGGGTGGTGCGGTCAGCTGGGTGCTCGGGATGGCCGGCTCACCGTCGGCCAGGGTCAGGCCCTCCCAGGGCAGGGTGGTCAGCGCTTGCTGCAGGTGATCCCGACCGGCGGCCAGGTCGGGCAGTTCGGGCACCGGCCGGCCGCCGCGGACCAGGGGCACCGGCACGACCAGATCGTGGGGTCCGCCGGCCGACCGCGCATCGGCCTCGGTGCCACGGAAGATGACCTCCTCCGTGACGGTGCCGGACGCCTTGGCCCGGCGGATCACCGACTTGCGGCCACCGTGCGAGACCTTGTCCTTGCTGCGTTTCTCGACCGGCCGGCCGTCCACCTCGACCAGCTTGTAAACCATGCCTGCGGTCGGCGCGCCGGAACCGGTGACCAGCGAGGTGCCCACCCCGTACACGTCGACCGGGTCCGCCCGCAGCGCCGCGATGGCGTACTCGTCCAGGTCCCCGGACAGCACGATCCTGGTGCCGGTCGCGCCCAGGCCGTCAAGTTGTCGCCGCGCCGCCCGGGTCAGCACCGCCAGGTCGCCCGAGTCGATCCGGACGGCGCCCAGGTCGGGACCGGCGACCTTGACCGCGGTCTCGATGCCCCTGGTGATGTCGAAGGTGTCGACCAGCAGGGTGGTGCCCGGGCCGAGGGCGGCGACCTGGGAGGCGAAGGCCGCCTCCTCGGTGTCGTGGAGCAGGGTGAACGCATGGGCCGCGGTGCCCGCGGTCGGGATCCCGTACCTGCGCCCTGCCTCCAGGTTCGACGTCGCGGAGAACCCGGCCAGCCAGGCGGCGCGGGCGGCCGCGACGGCGGCCTCCTCGTGCGCGCGCCTGGTGCCCATCTCGATCAACGGCCGCTCGCCGGCGGCGGACGTCATCCGGGCCGCCGCGGACGCGATGGCGCAGTCGTGGTTGAGGATGGACAGCACCAGCGTTTCCAGGATGACCGCGTTGCCGAAGGTGCCGGTGACGGTGAGGACTGGCGACCCGGGGAAGTACAGCTCGCCCTCCCGGTAGCCGTCGATGTCGCCGGTGAACCGGTAGGCGGCCAGGTACTCCAGCGTGGCCGGGTCCAGGAACGACTCGAGCTGAGCGAGCTCCGCGTCGCCGAAGGTGAAGCCGGCCAGGGCGTCGATCAGCCGGCCGATCCCGGCGACGACGCCGTACCTGCGCCCGGCAGGCAATCGCCTGGCGAACGTCTCGAACACGCACCGGCGGTCGGCCGTGCCGTCCGCCAACGACGCGGCCAGCATGGTGAGCTCGTACCGGTCGGTGAAAAGGGCGGTCGACCCGGGTGTGGTGGCCATGCCAGGAGCCTAGAGATCGTCGTGGTCGTCCATCGCCTTGTGTCGGCCGTTGGCCCGCCCGCCGATGAGTGCGAAAATGGCGGGGTGGGTGGCTCGGTGACAACTTCGGCAACTGGTTCGGGATCCGGCGGCATGATGACGGCGCCCGCGCCCGAGAAGACCGGATCGACCGACAGCGTCGCGACGGCCGATGTCCCGTGGGTGACGATCGTGTGGAACGACCCGGTCAATCTGATGTCGTACGTCACCCTGGTCTTCCAGAAGCTCCTGGGGCACCCTCGGCCCAAGGCGGAGGCGCTGATGCTCGATGTGCACCACAAGGGCCGCGCCACCGTCTCCAGCGGACCCAGGGAGAAGATGGAGGCGGACGTCGCCAAGCTGCAGGCGGCCGGCCTGTGGGCGACGATGGCGCGGGACAGCTGACCCCGATGCGTCCGTTCCACCGCCGGTTCGGCCGGTACAGCGCGTCCTTCGAACCCGCCGAGGCGTCCTTGATCGCCGACCTCGTCGACCAGGTTCGCCAGTTGTTGGCCGCTCGCCGCGCCGAGGCTCCCAACGACCCATTGGCCCAGCTCACCGGCATGACCGTCGGACCGGACAGCATGCCGTCGGATCCTGCGGTGGCCCGGCTGCTGCCGGATTTCCACGCCGATGACGCGCAGCTGTCGTCCGGGCTCCGGATGCTGCACGAACCGGAGCTGATCGCGGCCAAGGACGCCGTCGCCGTCGCACTGCTCGACAGCCTCCCGCGGGGCGGGGGCCCGGTCCGGTTGGACGAGGAGGCGGCCGCCGCGTGGACGTCCGCGCTGAACGACGTGCGGCTAGCCCTCGGTGTGCGGCTGGAGATCACCGAGGACGATACGGCGCCGCCCGGGGTCGACGATCCGGAGAGCGCGCAGGCCGCGATGTACGCCACCTACCGTTGGCTCTCCGCGGTGCAGGATTCGCTGGTCAGCGCCATGCTGGACGGCTAGCCACTACGCTGTCCGGGTGCTGCGTATCCCCGCCGCGATGATCGAGGAGATCGTCGCCCACGCCCGCGAGGACCACCCCGACGAGGCCTGCGGCATCATCGCCGGCCCGGCCGGCTCCGACACCCCGACCCGGCTGGTCCGGATGCTCAACGCGGAACGGTCACCGACGTTCTACCGGTTCGACTCGGGCGAACAGCTGCGGCTCTACCGGCAGATGGACGACGCGGACGAGGAGGTGATCGTCGTCTACCACTCGCACACCGGCACCGAGGCGTACCCGAGCCGCACCGACATCTCCTATGCCGGCGAACCGCAGGCGCACTATCTGCTCGTGTCCACCCGGGAACCGGACTCGGAGGAGATCAGGTCCTTCCGCATCCTCGACGGCACGGTCACCGAGGAACCGGTGGAAATCATTCGGGCCTGATCCGGTGTTGCACGTAGCGGCGTGTGCGTCCGTCACAATTGACTCGATCCGTCGACCAACCATGCAGCAACAAGGAGCTACACGATGAGCGTTTCGGTGTCCGTGCCGACGATCCTGCGACCGGTCACCAAGGGGGAGAAGACCGTCTCCGCCGAGGGCGCCACCCTGGCCGAGGTCATCTCCGACCTGGACAGCCGGTACAACGGCCTCGGCGACCGGCTGATCAAGAACGGCTCGCTGCACCGATTCGTGAACATCTACGTCAACGACGAGGACGTCCGCTTCACCGGCGGACTGGACACCGCGATCGGCGAGGGTGACAACGTGACGATCCTGCCCGCCGTCGCCGGCGGGGCGCGCTGACGGTCCGGCGCTAGCAATGACGCGGTACCACAGCCTGCTCGACGCGGTCGGCGGTACGCCCCTGGTCGGGCTGCCCCGGCTGTCGCCGTCGCCGTCGGTGCGGTTGTGGGCCAAGCTGGAGGACCGCAACCCGACCGGGTCCATCAAGGACCGGCCGGCACTGGCCATGGTCGCTCGGGCCGAACGGGACGGCCGGCTGCGGCCCGGGTGCACGGTGATCGAGCCGACCAGCGGGAACACCGGCATCTCGCTGGCCATGGTGTGCCGGGTCAAGGGCTACCGGTTGATCTGCGTGATGCCGGAGAACACCTCCGAGGAACGCCGGCAGATCCTGCGGGCCTACGGCGCGCAGATCATCTCCTCACCGGCCGCCGGCGGCTCGAACGCCGCGGTGGCCATGGCCAAGGAGCTGGCCGCCGACCATCCCGACTGGGTCATGCTCTACCAGTACGGCAACCCGGACAACGCCCTGGCGCACTACGAGACCACCGGTCCGGAGCTGCTGGCCGACCTTCCGACGATCACCCACTTCGTCGCCGGCCTGGGCACCACGGGCACGCTCATGGGCGTCGGGCGGTACCTACGGGAGAAGGTTCCGGATGTGAGCGTCGTGGCCGCCGAACCCCGCTACGGCGAGCTGGTCTACGGCCTGCGGAACCTGGACGAGGGCTTCGTGCCCGAGCTGTACGACGCGACCGTGCTCACCTCCCGGTTCTCCGTCGGACCCGACGACGCGGTCCGTCGCACTCGGGAGCTGTTGGAGGTCGAGGGGATCTTCGCCGGCATCTCCACCGGTGCGATCCTGCACGCCGCCCTTGGCATCGCCGCCCGTGCGGTTCGCGACGGTGCCGAGGCGGACATCGCCTTCGTGGTCGCCGACGGGGGCTGGAAGTACCTGTCCACCGGGGTGTACGACGCCGGCGACGACGCCAGTGCCGCCTACGGTCTCGAGGGTCAACTCTGGGCTTGACGCACCCCCACCGACTTGCCACGTTCGGCCTTCCCGAAGGCAGAATCGGGGCGGGACCTGGCAAATGGATCCGCGGTCGGGGGCCCCGGGGCCGGTCGGGGGCTCAGGGTTTCTCCCCGATCCCTGATCCGGTGGCCGTCGGTAGCCTCGATCACATGAGTGCCTCAGGGTCCTACGTACCGCCCGGCTACGGCATCACTCCGTCCGGGTCGGCCACGCCGGCCAAGAAGTCGGTGTTGCCGGAGAACCTGAAGACCGCGGTCATCGTGGTCGGCTCGTTGGCCGCGGTCATGGTGCTCGTGCAGGTCGTCAACTGGTCCATGGGGTACCGGCTCGACCAGTTCGGCATCGAGCCGCGAAGCTGGTCCGGCCTGTGGGGGGTGCTCACCGCACCGTTGATCCACGGGTCGTGGGGACACCTGTGGTCGAATCTGATCCCGCTGGTCGTCATGGGTGTGCTGATCACCGTCGGCGGCCTACGGCAGTTCTTCGCCGTCACCGTGCTGGTCTGGCTGGTTTCCGGGCTGGGGGTCTGGCTGGTCGCGCCGGCGTACAGCGTGACCGTCGGTGCGTCCGGCGTGGTGTTCGGCTGGCTGACCTACCTGATCGTGCGCGGCATCTGGACCCGCACCTGGCAGCACATCCTGATCGGCCTGGTCCTGCTGGTGCTCTACGGCAGCCTGTTCTGGACCGGCATCGTGCGGGTCGCCGCTGCCGACATCACCGGTGTGGTCACCGTCTCCTGGCAGGCACACCTGTTCGGCGCCGTGGGCGGCGTGCTGGCGGCGTTCATCGTCGGCCGGGCGGATGCGAACCGGCGGCGGGCCGTCACCGCGTGAGGAAGGTGCCCGGGTAGCGTCGGGGGAGTGAGTTCGCCCGACGTGACCGCGCCGATCGGCATCTTCGACTCCGGCGTCGGTGGGCTGACCGTCGCCCGGGCGATCATCGACCAGTTGCCGGGAGAGCAGGTTCGCTACGTCGGTGACACCGCGAACGGGCCTTACGGGCCGCTGCCCATCGCCGAGGTCCGCCGGCACGCGCTGGCGGTGGCGGACCGTCTCGTGGACAGCGGCGTGAAGATCCTGGTCATCGCCTGCAACACGGCGTCAGCCGCCTGCCTGGCCGACGCCCGGGAGCGGTACGACGTGCCCGTCGTCGAGGTGATCCGGCCGGCGGTGCGCCGGGCGATCGCGGCCACCCGCACCGGCGAGGTCGGTGTCATCGGCACCTCCGCGACCATCGCGTCGGGTGCCTACCAGGACGCGTTCGACGTGAACCCCGGCATCAAGGTGCACGCCGTCGCCTGCCCGTCCTTCGTCGACTTCGTCGAACGGGGCATCACGTCGGGACGGCAGGTGATCGGCCTGGCACAGGCCTACCTCGGGCCGCTGCAGCGCACCGATCTGGACACGCTGGTGTTGGGCTGCACGCACTACCCCCTGCTGGCCGGAGCGCTGTCACTGGTGATGGGGGACCAGGTCACGCTGGTGTCCAGCGCCGACGAGACCGCCAAGGACGTGTACCGCAAGCTGACCCAGTCGAACATGCTCGCACCCGGAACCGAACCGGTCGCGGCGCACGAGTTCCTGGCCACCGGCGACCCCGCGCCGTTCACCAGGTTGGGACACCGGTTCCTGGGGCCCGAGATCGGGTCGGTGGTCGAGCTGGGCGCGCCGGTCTGACCGCCTCGCGGGTCGGGTCGGCGGGCCCGTGCCGGCCGCCCGATAGCCTTTCGGGCATGACCCGAGCAGACGGCCGCGCCGACACCGAGCTTCGCCCAGTCACCTTCACGCGCGGGTTCCAGCAGCATCCAGCCGGGTCGGTGCTGGTCGAGTTCGGCGGCACCAAGGTGCTGTGCGCGGCGTCGGTGACCACCGGGGTGCCCCGCTGGCGCAAGGGGTCGGGCCTGGGCTGGCTCACCGCCGAATACTCGATGCTGCCGTCGGCGACACACGAACGCAGCGATCGGGAGTCGGTGAAGGGCCGGGTCGGTGGTCGCACCCACGAGATCTCCCGGTTGATCGGTAGATCCCTGCGCGCCTGCCTGGACCTGCGGTCGCTGGGCGAGAACACCATCGCGGTGGACTGCGACGTGCTGCAGGCCGACGGCGGTACTCGCACGGCGGCCATCACCGGGGCCTACGTCGCACTCGCCGACGCGGTGGCCTATCTGCGGGAACGGGGTCAGCTCGCCGACCCGCAGCCGCTGTCCTGCCAGATCGCCGCGGTATCGGTGGGCGTGGTCGGCGGCCGGGTGCGGCTTGATCTGCCCTACGAGGAGGATGCCCGCGCCGAGGTCGACATGAACGTTGTCGCCACCGATGTCGGGACCCTGGTCGAGGTCCAGGGCACGGCGGAGGCCGCCACGTTCGCCCGGTCCACCCTTGACGCCATGCTCGACAGCGCGCTGGCCGGCATCGCCACCCTCACCGAACTGCAGAAGGCGGCGCTGGCCGGGCCGCTGGGCTCTCCGGCCGGGGGTCGTCCGTGACCAGGGTGGTCGTGGCGACGCGCAACGCCAAGAAGCTGGGCGAGTTGGCGCGGATCCTCGGCGACGACGTCAAGGTGCTGGGACTGGCCGACGTCCCACCCTTCGACGAACTGCCGGAGACCGGTGCCACGTTCGAGGAGAACGCGGTCGACAAGGCCAGGCAGGCCGCGGCCGCGACCGGTGAGATCGCCTTGGCCGATGACTCGGGTCTGGCCGTCGACGCCTTGAACGGGATGCCGGGCGTGCTGTCCGCCCGCTGGTCGGGACGCCACGGCGACGACGCGGCCAATACCGCGTTGCTGCTCGGCCAACTGGCGGACGTGCCCGACGATCGGCGCGGCGCCGCGTTCGTCTGTGCGCTGGCCGTGGTCACACCGGATGGCCGCGTCGAGGTGGTGCGGGGGGAGTGGCGCGGCCGGATCGGAAGGGAGCCGCACGGCACCAACGGCTTCGGCTACGACCCGGTGTTCGTTCCGGTGGAGAGCGACGAGGCCGGTGACCACCGGACCTCGGCAGAGCTGAGCCCGGCCGAGAAGGACGCGCTGTCCCATCGCGGCCGGGCCCTGCGGTTGATGTTGCCCGTGCTTGCCAAGGTGCTCGGCAAGGCGTAGACGGTCAGCCGAGCGGGCGCCGGCGGCCGACCGCTCGGGCGATGACCACGGCGAAACTGGCACCGAGCAGGGCCAGGCCGAGCACCAGCAGCCAGCCCGTGATGCCCCAGACCACCATTTCCGGGCGGCTGAACACCTGGTCGACGAAGCTGGCCACCCGATCGGCACCGTCGTACCAGGCCAGCGACCAGACGCCGGCGCCGGTGAGGACTGCGCCGGGGATCAGGGTCGCCCACGGGGACCACCCGTTGAGCAGGACGGCAACGAAGATCAACGCGGCACCCACGGAGGTCCACGCGATGTCCCAGCCGGCCGGCTGACCGTTGCCCTGCAGCATGACGTCGAAGATGTTCAGGCCGAACTCGCCGATCAGGTACAGGCCCGTGCCGACGAGCAACAGGCCCAGGATCGCGCTGAACAACCCGGCGACCGCACGCTGCTTGGTCTGGCGACCGGTCGGGCTGCTCTCGCTGCCATCGTCGGAAACGGGAGCCGGCACGTAGGTGGGGGTGGCCGATTCCGAGACGGCGTAGGTGGACGGGTAGGAGCCGACCGACGACTCGGAGTCCAGCGGCTCGTAGGGGCTGCCGCTCCATGCCGAGCCTGAGGTCTTCGTCGACCCGTAGGGGCTGTCGGGGGAATCGTCCGAGAACGGTGACGCAGTGGAGTACGTGGACGACACCGTTGTCACCCCTCCCGAGGACTCCGTGTAGTCCGAACTGCTGCCGGACATCGACTTCTCCGGTGCGCTCATCGATTTCGCCCCTCTGATCGAGCAACTGGCCGCCTGCACCGTGCCCGGTGCCAGCAGGTTCATCGTGCTTGTTCTCCCGCCGCGAGTGTGGTACCTCGCGCCGCGTGTTGGAGATTCGAGGAGTTCTTGTAGGGCCGGTGGGACTCGAACCCACACTGGCACGGACCTAAACCGTGTGCCTCTGCCAATTGGGCTACGGCCCCGTCCGGGTCAGCTTGCCAGACCCAGTTCCCTGAGCACGCGGGCGACGTGCCCGGTGGCCTTCACATTGCGCCACGCCTGCTCGATCCGCCCGTCCGCGCCGACCACGAAGGTCGACCGGATCACGCCCTGCACCGTCTTGCCGTACTGCTTCTTCTCCCCGTACGCGCCATAGGCGGTCATCACGGCCCGGCTGGCGTCGGACAGCAAGAGGATAGAGAGGCCCTCCTTGTCCCGGAACTTCGCCAGCTTGTCCGGGTTGTCCGGGGAGATGCCGAGCACGGTATAGCCGCCGCCGTCGAAGGACCCTCGGGCACTGGTGAAATCGCACGCCTCGGTCGTGCAGCCGGGCGTCATCGCGGCCGGATAGAAGTAGACGATCACCGGTCGGCCGGCGAAGTCGGACAACGACACGAAGTTCCCGTCTGCGTCGGGGAGGGTGAAGGGCGGCGCCGTGTCGCCGACTTCGGGAATGCGGTCGGAAGCGGAGGTGGTCATGCCGCTAGGGTAAACACCCGCGGGACCAATGCCGGTCCGGCCTCGAGGCAGCCCATCGAGTACTTGGATGCATGAACGGGAGGCGCCGTGGTCCGCGACGCGGAGACCATCCAGGCGGAAATCGAGCGCGCACGGGACTCCCTGGCCGCGGCCGTCGACGAGTTGACGAACCGAGCCAACCCGAAGCGGGTCGTCGATCAGGGCAGGCAGACGCTCACGGCCACCCTGGCGGACCCGAAGGTCAAGTACTCGCTCATCGCCGTCGGTGCGCTGGTCGGCCTGGTGATCCTGCGCCGCCTTCTCCGCTAGCGCCACCGCCCTGCGGGCAACGTCACCCGATCCCGCCCGCGTGCTTCACGGCGGTCGCACAGTCCGGATGGCTACCCTGGTCCGGGCCGTGCGTGATCGGCTGCCCTGGCGGGGCCATGTCCCTGCCCGTGGACTCTCGGGAGTGGACTGATCTTGATCGGGTTGAATCGTGCGCGCCGGCGGACCATCGGCGTGCTGTTGATGGCGCTGGTCGGGCTGCTCGTCCTCGCCGCCTGCAGCGGCGGGACGCTACCGCGTGAGACGGTCACGTCCACGGTCGGACCGGACGGTGGCACCGGGTCGAGTGGGCCGAGTTCACCCACGGTGGTTCCTCCAGTCGCGACGGTCGTCGCCTCCCCCGCGTTCGGCGCCGACGGCGTCTCCCTGATCGAACCGCTGACGTTGAAGATCGAAAAGGGCACTGTCGACAACGTCCAGATGACCAACCCCGAGGGCAAGGTCGTCCAGGCGACCATCTCGGCGGACCGGACCTCCTGGACCGTGGGCGAGCCGCTCGGCTTCGGCAAGACCTATACGGTGACCGGCACTGCTACTGGTACAGATGGCAAGCAGATCCCGATCCAGGGCACGTGGACCACCGTCAGCAGCGACTTCCAGACTCGCAACACCATCAACCCCGGCGACAACGTCGAGGTCGGGGTGGCCGCCCCGATCAGCGTCAGTTTCGGTGCCGAGCCGCAGGATCGCGAGGCGGTGGCCAAGCGGATCTCCATCACCACCACACCCCAGGTCGAGGGTGCCTGGGTGTGGATCAAGCACGACGACGGCCGGTGGGCGCTGGACTTCCGGACCAAGGAGTACTGGCCCGCCGGCACCAAGGTTCACGTGGAGGCGAAGCTCTACGGGATCAAGCTCGACGACACCTCCTACGGCGCCGCGGACATCACCAGCGACTTCACCATCGGTCGCAACCAGGTCGTGGTCGCCGACGTGAACTCGCACGAGATGCTTGTCGAGCGCGACGGTCAGGTGGTGGCCAGCTACCCGGCCTCCTACGGTCGGGGCGGCGACAACGGTGACCCCGAACTGGTCACCCGGTCGGGGATCCACGTGGTCACGGACAAGGCCGAGGAGTACCTGATGAGCAACCCGCGGTACGGGTACACCAACAGCCTCCAGCGGTGGACCGTCCGGATCAGCAACAACGGCGAGTTCATCCATGCCAACCCGGACAGCGCCGGTGCGCAGGGCAACACCAACGTCACCCACGGCTGCGTCAACTTGTCGACCGCCGATGCCCAGGAGTACTACAGCTCGGCGATCTGGGGTGACCCGGTCGAGGTGAGCGGCACCGATATCAACCTCAGCTCGATGGACGGCGACATCTACGTGTGGGGGCTGAGCTGGGACGAGTGGAAGGCGATGTCGGTGCCGGTGGGCGCGGCCGCCTGAGCGCGACGCCGCCTCGGCGCGGCGCGGGGGCCTCCCAGGACATCGGGCAGGATGCACGTCGTGACGGACATCCGGGTGGTCGGGGCGACAATCGTGGCCGACACCGATCGGGTTCTTCGGGCCGCCGAGATCGCATTCTCGACGACCACCGGCCGGATCACCTACCTCGGCCCGCCCCGCGGTCCGGCCGGGTCGGGTGATCTGGACGGCGGCGGTCGCCTGGTGATGCCCGGGCTGGTCAACGCGCACACCCACGCGGCCATGTCGCTGATGCGCGGGCACAGCGACGACCTGCCCCTGGACAGGTGGCTGGACCGGATTCGGGCGTTCGAGCTGCGGATGACACGGGACGACATCCGCGCCGGACTGAGGCTGTCGATGGCCGAGATGATCAGGGCAGGGACGGTCGCGTTCGCCGACATGTACCTGTGGGACGACGGACTGCTCGGTGACGTGCAGGACGCGGGGCTGCGGGTGCTGGCCGCCACCGCGGTGTTCGGCTATGACGCCGTCGCCTATCCGGCGGCCACTCCCGAGACCGGCGCGCAGGTGCTGGACCGGACGCCCGCACTGGCCGCCGGGTTCGCCGGGTTCGATCTGGTGCAGGTGTGCTTCGGTCCGCATGCGCCGTACACGTGCGGGCCGGAACTGCTGGCCGACGTCGCGCGGCGGGCCGGCACTCACGACATGGCGGTGCACATCCATCTGTCGGAGACGGCCGGCGAGGTCCGCAACAGCCTGGCCCGGCACGGCTGCTCACCCATAGTGCTGGCCGACCGTGCCGGCCTGTTCGGCGGCCGGGTGCACGTCGCGCACGCGGTGCACCCCCATGGGGACGCCGACCTCGACCTGCTGGCCGGTGACGGTGTCACGGTGGCGCACAACCCGGTGTCCAACCTCAAGCTCGGTGCGGGGATCGCGCCGCTTTCCGAGTATCTTGCCCGCGGCGTCGCGGTCGGGCTCGGTACGGATTCCATGGCCTCGAACAACAACGCGGACCTGTTCGAGGAGGTCAAGGTCGGCGGACTCCTTGCTCGTGGGGTGCGGCAGGACCCGACGGCGGTGCTCGCCCGGGACGTCCTGCGGATGGCCACGGAGGGTGGCGCCCGGGCATTCGGCCTGTCCGGCAGGCTCGACGTCGGCGAGCCCGCCGACCTGGTTCTGCTGGACATCGGCGTATTGCACGCGGCGCCGTTGCCGGATCCGGTCGCCCACATCGTCTACGGCGCCCGGGGTGCGGACGTCACGGATGTGTTCGTTGCCGGCCGTCGTCTGCTCGCCGAGCGACGGCTGACCACCCTGGACGCTGCGGCCGTCCGAGATGACGTCATTCACCGGGTGTCTCGGATCACTGACGAATTACGGTGACGGCCGTCACCCTCGACCGTCCGCCGACATGCCGGACGGTCTCGGCAATTCTGCGTTAACGAAGAGTGTCCACGGCCGAAACACAGGCCTCCTACGGTTCGCTGCGTGATCCCCGGTACCGCCGGGACGATGCGGGTCCCACTGCACGGCCACCAGCCGATCACCCTGGACCTCGGACACCACTCGCGTTCACGCCGCCCAGTGAAAGGGCCTCGCATGACATCTTCGAAACTCCGTCCGATGCTGCGCCGAACCCGCGGACCTGCCGTTGCGGTGGCGGCGCTGCTGGTGCTGGCCGCCTGCGGCTCGCGGGTGGACTCGTCGTCCACCACTGCCGCATCCGCGGGCGCGTCCGGGTCGACCACTGGTGGTGTCGCAGCTGCGAGCTGTGTCGACACGTCGGGCGACAGCATCAAGATCGGCTTCCTGAACTCCCTGTCGGGCACGATGGCGATCAGCGAGAAGACCGTCCACGATTCGCTGCAGATGGCCGCCGACGAGATCAACGCGGCCGGTGGTGTGAATGGCAAGTCCCTCACCGTGATCACCGAGGACGGCGCCTCCGAGCCGACCGTGTTCGCCGAGAAGGCGGAGAAGCTCATCAAGAGTGACTGTGTTGCAGCGGTTTTCGGGGGCTGGACGTCGGCATCTCGCAAGGCGATGCTGCCGGTGTTCGAGGGCAACAACTCGCTGCTGTTCTACCCGGTGCAGTACGAGGGCCTGGAGTCGAGCAAGAACATCTTCTATACCGGGGCCACCACCAACCAGCAGATCGTGCCGGCCCTGGACTACCTGAAGGAGCAGGGCGTCACCAGCCTGTTCCTGGTGGGCAGCGACTACGTCTTCCCGCGAACCGCGAACAAGATCATCAAGGCCTATGCGGCGGCCAACGGCATCGAGATCAAGGGTGAGGAGTACACCCCGCTGGGCGACACC
>CAYZBB010000107.1:0-22011 GCA_964476495.1 uncultured Actinomycetes bacterium | reverse complement strand
TCAGTCGCCCGGCCTTGCCCAGTTGTCCTCGTCCGCCGGCGGGGTGTCGTCGACGTCGGCCGCGTGCTGCGGGTCGTAGGTCGGCCACTCGGCGACGGTCTCGACGTTGCCGAGCGACGGCGACCCGTCCGTGACTGCACCGGTGCCGACACTGGACAGCACCGAGACGACGGCAGCCATGCCGGACACCGACAGGATCTGCAACCAGTCGGCGTCGAGCAAGCCCGTGCCGGCTGCGACCAGCAGCGCCGCGGCGCTCTGGGCGAAGGTCTTGATGGCGCGCTCGAGTACTGCGAGCGCGAAGGTCTTACTCCACATGTGGGTCTCCCCTCGGAAATTGCGACGACCCCGCCAGACGACGGGGTCGGATAGTTATGGGCGTCAGCGGCGCAGCCAGCGGGGCCGCTGACCCATCAGGTCATCGATGCGCTGATGCAGCCGGGTGTGAGCGATCGCCGCGGCGCCCGCGCGCTCCTTGTCGGCCTGGCCGAGCAGCTCGATGTCCCGGTCGAGCTGGCCGATCTCGCGACCCTGCCCGTCGACCCTGCCCTCGATGCGCACCAGCGCGACCTTGACGACGTCGAGCGACTTGGCAGCCGCGGCCTGCGTCGCCTTGATCTCCTCGATGTCGTCCTTGAGGTGGCTGCCGGAGTTGGTGGTGGAGATGGACGCCATGACCGCCTCGGCGACCTCCTTCGCCAACTCGGCCTGCTTGCGGGCCTGCCGCGCCCACCAGGCGATCAGGAGCGCGCCGGCCGTCGTGATGATCGCCTGGATGACCTCCGGCGTCACGAGTCGACCTCGAAGATCACCCGCGCCAAGAACTCGAGCGAGCGGTGGGCATTGATCGCGACCTGGTCATTGCCGCGGCGGTAGCCGTACAGCTCGGCGAGGGCCGCCGCGATGGTCGCCTGCGTCGCGACGACGCTGGCGATCGCGGACCGGATCTGGCCGAGCTGAGCCTGCTGATAGGTGGCGGCCGGGGTGAAGGCGGCCACGTCGGCCTGGAGGGTGGCCAGGCTGGCCTGCATCGCCTGCGCCTGACCACGCAGATCCTCGGCGATGGCGACGTCCGCCTCGGCCGCCTGGCGGGCTGCTGCGAGGGCCGCCAGGCCCGTCACGACCGTGTCCCGCAGCTCGGCGCGGCGACGTCTCCAGCGGAGCGCCTCACGACGCTCAGCGGGCAGCTGAGCCCACTCCTCAGGCAGCCACGGGCGGGCCGTCCACGTCCAGGTCGGGACGCCGTCGACGACAGCCACACCGGCATCCCAGGTGGCCTCGTCGGTGTCGTCCGGCCGGGCAACCTCCGTCACCCTCGACCAGCCGTCCTCGTCCACCGGGCTGAGCGACGCGGCGACGATCCGGCCATCATCCACCCGGACCCACATCACGGCAGCCTCCCGACAGCAATCCAGTGGACGGTCGTCGCCAGCGTCGACGTCCGGCACAGCCAGATCTTCGCCCCCGTCTTACTGGCCTCGGTGGCGCCCGTCCCGAGGATCGCGGACGGCGTCCCCAACAGTGCCGACGTCATCACCTGCGGCGGCTCCAAGAAGGTCACGCCGAAGGAGATCGTGGCCGAGGCCGGCACATTCGCCGACCCGGGCGTGATCGACACCGCACCGGAGCGGCACACCATCTTGGAGCCGGCACCCTGATTGAGATGGCCAGCAGTCACCATGGTGGCGGTGATGGGTTGGGGGGTTTCGACCGCCGCCCAAGCGATCCTCGTCAGGTTTGAGTTGGCGCGGTAGGTGACGATGGTGCAGCCGGTCGTCGTGATCGACCGCGCCGATGCGGACTTTAGGCTGCTGCTGCCGCCGACCGCCTCCCGCGGCGTGACCTGCACCCTGGGCACGGTCCGAAACCGGCGCGGGAAGACGACCGGCGTCATGGTCGGGGTGGACGGCAAAGGGTTGAGCTCCACGAAGCCGGCCTGCATCACCGGACCGATCGCATCATTCAGCTCGGCGACGGTGGGCACCAGGCCATCGGTGAAGACCATCAGGGAACCGCCAGCCAGTCGACGGGTGTCGCCGTCGTATTCGTCCGGCGAATCCACAGGGTGAAGCCGGAGGTCGTGACGTTGGAGATGGTCACCGATTTCACCTCCGACTCGGGGGCGGGAGTGTCTGCCGTCACAACCACCCGCGGGGTGGAAGTGAAGGTGGTCGGGAAGGTGACCGCCAGCGACGTGTCTGCGTTCGCCACAGGGGTGATGGTCACCCGGCCCGCCTGCACCGCGCCACCGACGTAGGCCCGGGCATTGAGCCGGGCGGCCGTGACTTCTTCGCCGGCCTTCCACGGCCCCTCCACTGCCGGGTCGAACGGGGCCGCCCGGTAGCCGGCCCCCACCTTGCCGCGGGTCGCATCCCCTGCCGAGAACACCTGGTCGCGGCCGTGCGGGGAGGTACGGAGGGTGAGCGTCCACTGGTCGACGCCGATCGTCTCCGACACGGCATCCACCACAGCCACCTGCGACGAGGAGGGCAGCTGGGAGGGCAGATTGCCGATCGATATCCGGTCGCCCACATCAAGGCCGGCCAGAGCCGCCCGAGTCGCCTCCGGCAGGGTCACCAGGTCGTAGACCACCTCCCCGATCCGGGGAGTAGCTGCCGTCCCGACCCGGGCAACCCAGTCGGCAGCCGACTGGCCTGCGGCCACCGCCAGGACACCGGGCAGGTCGACGGGCCGCTCACCGGACCGGATGGCGCGATAGATGGTGCCGTCCGGCCACGTCATCGTCACCATCGTCGGATCGCCGTCCGGGTCGGCCATCCACTCGATGCCCGGATCGATCTCGCCCGCCGGCGGCGATATCGGCGCCGGGTAGTGATCCCAGGAGGCGACCGTGAGGCCACCGGCCCGGTCGGCGTAGATTCTGCCGAGCGAGCCCTGCGCGAGGGCGCCGATCACGGCAGCCGCCGACTGGCCGTCCGTCGCCGGCATCACCGTGCCCCGGTTCGCGCCGGAGGTGACGACGGTCGCAGATACGCCCGCCCAGTCGGCCAGCTGCTGCACCCAGCTCTGGACATTCGCCGCAGACGGCGTCAGATTCACCGGCAGCGACGGCAACGCGCCCGACCAGATCGCCAGATGAGCCACACCGCCAGTGAGCGCACTCGACGGCGACAGGCCAGTGGCCCCACCCACCGACACCCACACCAGCGACGGCAAACCCGTCGACTCCGCCACCGGGCCCGACGCCGACCCCAACCGCCAATGCGTGCCGGTGAACTCCAACGTTTCCCGATACACCATCCCTGCCGGAATAGCGGAGGCCGACTCCGACAGCTGGATTTCGTAATATCCGGCCGGGTCATGCACGCTGAGCACAGCCGAGCATTTACGGGTCGCCGAATCCCACCAGATCCGGACGTAGCGCTGATCGTCGCCCAACTCCACCAGGACACCGTCCGGCTCGGCAGTCGACGGGGTGAAATTGATAGCCAAAGACCAGGCGGCCGGCAAATCGAACTCGCCCGACCGCAAAAATGGGCCGTTCTCACCGCCGGCGCCGGCAGTGATCATCAAGCCGGCCGAGTTGTCGGATGGCAGCTTGGTGCCGCCACCCCACTCCAGTCCGCCACCCTCCCCGATCTGACCCTCGACCAGGTCGACGTGCGTCACCCCGGACAGATTCGCCGCCGGCGCACCCGAATCGGTGAGCGACCAATAGGCGATCGGGGAGGTGGCCAGCACCATATTCGCCGAGACCTGCGACAGGCTGCCGGCGGCCAGCCGGGCAATCAGGTCGACCGCCATCACCGTCACCACGCAGTACTCGGCGACCCCGGTCGGCCACGACAGCACCTCGGAGTCCACGAAGCCGAAGAAGCGCAGCCGCCACGCACCATCCGCCCAGACATGCAGCCGGATCGGACGCCACCGGACCAGACCCGCAGACCCTGGAGTGAGGACGCCGTCCGAGTTCTCCAGGACGACCGTCATTGTGCCAGCAGCCGGCGTCCCATCCTCCGACACCCCACGGGAGATCGACACTGGGGAGTCCCGCCACGGCACCCGCGACGACAGATCCACCCATGCCCCGCTGATGTACTGCTCCAGCTTGCCCAGCATCAGGTCACCCCTTCGGTGTGATCTTGAGCTTCCCTCTCGGACCGCGAGACCGCATCAGGTCGTACAACTCACGCTCGACCGCCTCCGCGAAGGCCATCGGTGCGCCCGGCGGGGCGGTCACCGTGATGTAGGTGTCGCCGCCGCCGGCGCCGCGGCTCTGCGCGACCTTCGAGCGCGACTGGGCATTGGACAGCACCCGGGTGCCGGCCGGCAGCTGCGCCAACTCCGGGCCGTGCTCTCCGACCAGAGCCCACGCGCCGGACGGCGTCGACGGATGCCCAGAGGCGTACATCGACAGTTTCCAGTTTGAGCTGGAAACCTTCCTCACGGCCGCATTCTGCGGACCGGATCGCTTGAGTCCGACACCAACCTTGATGTCCTTCTTCTTCTTTTGCAGGCGCTTGATTTCGGCGTCGATCTTGTCGACACCCTTCGTGTCGCCCTTCGACTTGACCTCAACCCGCTTCTTGCTCAGCGCCGCGATCTTCTTGTCGATAGCCGCCATCTTCGACTTCGCCTCACGGTCATTCATCTTGACCGTCGGCGGATCAGACGACAGCTTCCTGCCGGCCTCGATGATCTTGCCCATGCCGGTCGACACGGTGCGCAGCTTCGACGCGGCAGTCTTCGCCCATTCGAAGCCCGGCACATTCCCGAGCGCATCGAGCAGATGGGCGGCGCCCTCAGCAAGCCACTTGATCGGATACATGAGCAGCGTCAGCGCGGGCACGACCACCTTCGTCGCCACCCAGCCGAGACCCTGGAGAGCGAGGCCCACCATGTCCCACACGGCCGACGCGGCAGCACCCACCTCGGGGGTGTCGCTCAGCCAGTCCAGGACGCCCTGACCGGCGTCCACCAGGCCGATGAGGGCCGGCTGGAGCTTCTCGCCCACATTCTCCTGGAGGTCGCCGAAGCTGGCCGCCAGGATCTTCTGCTTGCGCTCCGCATCCGGCAAGCTCTCGGCATAGCCGCCGACCGACTTCTTGAGCGCGCCCATCACCAGGGCGTAATTCTTGACCGGGTCCTTGCCGAGCTTGACATTCACGCCAAGCTCTTTCGTCGCCCGCGCCGAACCCATTAGAGCCTTGCCGAGGACGCCGGCAGCAGCAGGGATGTCCTTGCCGGTGCGCGTCGCATAATCCACCAGGAGTGGTGTCATCTGCTTCATCTGCTGGCCGGTCAGCTTATAGCGGGCGAGCACCGCCTGGCCGGCGGCGATGTCGTCACCGTCAGCGCCAGTCTTGCGCTGGATCGCATCATTCAGCTTCCGCAGCGACTCGATATTCACCGAGGCGACCCGGGGGAAACGCTTGTAGGCGTCCTCCAACTGCTTCTGCGACTTCTCCGCATCGGCGAAAGCAGCCAGCGAATCCTTGCCGAAATCGACCACGGCGGGGATCGCGGCCAGCGCGGCGCCGGCGACACCCAGCATGGCGGCCTTGCCCATGCCGCCGAACTTGGACATGATCCCGCCGGTCTTGCCGGCCTTCCGCCCGACATCGTCGAGGGTCTTGCCGGCCGAGCGGTCCTGGCCGAGCAAGACGAGCTTGAGGGCGGTCTCTGCGGCCATCAGTCCCTACCTCCGCTTTCGCTGCTCGGCTTCCCAGTCGTCGGCGGCGTCCCGGTAGGCCTCCCACTCGTGGCCCGTCAGGCGCCGCACATGCCACGGCAGCAGCCCATACAGGGACGCCAGCAGCGGCAGCCGGGACAGGATCTGCTCCTCGATCGAGCGATTGCGCCGACGCCGCCACTCCCCGACAGGGATCACGCGCCGGCGGACTCTTTTCCCTCGGCGTCCGCCTCGTCGTCGAAGAACTCGAGGTCGTCCCACGTCCAGTGGCCGATGCAGTCGCCCAGGTCGACGGTGTCGCCGTCGAGCCGCATCCCCGCCCAGATCGCCACCGACAGGCTGAACTTGAATTCGGGGTGCGCCTGCTGGGCGCGGGCGTCCGGCTGCGAATGGATCTCGCGCGCCAACGCGAGCAGATCGTCCCAGGTGCGGGCCTCGGTGAACTGGCCGCCCTCGTGGCGCAGCCAGTGCTCCACCTTGATCTGGTCCCGCACCAGGATCTGCCGCAGGTCACCCCACGGCAGCCGGCGTCCGGCCAGCACATATCCGCTGCTCACGTCAGCTCCTTCATCGCGTCGGTCAGGATCTGCTCGAAATTGCGCCGGACGTCCGCCGGCACATCGGCGAACGCGGCCGAATAGGTGCCTTCGGGGACCGGCTGGGACCGCCACACCTTCGGGTTGCCCCACACCGGATGCCGCAGCAGCCCCTTGTTGAGCAGGGTGAATTGCGACTTCCTCCGGTTGCCGACCCAGATGTTGACGCCGGACGCCAGCAGCGCCGTCGACACCGGTGAGCCCGCCAGCCGGGCGGCGAGCCCGCCACGCGACGGCATCGCCTCCGACCCCTGGTCGCGGACATGCTCACCGAGCGGCCTGCCGGCCTCCCTGAGCCGCTTGCGGATCGCCCGCTTCACCGCGGCCGGCGCCGACTTCATTCGCGCCTGGAACCGCTTGTAGTCCGAGACGTCGATGTCCACGGTCAGAGCGCGGCGTCGGCGGTGCGCTGCACGATCATCAGCAGCGGATTCGTGCCATCCTCCAACGCCGTGAAGTTGCACGACATCTTGGGCGTCTCGCCGCTGGGCTTGGGCAACTCGCCCTCCAGCCGGATGCACGGGAGCACGATCTGCAGCGTCTCCAGACCGGTCGACAGCGGGCCCGCAGTGAAGGTCCCGACCAGGGTCAGATCCGAGTCCGCCAGGTGTGCGTCCCGGAAGCCCACCGAGTCGTACTCGACCTCCATCGTGCCCGTGACTTCGGCCTGAGCCGGCACCGGGATGCTCTTCTTGCCCGCGCTCCCCATCAGAAAGCGGGACACGTCGGCGTTGCGGGCGACGTCCACCGACAGTGAGGCGACATTCGCCAGCTGCGCCGAGCCGGACGCGAGCGCTGTCGTCGTCGGCGCCGTGTACGTGCCGCTGTAGAGCGCTGCGCCGGCGAAGGAGAAGAGGCTCGCGTCGGCCGGGTAGCTGGCGGTCGCCAGCGCCACATCGGTCTTGATCTCCCGGGCGTCGATGTCCACCTTGAGCTTGAGCAGGTCGGTGGCATCCATCGCCAGGCCGAAGCTCGGGATCACGCAGCCGAGCGCCGTCAGCGGGTCGACGGTGGTCGACCCGTCCGCATTGAGCCGCGGGACGCCCAGCTGGCCGGTGAACGGCTTGAGCGGGCCGCCCAGGGTGTGCACCACCTGGCGGGTCGAGCCCGACACGACCGTGTTGCTGGGGGTGCCGCCCATGGCCAGGTTGAGCAGCAGGCCGAAACCCTTGCTCAGCACCTCCAGATTGACCGACCCGCCGGCGTCCGCGTTCGGCGTGACTCGGCGATCGCGCCGCGGGCCAAGACGCCCCGGACGCAACCCGGCGCCCTGGACCCGATTCGGGCGGTACTCGAAGCCGTCGCCGGCCTGGATCTCGTAGAAGCGGTTGACGGTGACCGCCGTGCCGTAGGTCGACTCGGCGGCGAGCCCGAACTGGGCATCGAGCACGCTGGGCATCAGGACTCCTTCACGGGCTTGCGGTCAGACGGGGCGGGCTCGAAGCCCTGCGCGAGCAGCTGCTCGGCGGCGGCGTCCGGCACCTCGACCGGCACGCCAGGCTCGACCCCGTACAGGCCGAGAGTGGGCAGGTCCAGCGCGAACGGCTGGAAGTGGATCAGATGCACGATGGCTCCTCAGATGCGGGCGGTGAAGTCGATGCGGAAAGTCACGACCGCCAGCGCGCCGTCCGCAGTCTGGCCCTGGTCGAAGTCCTGCGACGCGAAGCTCGTACGCAGCACCCCGGGCACGCCGAGCCGGACATCGGGGCCACGCAGCAGGGACTGCACGGCACCGACAATCCCGAACGCAGCGTCGCGGGCCTCCTTGGGGTCCGCAGAGCCCCGCTGGACGTAGGCGTAGCAGGTGATCGTCCCGGTCTCGTCGCGGCCCGTAGGGGTCGCCAGAGGCCACGTCTGTGTTGATGTGGCGGCAGCGGTCGGGGTCGGCGAATCCGGGTCGGTCACACCGACGTACAGGAAGTCCCCGACCGTCCACGCCGCAGGCAGGCCGTCGATCACCTCGACACCCTGAGGCTCCAGCACAGCCCGGGCCTGCGCGATCAGCGCATCGAGCAGCTCAGGCACCACCGAAGTGCGGACGTCCGTCATGCGAAGCCACCACCCCACCGGTGAGGCTCGATCGCCTCAGACACGATGTAGGGCATGGCGCGCGCCGCGCCCCGCTCCGCGTCCTGGCCGCGGGTATTGCCGCGTCGCCGCGACCACACGTGCCGAAACTGGTCCCGGATCGCCTTCGCGACCGGGGTCGGCAAGCTCATCCAGCCGGCCACGTAGGTGACCGTCGCGACACCATCACGCGGGATGCCGCGGGCGATCGCCCAACCGTCCACGCGGACGCCATCCACCGGCAGCTCGACGCCGTCCACCGACAGCGCGGTGATCGGCCCGACGTACGGCCCCACCGGCAGCACCGCAGTGCCGGCACGCACCGACACGGTCACGGTCACCGGCGTCGGCTCCAGCGGGCCGACCACATCGGCGATCTGCCCCTCGGCGGTGTCGATGTCCAGCTGGATGTCCAGATCGTCGACAGTGACCGAGCCCGGCCCTGCGGTGATGATCCGCTGAGCCTCGTCGAGGGTGAGGATGCTCATGGATGCTCCTCCTCTGGCGCGCCGGGGAGCCGCCTCGTGGGCAGGCTCCCCGGCGGGGTGTCAGGCGGTCGGGGTCGTCTGCATGCTCGGTCACCTGCGTGTTCTCAGCCAGGATCGCGCCGACGTTCGCGGTGTCGTCGGCGGTCGGCCACGGCATGTTCGCGCCGGTCTCGGTGGTGATCGTCTCGGCGGTGGTGAGGTACGCCAACTACTCGATGGGCGACGTAGCCGAGTGGGCAGCCCGCTGACGCCCAGCCCCGGGGATGATCTCAGTCGGTTGACGCGGGTGCCCTGCGGCCCCGCGGCTTACCCTGAGCAGCCTTGATCTGCTCGTCGACCTGGGCGACACGATCAGCGCGACCGGTCACCTCGTAGCCGCGCCGCTCTTCCTCCAGCGCAGCGATCCACGCGGCACGATTGGCGGCGGCCTGCTCCTTCTCGTCAGACATTCGACTTCCTCCTATAGGAGGGTCGGACCCTCCAAGTAATCCGCCGCGCGGCGAAGTAGCGCGGGATCGTCATTGAATTGACCGAGCAACAGGTTGTGCTGGTCGCAAAGCAGTCCGCGGACGCGGCCCGTGTCATGGGAGTGATCAACGTGTAGGTAGCGCGTGAACCGGGTCTGGTCCTCGGCGCGCTTCCCACAGATCGCGCACCCTCCCCCCTGCGCCGCGAGCATCCCGTCATAGTCGGCCTGTGTGATGCCGAACTTTCGCCGCAAGTGCCCGTCGCGAACCTGTCCAGATTCCCGGCGGTGCGCTTCGCCGCACTGACGCGAGCAGTAGATCGACGCCTTGCGCTGCCTTGGCGTATAGATCACTCCGCAGTTGCTGCACGCCCGGGGATCGTCGGTTGCGCCATTCTTCGGGGTGTAGCGCTTCCGGTGCCACTCGCGGTAGCAGTCCTTGCAGCGCGCGACGATCCCGTTGCGATATCCCTCGCGTCGGTAGTACTCCGACAGCGCCTTCTCTTGCCCGCAGCCAGCGCAGATCTTGAGGTCCGACATGAGGGCCACCCTACCAGAAGGTGGGTGGCCCTCATTACCAGAACCTAGGCGAATACTGGGGTCGTCAGACCGGTGCCGGCCACCTTCTGGTGCGACGCCCCGTACCGGTTGAGCATGAAGGCGTAGAACCCGTACACCACCAGCTGGATGGACAGGTTCTTGACGGCGGGCTGCTCGGCCCGGATGAACAGCGGAGCCGCGGGGTCCTCCCACAGGTGGCACTCCGAAGAGGCGACCGCGTACACCTCGTCCTCGTTGGTGCCGGCGCCGAGGTTGGTGGCGATGTTCGCGTCGGTCACGACCGCGGTGCCGTCCGGCAGGTAGCCGCGCACACCCTTGTCGTAGCCGACACCGAGGGTCACACCCGCCGCCTGCGTCGGGACGCGTCCGCCGGAGATGAGCGGCCAGGAGGTCGTCATCTGCGCCGACAGCCACCGCCACCGGCGCGGATGCATCACCAGGTAGTCCACCTGCGCCTGGTTCAGGAACACACCCTCGGCGGCCGACATGGCGCCCAGCAGCTTCGGGTACAGCTCGGCGCCGCTCGGGGAGGCGTCGGTGTAGGCCACGGTCCCGGCCACGTTGGTCAGTCCGACCGTCGCCGCGTTCAGCAGCTTGCTGTCCAGGTTGACGTGGTACCGCTTGATCAGGTCACGCACGGTGACGTCCTCGACGAGCAGGCCACGCTGGACCGCCTGCCGGGACACCGTCTGCGCGCCGGCCGCCGTCCGGACCGACGCCGACACGAGCGTGTCGTCGATGTCCGTCTCGGACACCGGCGTGTTCTCCGACGCCTGGTCGTCCACCGAGGTGCCGGTGGTGATCCGCGACAGGTTCACGGTCATCCCGGTCTCCGGCAGGACGTGCTTGGCGCAGATGTCGGCGAACGGACGGGCCGACGTGGCGGCTTCCGCGTTCATCTCCACCAGGTACTGGGGGACGACGTAGCCGGTGAAGGCACCGGTCCCGGACGCCCGGTTCAGCACCTCGCCGCGCTCGGCCCGCTCCTCGCCCATGTGGGCGTTGAGTCGCTCCTGGGCCTCGTGGTTGCCGACGAACGCGGCCGCCACATCGGAGAGGAAGGTGGTGCCGGGGGTGCGGCGCTGGTCGACGCCGACGTGGTAGGTGCGCTTCTGGTTCACCTCCACGGTCGGCTGCACGGTCCGCTCGGCCGCGGCGTCACCCTCGGCACGGACGGGCGGCAGGACGGTGATGGCCTCCAGCGACCGCTGGATCTCCTGCTCCTCCCGCAGCTCGGCCTCCAGGGTCTCCAGGCGGGACCGCATCGGCGCCATCTCGGCGTCGATCGCGGAGCGCTCGGAGATCAGCGTCGCCTCCGCGGTCACGTCGTAGTCGTCGGTGGCGCGCAGCTCGTTGAGCGCGGCCGTCTTGGCGTTGCGAGTCGCGATCAGGGCGTTGATCTGCTCCTGGAGGCGACGAATGAGATCGGTGAGTCGCATCGTGCGGCTCTCCTTTCTGGGCGCGCGGCGGCGCCCGGACGATGGTTTGTGTTCGGGTTCGCCAGGCGGCAGGCTGCGACGGCCAGGCGCACGGCGCGGCCAATCGCCGCGCGCAATCACGCGGCTGGTTGTAGGTCTTGGATGCTCAGCGGATGAGCAGCGCTTCGAGCATCGGCTCGGCTGCACGAGCCGAGCGCGTGGGCTCGGCGGCCTGGACTGGAAGGCTGATCTGGAGCCGTCCGTCGAGCGCCTCTCGGATCTCGTCGTCCGATGCCTTGCGGAGCATCGACCGCAGATCCGGACTCAGCGACCCCGACGTGTACGGGTTCGCGCCGTATCCGACGATCGCCACATCACCACGGTGAATGTCGACCTCGGTGATGCGGAACTCGTCGTAGTCCGGGGACCACATGCCGCGCGTGATGCGGAACGCGAAGCTCATCTCGTCCACGAGGCCGCTCCGCACCTTCGGCGCGATGTACGCAACGTCCGGATCGGCCGGATCGAGCCGCGCCTCGGGGCGCAGCCCGTGCTCGTCCTCGGTGAGAGTGAGCGTGCCATTGGTGGTGCGCGCGAGTCGCCGGAGCTGGTCATGCCCCAGCACCAGCGGCACATCGAGATCAGCCCGGGCCAGGGAGATTCCGGCGGCACCCGTCGACACGATCTCCGTGTACGGGCCGAACTCGTCCCACATGTCGTAGGGCTGCTCGTAGACGGAGGCGTACCCGGTGAACAGCAGGGGACCGCCCGGCTCGGAGGAGTCCCGCAACTCCATCCGGGAACGGACCACCATCCGGGCACCCGAGCCGGGCGCCTCCGCGCACCGCCGCTGCGACGGCCGATCAGCCAACTGCCGGATGTGATGCCGGCGGGCCTCCGCCGCCTCTACGCGAGTAGCCATTACTCGGTCCTCCCCTTCGGGGTCGTCGGGTTATTCGCGCCGAACAGCCGATCGAATTCGGCATAGTCAGCTTCGGTGTAGGGGGGCTGGTCTTCCAGCGCCCGCAGTTCGGACGGTGTCCGCTGCCGGGACTCGATCTGCGTCTTCATCAGGTCAGCGCGGGCCGTCGGGTCCATCGCCAGGAACGCTGACCGGTTCAGCCGCACGAACTGCGGCTTCGGAGTCAGCGCCGACAGCGCCGTGTCCGTAGCTGCCAACTCCGGGCCCATCCGTGTGACGAGGAAGTCCAGGTTCTTCTGCGTGATGTTCTGGTAGGTGAGCGATGCGCCACCCTGCACCGGCACGTCGATCAGTGAGGCTGGGACGTTCAAGAACCGGCACAGCTCAACGTCCGTGTAGCCCATCTGGTCGATGAACCCCGCCTCGACCGCGCGAGCCGAAAGCGGCGTGAACGTCCAGTCCGATCCGGTGACCAGCAGCCCGCCATCTTCCTGCGAGGCGTTGAACTTCGCCTTGACCGCAGCCGCCTGGCCATCCGACAGGACCTTCGCGACGTTCTTCATATGCCCACCCGGACGCGGCGACGTCCGGAACCACTCGTTGGCGAACCTGCGGGCCAGCGCCGACGTCTCCACAGCCACCATCGCGTAGGCGATGGGCGACAGGCCATGAGGGACGCCGGCCACGAGGTTCGCCCGATCGTGCCAGACGCGCTCGACCGGCATCACCGTCTTGCCGAACTTGTACTGGACGATGCGCCGATCCTTGACCTTCAGGGTCACATCCTCCGAAGGCACGAGCTGGATCTGGGCAGGGAGTCCCTGGCTGTTGACCTGGGTGATCTCCCCGAAACAGTTCCCCCACTGCTGCAGCGACATGCGCCGCGCATACAGCCACTCGGCGATCGAGTCGAAATGCCCATCAGCGAACGACGACGGCCGCACCAGCACCGGCGGGGTCGGTACCGGCACCTTGATGCCGTCCCGCAGCCGGAAGATGTCGACCGGCATCATCGACTCGACCGCGGCATGCAGGCTGGACGCCGCCCAGATCACCGACTGCCGCATCGCGGCAGACGTGGTCACGCCCGTCGACGACGACGAACGCGAGGGAATCAAGCTCTCGACGGTCGCGCTCCGACGGCCGCGGCGGAACAGGCTCACGATCCACCCCTCGCCCGATCCATCAACGCGGCCACCACCAGCAGGCCCAGACCTGCTGTTGCCAGCGCCGACGGCCACTCCCAGCCGGGCAGAAGCAACGCCACCGCCCACGCGACAGCCGCCACCAACAACAGGGCGCCCAACAACTCGACCACGTCACCGACGCTCATCCGACCGAATCCTCCACGTCATAGTCGGCGTCATCAGCGACCGCCGAAGCGACTGTTGCCGCCACCAACAGCGTGATATCCGTCGACGACTTCACCCGGCCCCACGTCCACAAGCCCTCGTCGGCGGACCGCTTCGCCCCAGCCGTCACCTGTCGATCCAACTCGACCTGGCCGCGATGCACCCGCCGACCGGACGCGACACCCGCCGCGAAGCCGACACAGGCCCGGGCGTACGTCGGGCGGTCCATCACGTGCACGACGCACCCGCCGGCCTCCAGCCGGGGACGGATCGCGTCAGCGGCGGACCCTGGCGCCATCCATACCGTGGCCTGCGCCGACGTGAGCAACTCGATCGCCCACTCGACACCCTCCCGATAGTCCAGCAGGGTCGCACCGTCCGACGTCACCTCGACACCGACCCGGCCATCAGCCGTCAAACCGGCCGCGACGATCCCGGAGTGCGTCAGCATCGGCGACACATCCAGCGCCAAGGTCGGTGTTCCGACGATCGCGGCGCTACTTTGGCAGGCCGACCAGTCGGACCTGAGGATTACTCCGCGCGACCCGGCATCCTCATCCCAGATGCCCAGGCCCTCACGGCGGAACGACTCGCGGCCGAGTTGGCGCAGCATCCGCAGGATCGAAGACCGCGGCGTCCGCAGCGGGTACGACGGGTTGGCCTCGGCAACCGCGTCCCAATCGACGTGGCCGACTGGCCAGGTCGTCGGGTCGATGGCCGGCTTTGCGCTGACCTCCACGTACACCATGTCGTCGGACTGCCCAGCCAAAGCCTCCCGGCGGCGGGTGGCGAAAACCTCGCCGTTGTCCTTCGGCTTGGGCGGCGTGCCCGTCATGATGAGCAGCGGGTTATCCCCCGTGTTCATCGCAGGCACCATGTCGTCCAGCGTGGATTCGGTAAGGATCTGACACTCGTCCAGCACGACGATGCTCAGCTTCGCGAAGCCACGACCAAAGCCGCGCTCCCGAGCGCCGAACAGGATGCGGCTGCCATTGGTGAACAGGACCGCCTCATCGCCCGATCCACGGGGGACGGCCTCAATCAACGGGGCGATCTTCTTCCGCTTCGCCATCGCCTGCATCGAGCCAAACACCTCGGCAGCGGTCTTGACGCGATGGGCCGTCCAGATCACGGTGATGCCGGGATGCAGCAGGCACAGCGCAAACACGATCGCGCCGATCAGGTACGTCTTGCCGACCTGGCGAGGGATCGAGATGACCACACCGCCGACCGTCGCGGCGTACAAGCCATCGGCCCGCTTCGCCAGGGTGCAGCGACCAAGGCCGTCCTGCCACAAGTCGAATCCGAGCCCGAGGTCACGGCACTTCTCCCGCACCGCCGGCCAGCCAGTCGAAACGATGCCGGACGGCAACACGAGGTGCTTGGCAACCTCAGAGAGCTTCCGCTGACCATTCGTCGTCGGCGACATCGGCCTGCTCCCGTTCCTCCTGAGCCCGCGACGCCTTGATCGACTCGATCTGCTTCGCGATGTCGTCCAGTCGTCGAGTCAGCGCCGCCAGGTCTCTCGGCGGGCAATCCTCGGCAGCGACCGCCTTGGCGATCCGTGACCGCATCGCAACCAGCAAGGCCAGTCGATCGCCAGACTCCGCAGCCTCGCTGACAGTCGGGGGCTTGGTTGCCGGTGGCTTCTCGCCGGCCTTCACCGCACGCAGAGCCATAGCCGACCTCCACGGGTGTGGGAAAACTTGGTAGATAGATATTCGGGAGGGCGGGGTCCTTCGAGCACCTGTTCTAAAAAGAACCGCCACTCCCTCTCATTCGAGGGAGTCGCTTGCCCGTTCGCCACTCGATCAGCATCCGCCCACCCTTGCGGGCGTTGCAGGACCGACAGCACGGAGCCAGATTGCCCTCGTGATTCGTACCCCCGCGAACTAGGGGCACCACGTGGTCGATGGTGGTGGCCGGCCGATCGCAGTAGGTGCACCGCCTGCATTGCTTGACCCACCGCTGCCGCAGTCGCTCGCGCTGTGTGGGCCTGAGGCCGGGAGCCGATTGCTCACGCTGTCGTCGGCGAGTGTGCTCGCCCTCATCCCGGATCACCTGGCGGCGCGACCGGCAGGGGCGGCAGCACTCGCCCCAGCACGGAGCGCCGCAATCGGGACACGCGTTGAGTGGCGCTCCGCGTCGGGACTTGGCGCGTTGGCAATCGCGACAGCGCGCCTCACCCTGGGGTCGAGACGTTCGGCTCTGCCACATTCCAATACCGCACTCGGCACAAGTGAAAGTGCTCCGCGCTTTCCGGGCGGCCCATCGGCACGCCTGGCTGCACAGGGTTCGGAGTGGGTAGCTACTATCGAACTGCTGCCCACATTGCGCGCACGTTTTCATCATCCCCACCAGTTCCTGCTCGCATTGATGGGGTGGTTGGTCATCCATGCTGCGGCTCGCAGGTTGCATTGCTTGCACCACGGTGTGGAGTCGCGGCCGTCGCCGCCGTGCTTGAGTGCGGTGCCGTGGCCTAGGTGCCAGTCGTCGCCGTCGTGGATGACGGTGGGGCAGCGGCCTGGATGTTCGTGACAGTCGCCGGTGCAGCCGCATGTGACGGGGCCATGCTCGCGAAGGTGGTTGGCCCAGGCGGCTCGACGTTGGGGGTGCCCGTCTGCCCATGTGTATCCGGGGTCCGCCATCGTCCACTCCCGAGATGCGAAACCGGCAGTCACGGGTGACGCCGGGGAGCTAGGGCATGGTGGATCCACCGATTGCCGACATTGCGGATGGTAGCACGCGAATCACACGGGTGTGGTTCAGTCGCTTGCGTCCGGCGTTTCGCGTTGGGCTTCCAGTCGTGCGAGGCGTTCTTTCAGTTCTTCGATCTCGCTGTCCGATCTGCTTTGCGATTCGCGGATCGCGTTGACCACACGTTCGAGGTTGGCCTGCTTCGCGTCGAGCCGGCGGGCGATCTCCATCTGCATCGAGAACGCTTGGGCTACCACGTCGAACGCTTTCCTCACCTCGGGCTCCATGCCGTTGAGGTCGACGTGGGTCACTTTGTGATGCCCGCGGGAGAGTGCCCGGCGGGATCGCTTCTGTTGGTCTTGGGCGAGCCGGAGGTGTTCCTGGGGTTCGGCGATCCGGTAGCCGGTGTTGGGTACCGGCTCGATGGCTCGTGAGTCCTGCGTCTCGGATTCGCGGGCCGCCCGCCGCATGGCGAGCTGGATGGTGTGCCGGTCGTCGTCCGGGTGGAGTTCGAGGGCGGCGGCCAGTTCGGCGTAGGTGACGATGGCGCCGACCGGCTTGTCGCGGAGGATGGTGTAGATGGTGCGCCAGCGGGCTTGCTTGCCGGCGGGCTTGAATGGCGCCACGATTCACCCGGCCTTCCGTGCCCGGCGGGCTTGGGCCGACTTCAGCGCCAGGCTGCCAAGCATGGATGCGGCCGACGATATGTCGTTGAACTGGGTAGCCACGTCAGGCCGCTTCCACTGTGGCGGCGAACCGGCCGTAGCGGGGGCGCCAGTCGCCGAGCCCCACGAGCATGCCGGCGGTGTCGACGATCTGTTCGAGTTGCGCCAGGTCGATGACGTTGGGGTCGATGATGGCCTGGCAGTCGGCGCGCCATTCGCGAAACATGGGCCGCGTGCGCATGATCCTCGCCTGTTGAGTCTTAGCGGAAGTGGTCAGGCGGAAGCGCTCATCCGCCCATAGGCTTTCCGGGTCGCGTGGGCCACGGTAGGCCAGGGGGTTGACGTCGGTTGCGATGAACAGGCCTTCCTTGACCTTGACGCCGAGCTTGAACTTCTTGCCAGCGTCATGCAAGCAGCGCCAGATGTTCTCTCCGGGCAGATATGGGCCGACCTCGTCGATGTAGAGTCCCCCAAGGAACTCTAGGCGCGCGACCTCCAAGTGATCATCATCGGTCTTGCTGCGCTTCGCGGTCACCTTCTTGAGCGCCTTGGTTGCTGGGTCGAGTGGATTCGCCAGCCTCGCGTTGTGCATCAGGAGCGGCGCTGTGCCGATGATTGTGATGCGGTACGTGTCCATTGGGTGGTCCCTTCCTCCTATTGCTTCGCTCGCTTCTTGAGTGAAAGCCCATGCCATGCCATGCCGTGCCCCGCCACGCCGTGCCTGTCCGCGCCGCGCCGAGCCGTGCGTGAGCGTCGGGGGAGTCGAACCCCCCGATGTGACCATCCGCTCTACCCCTCGCCTTGCCAGACCTAGCCGAGCCGCGCCCTGACCAGCCAAGCCAGCGCCTTACCTGCTAGCAGACTAGCCCATGTAGCGCCCACATGCAACGGGCTCTAGCGCATGTGACACGCGCTAGACATCATCCCGCCTTCACCATTGCCGCGATCCGGTGGGCGTCCGCCGGCAGGTACAGCGCCGGATGCTTCGGGCTCGGCGTGTGCGTCGTGACGGGTGTGATCAGGTTCGCCGCCGCCCACCGCTGCAGCGTGCGTTCGGTGCGCCCCAGTTGCGCCGCCAACTCGGGCAGCGGCAAGGGCGTGTTGAGCGCCGCCTGATGGGCGATGTCTTCCGGATGCCAGATGTGTCCGCAGTCGGAGCAAGCGAGTTGCTTGCCTTCGCCGTCGGCTGAGTACCGGTCGCAGTGCAGTCGGCCTCGGCATTGCGGGCAGGTGTACCGCGGTGGGCGCGGGGGCTGCTCCCCGGACCAGCGGGACAGGCTGGAGTGGACTTGCCGGACCGCGTCGGTGACCCACCGCAGGCAGAAGTCGTCGTCGCTCCACACGTCGGCGGCTGTCGCCAGGTAGGTGCATTCGCTGCTGATGGTGGGCGGGTCGGCCAGGTCTGGCCACGTGTCGCTGGATTGTCGCTGTTGTTCGGCGACGACGCGGACTGCTCCGCTCAGGGTTGCGAGACCGGTCGCGATCATGTCCCGAGCTGCCACTGTGGTGGGCATCGGGGATGCGGCCGCTTTGGTTCGTCTCGCTTTGCCGGTGGCTACGCGGACTGGCGCGTCGTCGGCTTGCATGACGAGCGCCGCCAGGTCGGGGATGCGTCGGAGTTCCGCCAGGGTCCGGAGTATCCGGTCGCCGGCACGCACTTGTCGGGATGTGTCGCAATGCTCGCACCACAGTTCGGGCTCGCCGGTCTGGTCGCAGAGGATGAGGTTGCTCATTCCGCCCCCCGCTGCTGGTCTTCGTTGAGAGCTTCGCCGTCCGGGTGGTGCTCGACAGGTTCACTCGGGAGTGGTGCGGTGATCTCGGCGCCGCATTCGTCGCAGGTGACCGCCGGATGGAGACAGGCGGACCGCTCGGCGAGGATGGCTTCGGCTTCGTGGCGGCTGAGGTCGCACCGGTAGCAGCCGGGCACGAGTTCGGCGTGAAGGTGGAGGGTCATCGTTCGTCCTCTCGGTGGATGAATCCGACGTGCTCGGCGTACACCTGCATGGGGTAGCCGACGTTGACGGGCGGGTCGTCGCGGGGCGGGGGGTCGGCGATCGGCCCGACTTCGAGGTAGCGGTCACCGATCTCGATGCGCACGAACAGGCGCGGCAGTTTCACGGTTCGCACCCGCACTCTCCGGTGATGGACTTCTCCAGCCAGCAGCGGTCACAGACTTCACGGGCGACGGTGGGCGTCACGCTGTCGTCGGCGTCGCAGTCGGCATGTCGGTAGCCGCGGGTTTCGTCTCGGCGGATGTGGGTGCCCTCGGGGAACAGGTCACCGCAGGCTGAGCACTTGCCGGGGTGTTGGGCTGCGAAGGTCACCGGAGCCACCTGAATTGGTCGCAGCGTCGGCGGAGGCGACGGGCTTGCCGCTTGTCGTAGCCCCACAGCACCCACTCGGCGTCGGCCGGGAAGCGGCGGAAGGCGATGAGGCCTGGGGCGGTCGACTTACGTCGGGGGCTTCTCATCGCTGCTCCTCCATGCGCTCCTTGAGCAGCGCGTCGTACTCGGGTTGGAAGGCGTCGATGAGCGCCTGGAACTCGGGGCGGGGCTCGGTGCGCCTGCGCTCTCGTGCCCGCTCGATGGGCTCGCGGAGCGCCTGGACTAGATCAGGAGTGCCGTTCTCCGGCCCTCCGTGGCCCCTCTGAGCGACTCCCGTTTCCAGGGTGGGATTGTGCGACTCCGCCCCTGCGGGGCTCTCAGCGGCCCGTGTGGCCTCTGCCAGCGCTGTTGCTGCCGCTGCCGTCACCTTGGATGCGAGGACGAGAGCCCCGTCAGCCCGCGTGTGGGTCAGGACGCCCCGGACCGAGACGCCGTTGAGGGTCGCGCCCCACCGGTACGGGTGGATGCCGTCCTTGCCGGGCTGGCAGACGGCCTGCCACTCGCCGATCTTGTGGTGGTTGATCTTGATTGGCCCGCGGATGTCCGACTGATCGGACTCGTAGACCTCGCCATGGAGCGCCATCGTCACTCACCGCCCTTCGCTGAGGACTCGATCTCGTCACAGAGACGAGCGGTCGGGCAGGGCCACGGCATGCCCAGGCCGTCCGGGTGGTAGCAGTCGCTGCGCCCTTCGTCGTCCATGCACCAGTGAGGTACACCGTGCTGCTCCCGGATCGGCTTGAGCACCGCGGCCACGATGACCGGCAGAGCAATGGCGGCGTCCTTCCGCGCAATGTCGATGTGGCACCCGGGTGGCTCTTCGTCACGGTGGTGGTAGTACAAGCACGCATCGTCGTGGATGGTCCTCGCCGCTGCCTCGATGATCTGCTGGCGGTCGAAGGCGGTCATCGCTCGCCTCCGCTCTCATACGGGCTGATGGGGGTCTCATCGAAGACGGTGTCGCAGGCGTAGTGTTCGCAGGCGGCGACGTATCCCTCGTGCCACGCCCTGTCCGCCACCGCGTCGATCGCAGCCACAGCCTCTCGACGCCACGCCGCTCGCTGCTCTGTCGTGGCGATGCCCCGCGAGCCCTGGTGGAATGCCCGCTGCATCTGCGACTCGTAGGCGGCAATCACGCCGTTGATGTCAGCCATGGGTGGCTCCGCTCTCGATGGCGGCCGCTCGGCGGGCCAGCCACTCCTCGGGCGCACTTAGCCCATCCCAGTCGGACCAATCGCGGGCAGCCTGGCGCAGCGCCTCGGCCTGGGCTTGCGTCAGGACGGCGCGAGCGGCCGCCGAATCGAACTGCGGGCCGTACTTGCCGAACTCATCGAAACCCTCGACCCAGCCCGAAGTGACCGCCTTCGCCAACTCATCCTCGCTCGGTGCGCATCGCTGCGGCGTATGCTGGTCGTGGTCGTTGCGTTGAGCCTCGTCAAGTGGACCCGGCAGGCATCCGGATGGTTGCTGAGCCGGGTTCTGCGCCTCCGGGACGGCTGCCAGGACAGCGCGTGCCCGGTCCAGCTCCATCGCGTCCCGCGTCTGGGTCTGCTCTGGCGTCTCGTCAGCCTTGCCGCAGTCACACAGGCCGCACGTCGTGCCGAATCCGCAGCAGCCGCCGGTCTCGTACCTGATCAGGGCATCCGCGACAGCCTCAACAGTGGGATGCCCGGGGTTTTGACCGGGGATGACAGGCGTGTCGGCGCGCTCGTAGGTGGCTTCGAAAATGTCCGGTTTGCACGGGTAGTAGCCGTGGACGCCGCGGATGATGTAGTCGCCGGGCGATGCGTGCATGACGCCTTCGAGGGTGGCGATCGCGTACTTGGTCTGTTCGTGGTCCGCTTCCTCGGCGCAGGTCAGGTCGCCAGGGTCGTCGCCGAGGAACTGGGCCACGGCGACGCAGTTGGTGCCGGGCGTGTAGCGGATCGCTTCCACCGTGACCGGCAGCTTCCGGTAGTGGCCGACAACATCGGGATCGCTGGGCAGAGCGTCGGACTTTGAGGCGACTTTGGGGGAACCGACAGCCTGGTCGGGCCGCCAGACCGGAGTGAGCGGCCCCCACTTCCGCAGCACATGCTTGGCCGACATGCGCACGGTCTCCGGTGAGAGCATCCAGCACGCGCCGGTCGCCGGGTTGCGGCTGTCGATCATCCATACGCCGCCCTCGATGTCGGTGAAAACGGCTCCGAGCGGGTAGCCGGAGAGTTGGGCCACGGTCGTGATCTGGTCAGGCATTGGGAGCCTCCTCGGTGACATTGACCACGATCACTTCGGCGTCCGGCCGAATCATGCGCAGTTCGGTAATCGGGTCGATCCGGGTGTGGTCGACATGTGGCATGCGGGGCACTTCGCGGATGGCTCCGTGTGCCGCCTCCAGCGCAGCAAACCATGCGGGTGCGTCGTCCTGGGTCAGCCCCGTGAGATCAACCTCGGCCGGCAAGTCGGGGAACTGAGCGCGGAGGAACCCTTCACACTCGCGAATGGCGCGTGGCAACTGGTGAGTCATCAAGTTGTCATCGGTCAGCCAGTTCAGAATGTCGTAGACGCCGTCCATGAGGCGGGGGCTCACGAGTTTGCCGGTGGTGACGCTCAGAATGTCGCCGATGTGGAAGGTCTTGGTCTCAATGGTGGTCATGATTCCTCCTCGGTGCAGGTTGGGCATTCGGATTCGGGGCAATCGATGCGGGTGACGATCCCGTGACCGGTCACGTCCCCGGTGGACGCCATGTGGTCGTGATGGTC
>CAYZBB010000106.1:0-22038 GCA_964476495.1 uncultured Actinomycetes bacterium | reverse complement strand
TGGACCCGGCGCAGAACCACACGTTCCGCGACCACTACCTGGACCTGGATCTGGATCTGTCCGACGTGCTGTTCCTGGCCACCGCCAACGTGCTGGAGACCATTCCCTCCGCCCTGCTGGACCGGATGGAGTTGATCACCATGGACGGGTACACCGAGGACGACAAGGTCGCCATCGCTCGCACGCACCTGCTGCCCCGGCAGCTGGAGCGGGCCGCGCTGGACGCGTCCGAGGTCACCGTGTCCGATGACGCGTTGCGCAAGCTGGCCGCCGATTACACCCGGGAGGCCGGGGTGCGGCAGCTGGAGCGGCTGATCGCCAAGGTGTTCCGCAAGGTCGCGACCAAGCTGTCCTCCGGCTCGGCTGCACCGATTGCGGTGGACGAGCCTGATCTGCGTGGGCTGATCGGCCGGCCGCGGTTCACCTCGGAGACCGCCGAGCGGACGTCGGTGCCGGGGGTGGCCACCGGGCTGGCCGTCACCGGAATGGGCGGCGATGTGCTGTTCATCGAGGCGTCCGCCGAGCCTGCGGCGCCCGGCGCCGAGGCCGGCAAGGGGTCGCTGACGCTGACCGGACAACTGGGTGACGTGATGAAGGAGTCCGCGCAGATCGCGCTGTCCTTCGTCCGGTCACACGCCGTTGAGGTGGGGGTTGAGCCGGGTTCGCTGAACCGGACGATCCACCTGCACGTGCCGGCCGGTGCGGTGCCCAAGGACGGCCCATCGGCGGGCGTGACGATGGTGACCGCGCTGACCTCGCTGGCCACCGGCCGACCCGTCCGGTCGGACGTGGCGATGACCGGTGAGGTCACGCTGAACGGCAAGGTGCTGCCGATCGGCGGGGTCAAGCAAAAGCTGCTCGCCGCGCAGCGGGCCGGGGTGAGCACGGTGTTCATCCCGCTGCGCAACGAGCCCGACCTGGACGACGTGCCCTCTGAGGTGTTGGACGCGCTCACCGTGATCCCGGTCGGTGACGTCCGGCAGATCCTGGCGCAGGCGCTGGAGCCGGCCGCGGGGTCGGCCGCGGCGGGCATGGCGGCCTGACCCGCTCCGAAGCTACCCCGCCGGCGCCCGGCCCGGTCGCCGGCGGGGTAGCTGGCCGTCCCCGCCCTAATCCATTTGATGTCGTCGCCTGTTGATGTCGTCGACTGACTTGCCGTGCGGGCACCACGCTCGCCTGAACACCCCAAATCCCTTGCGCCTGCGAAGGTTTGATTCGCAGGTGACGCACGCAACCAACCTCCACCCGGGTGCGAGAGTCTGGTCGCGACCGGCACGATCACCGCCCGAGCCGATGCCAACAGCGTCGCCAGCAGCTCCGCGCTGGGCTGGCCGCTGCCCATCCCGCCGTGCGATTCGGCCCGCCCGACACCACTGTCGTACCCCTGTGCGAGGCTCTGGTCATGACCGGCACGATCACCACCCGAGCCGACGCCGACCGCGTCGCCGCGACGGTCGCTGCCGGGCTGGACGAGTTGATGCTGGCGGAGTTCTGGAAGTTCCCCAGCCAGGACCTGCTGGACACCGCCCGCACCGTGGAGAAACTGGCCCGACAGGTGTACGCGGTGCAGGTCGCGGTCGCCGGGGAGATCGACCTGGCCCGCCTGGCGCAGACCCATGGGCAACCGTCTACCCCGGCGCTGCTGCGGCACGCCCTCGCGATCGGGCCGGGTGATGCGAAGGGCCGGGTCCGCGCTGCCCGGCAGATCCTGCCGCAGGACGCCATCAGCGGCGGCGAGATCCCACCCCGACTACCGGTTCTGGGTGCCGCGCTGGCCGCCGGCGGGTTGGGTCCGGAGCAGACCGGCATCGTGGTCAAGACGATGACCCGCATCCCCACCGACCTGCCCGCTGACGTCCGGGAACGGGCCGAGGCGGACCTGGTCGACCACGCCCGGGTGATGGACCCCCACCATCTGGGCCGGGTCGCCGCGAAACTCCTCGACGCCCTGGACCCCGACGGCGACTTCGAACCCAAGGATCCGGCCGACCGCGCCGAACTCGCCCTGGGCCCCCGGGACCCCCGCACCGGCCTCACCCCGATCCGTGGTCGGTTGGACGACCAGACCGTCGCCGCGTTCATCGCCGCCACCGACCCGTTGGCCGCACCCCGCCCTGAGGTCGACGGCATCAAGGACCAACGTCCCGCCGCCACCCGCCTCGCGCAGGCGTTGACCACCGTGCTTGACGCCTACCTGGCCCTGGGCGATGGCCCCACTCAGGGCGGCGAACGACCCCACGTCACCATGGCCGTGGACTTCGATGCGATGACCGGCGCGCTCGGGTCGGCGACTCTGACCGCGGCCGGCACCCCCGTCCCGCCAGCGGTCGCCCGGCGGCTGCTGTGCGACTGCGACATCATCCCCGCCGTCCTCGGCTCCACCGGCGAACCACTGGACATCGGCCGGGCCACCCGGATCTGGCCCACCGGCATCCGCCGCGCCGCGATCCTGCGCGACAAGGGGTGTGTGTTCCCCGGCTGCGACCGGCCCGCCCGCTGGGCCGACCTGCACCACATTCGGTTCTGGGCCGACGGCGGACCCACCAGCCTGACCAACGCCGCCGTTCTTTGCGGATACCACCACACCCTGATCCACCAAGGCGACTGGATCATCCGGATGGCGAAAGACGGCCACCCCGAGATCATCCCGCCCGCCTGGGCGGACCCCCAGCGAAGACCTCGACGCAACACCCTGCACCGGCTCCGGCAGTGACGCGGCCCAGTGCGCACCCAGCGATCGACGGGTGCCGCCGAATGCGGGGTCGAAGGTGGTGTCGCGACCGGGCGGCCCCGGATCACCGAACCTGCCCACCCGATGCACGCTGCACGAATCTGCGGCTTGGCGGAGGTCGAGGACACGACCCGGAGACCTCACGATTGATCCCAGTGGTGCTATCTCGGCGGAGCAAGGGACGAGCTCACGCGTCGACGCGGCGGAGCCGCCAAGCAGCGACGCCGATCAGGACCACTGCGTAGCCGCACATCACCGCGAACCCGGCCCAGGGAGTCAAAGGGTGTGCGACACCGAAGGTTCCGTCGAGCAACACGGCGCCGGCGTTGGACGGCAGGTATTGGACGAAGTGGTCCGTCAACGATGTGGGCAACAGGTTCGTCAGCGGCGGGATCACGAAGAACACCGCGACGAACGTGGTGATCGCGGCCGCGGTGTTGCGGAGCAAGGCTCCCAGCGCCATGGCCGTGAGGCCGGCCACCGTCAGGTACAGCGCCGAACCCACCACCGACCGCAGTGCGCCGGGGTCGGACAGTGACGCGTCCAGGTGCTGGCTGCCGAGCATGGCCTGGCCCACGAAGAACGAGGCGAAGCCGGCGGCGAGCATAGTGAGGAACACGGTGCCGGCGAACACCGCCAGCTTGCCGCACAACATGGGGAGCCGGCTGGGCACCACGGTCAACGAGGAACGAATCATCCCGGTGCTGTACTCGCCGGTGATCAGCAGCACGCCGAGCACCCCGACGGCCAGCTGCGCGAAGAAGGTCCCGGTCAGGGACGTGGAAATCGCGGTTGCGCCCGGCTCGAACCCGGTCTGCTGGCTCGCGGTGATGGCCGAGAACATCGCGCCCAACCCGATCATCAGCACGACGGCGATCAGCAGGGTGGAGACCGTCGACCGCAGGGAACGGAACTTGGTCCATTCGGACAACAGGACCCGGCCCTGGGTGACACCGAGCGGGGTGCCGCCGACGATGCCCGTCGGTGCGAGGGCGGTGGTCATGCCGCCACCGCGGCGTTCTTCGACGGGGCGATGTTCTTCGACGGGGCGATGTTCTTCGACGGGGCGATGTTCTTCGACGGGGCGGCGGTCTTCGACGGGGCGGCGGTGATCTCGGTGGCGCGGTACTCGACGGAGTCGCCGGTCAGGGTCATGAAGGCTTCTTCCAGGGATGCCTGTTGCACGGTCAACTCGTAGAGGGGTAGGCGGTGCTGCCAGGCGATCGTGCCGACGTGCTCGGCGGTCAGCCCGGCAACCTCCAGCACGCCGGGGCCCGCGGTGGTGACGGTGACGTCCGGGCCGATCAGCAGCTCCCGCAGCCGGGTCGCGTCCGGGGTCCGGACGGTGACGCACTGATGGGAGGCCTGGGCGATGAACTCGTCGACGGTGGTGTCGGCGATCAGCCGGCCCCGGCCGACGACCACCAGACGTGTTGCGGTCAAGGCCATTTCACTCATCAGATGCGATGACACGAAAACGGTGTGACCGTCCGCGGCGAGGTCGGTGAGCATGGTCCGCATCCACAACACCCCTTCCGGATCCAGGCCGTTGACGGGTTCGTCCAGGACGACGGTCCGCGGATTGCCCAGCAACGCCGACGCCACGCCGAGGCGTTGACCCATGCCGAGGGAGAAACCGCCGACCCGCTTCCCGGCGACCTGCTGCAACCCGACGAAGTCGATGACCTCAGCCACTCGCCGTCGGCTGATGCCGTTGGTCTGCGCCAGGGCCAGCAGATGGTTGCGGGCCGACCGACCGGTGTGCACCGCCTTGGCCTCCAGGAGCACGCCGAGCTCGGCCATCGGGGCGGCGGCGGATCGGTAGTCCCCGCCGTTGACGACCACCCGGCCGCTGGTCGGCCGATCGAGTCCGGCGATCATCCGCATGGTGGTGGATTTCCCGGCGCCGTTCGGGCCGAGGAAACCGGTGACGATGCCCGGTCGGACGACGAAGCTCAGACCGTCGACCGCGAGCTTGGTGCCGTATCGCTTGCTGAGATTTTCCACTTCGATCATGGCGTTGTGCCTTTCAATCATGGTGGGACCGGCCACGAACCGGCAATGGCGCATGACCTGGCCACCGAGGACTTGATGGAATGTGTTGGCGCGGCCAGGTCTTCGCCGGACCGGCGATCTGCCGGCAGCTCAGATGGTGATCGCGATCTTCCCCTTGACCTTGCCCGCTTCGAGGTGCCGCATGGCCTCGGGCACCTGGTCGAGCGGGTAGGTGCGATCGATGCTCGGGGTCACGGTGCCGGCCGCGATGTGGTCCGCGAGGACCTCGCTGTCACTGCCCCTCTCCTTGGAGGCCAGCCCGACGATCCGCTGACCGATGAACGGGGTCAGGATCATCGCCCGTAGCTGGCGGTCGATGCCCCCGGTGAGGTTGCCCTTGCTCTCGCCGCCGACGATGACGGCCGTCCCGGTGGGCGTGAGCGCCCGCCGGAGCCTGGACAGCGGCGGGTTGCCGGCGACGTCGATGATCAGGTCGTAGTGGTGCATGCCGTCGGCGAAGTCCTCCCGGGTGTAGTCGACGACGTGGTCCGCACCCAGATCGGTGACCAGGTCCAGCTTGCCGGTGCTGCAGACCCCGGTCACCTCGGCGCCGGCGGCCTTGGCCAGTTGCACGGCGTAGCTGCCGACGCCCCCTGAGGCACCGATGATCAGCACCCGTTGTCCGGCCTGCAGTCGCCCTGCCCTCAGGGCCTGCAGCGCGGTGCCGCCGGAGATGCCGACGGTCGCCGCCTGCTCGAACGAGACCGTCGCCGGCTTGCGGGCGAGCTTGTCCTCGCGGGCCGCGGCGTACTCGGCGAAGGAGCCACGGCTCATCCCGAACACCTCGTCGCCCACGGCGAATCGGCTGACCGCCGAGCCGACCGCGACGACCGTACCGGCGACATCGACGCCGGGCACCCGATTCTTCGGCCGGCGCAATCCGAACCCGATGACCCGCATCAGGTAGGGCGTGCCCGTCATCAGATGCCAGGTCCCCCGATCCAGGCCGGCCGCGTGCACCCGGAGCAGCACCTCGTGCTGGGCGATCTCGGGTCGGGGGATCCGCGCCGGGCGGAGCACCTCCGCCGAGCCGTAGCTGTCCTGCACGATCGCCCGCATCGTCGACTCCGCCGCCTTGTTCGTCTCGGTCGTCGCAACGTACCTGCCGTCAATTCCCATGATCGTTTCCCTTCCAGGGGCCGCGCGCTTGTCGTACTTAGTATGGACGGTACTCGTACTAAGTACGAACTTGCAAGGTGTTCGAGCCGAACCAGCACCAGACGACCGAAAACTTGCGCTGCAGTTGGAGCGCAAGCGTCACGAGATCAGTTGCCGCACACCGGACGAGGGGCATGGTCGCCGGGCGAACCCACATCTGCTGATCCGGCACCCGACGGCGCGCCGCGTCCCGCCATCGGCAGCCGGGCATCGGCCGCCGTCGCGATGGTGGAAACGAAGGGCCCTGTCATCCCCACCGCGGCGGCCGGGCATCGGCTTCCGCATTGCTGCCGGGATGACGGTGTCTAGATGGGCGAGTCTGGATGGACGCTGCGTCCGACTTCTTCCTGTCCTGATGACATTGCTGTCCTGATGACATGGACCCTGACCGACTCGAGTTGGGCGCCGGTCGGAAGCCGGTGGAGCCGCGGTGGAGGCGGTTGGCCTCTGGTCGACTCTCAGGCTTCGTTGGTCCTCGTAGTACTAAGTACGATGCTACAGTACTAAGTACGAGATTGCTAGTGCTGAGGAGGCCCGGTGTCACAACCAGTCAGCAGTGGTACCAAAGAGCGCGTTCCGCTCAGCCGGGACCGGGTGCTGGCCGGCGCGATCACCGTCGCCGACACCGGCGGGATCGGTGGGCTGACCATCCGCACGCTCGCCCAAGAACTCGGCGTCAAGCCGATGTCGGTGTACCACTACGTCGCCAACAAGGATGAGATCCTCGACGGCATCGTCGATCTCGTGTACGGGGAGATCGACCTGCCGGTGCCCGGGAGCGACTGGCGCGGCGAAATGAAGCGGCGGGCCCACTCGGCCCGCCGGGTGCTGGCGAATCATCCCTGGGCCACCCCGCTGTTGCAGTCACGACTGCACCCCGGGCCGGCGACGCTGCGCCACCACAACGCCTTCATCGCGACCCTGCGGACGGCGGGCTTCTCGGTGGAACTGACCGCCCATGCCTTCGCCCTGATCGACAGCTACGTCTTCGGGTTCGCCCTGTCGGAGAACGCGCTGCCCATCCACGGCCCGGAAAGCGTCGCCGACACCGCCGCATCGATGATGCATTTCTTCGACGCCGAGGCCTACCCGGCCCTGCTCGAATTCACCATGGAGCACGTCATGCGGCCCGACTACGACTTCGGTGAAGAGTTCGAGTACGGGCTCGATCTGATCCTCGACGGCCTTGCCGGGTCGCTCCCGGACAACGGCGGCACAGGGACCAAACGTTCGAGTTCGCCCAAGGCCGCCCGCAGGTAGGTCAGCGCGTGCCGGGTGTCGAGCGGCCGGTTCGGGTGACCGGGTGTCTTGCCCGATTTGCGTTGACTTACGAATAGCAAGAGCGTAGAACGGATATCAGAGGCGTACAAATGTACGAGTCTGGGCATCCGACGGACCGCTCCAGCCCACTGGAGCCTGCCGCGCCTGCCTTATTAGCGGGCCTTCTAGGAGCCGGCCCCGCGAACGTTCTCGTGATCGATGTCGATCAACCACCCCCTGGAAATGAGAAACCCGATGGTCACGCAGGTGGACGACAAGGCCGACAACAGCTATCCGGTGCGGCTGACCGCGCGCCTTGATCCAGGCCTGTCCCGCTGGCAGTGGTTGGTCAAATGGTTCCTGGCTATCCCGCACTATGTCGTGCTCGCCTTCCTCTGGCCGGCGTTCCTGGTCGTCACCGTCATCGCCGGGTTCGGCATCCTGTTCACCGGGCGGTACCCGCGACCGTTGTTCGACTTCACCAGCGGGGTGCTGCGGTGGTCCTGGCGGGTGTCCTACTACGCCGCCAACGGTGGCCTGGGCACCGACCAGTACCCGCCGTTCACCCTCGGCCCAGCCCCAGGCTACCCAGCCAGCCTGGAGATCGCTTACCCGACAACGCTTTCCCGGGGACTTGTGCTGGTCAAGTGGTGGCTGCTGGCGATCCCGCACTACCTGATCATCGCGCTCTTCGTGAGCAACTGGTGGGGCTGGACCTCCGCCGGTGAGCGGTTCGCGGTCGACCCGGTCGGCAGCGGCGGTCTGTTCGGACTGCTCGTGGTGATCACCGCCATCATGCTGCTGGTCACCGGGAAATACCCGCCACAACTGTTCGCGCTGATCATCGGGGGCAACCGGTGGATCTACCGGGTGATCGCCTACGCCACCCTGATGACCGACCAGTACCCGCCGTTCCGGCTCGACCAGGGCGGAACCGAACCCACCGTGCCACCGCTCCCGCCGACCGTCGGACCGGCCGTCCCGCCGGCGCCGGAGCCAGCGGGCACGTGGACCGGGGCATGACCTCGCACGGCCCCGCTCCCGGCCCGATGGCCGGGACGGCGGTCCTGATCACCGGCGGTACCGGCGGGATCGGCAGGGCCACCGCGATCGGCCTTGCCGCACTGGGCGCCCGCGTCGGCGTCACCGGCCGCGACCTGCACCGCGCCCGGGCGGCCGCCGCGGACATCCGCCGGGAATCGGGGCATCCCACGGTCGACGCGTTCGCCGCCGACATGTCGTCACAAGCCGAGGTCCGCCGATTGGCCGCGGCGGTGCTCGACGCGTACCCCCGCCTGGATGTGCTGGTCAACAACGTGGGCGGGTTCTGGGCACACCGGCACGTCACCGTGGACGGCCTGGAACGCACATTCGCGGTCAACCACCTCGCGCCGTTCCTGCTGACCGACCTGCTGCTCGATCGGCTTATCGCGAGCGGCCCGGCGCGGATCGTGACCGTGTCCTCCAACGCGCAGGCGGCCGGCCGGATCGCCTTCGACGACCTGCAGGGCGCACAGGACTACTCGGGGGCGCGGGCCTACAACCAGTCCAAGCTGGCGAACGTCATGTTCACCTACGAACTGTCCCGGCGGCTGCGCGGCACCGGGGTGACCGCCAATGCCCTGCACCCCGGAGTGGTGCGCACCGCGTTCAGCTCCGAAGACCCCTCGCCTCTCGCCCGGGTGGCGCTGGTGTTGATGCGGGGTTTCATGAAATCTCCTGCCCGGGGCGCGGTCACCTCGATCCACCTCGCCTCGTCACCGGACGTCGCCGCGGTCACCGGCCGGTACTTCGCCAACCGCAAGCCCACGACCTCGAACAAGTCCTCCTACGACCCCATCGCGGCGAACCGGCTCTGGCAGGCCAGCGCCGACCTTGTCGGCCTCACCTCGGTACGACCACACTGAGAAGGGGTTGAAGGAGGCGCGATGCCCGACGCGGACCGCCCGGACGGGAGCACCCCCGCCGGACAACCGCAGCTGACGCTCGCCACCGGGCTCGACGGATCGCAGCACCCATCTGCCACCAACGCCCCACCAGATCCCGGGTCAGCTCGGGTCGGCTGGGGCTTCATTTCGCTGTACGCGCTGGCGTACATCGGCACCATTCTGCTGTTCCTGGCGCCCCTGCTGGTCAGCCTGGCCCTGAAGATCAACTCGCTGGTCGGGATCGAGCAGGCACCGAACAGCCTGGCGCTGGTCACCGGGACCGGCGCCCTGCTGGCCCTGTTCGCCAATCCGTTCTTCGGCCGGATGAGCGATCGCACCTCGTCCCGGCTGGGCATGCGGCGCCCGTGGATGATCATCGGCCTGGCCGGTGGTTCCGTCGGCGTCCTGGTGGTCGCGGTGGCCCCCAACGTCGCGGTGGTCCTCGCCGGATGGTGCCTCGCGCAGCTGTTCTTCAACGCCCTGCTCGCCGTGCTGGTGGCGGTGCTCCCGGACCAGGTGCCGACCGCTCAACGCGGAATGGTCGCCGGCGTGCTGGGTGTCTGCCTGCCTATCGCGGCGGTCGGCGGCACCTTCCTGGTCCAACTGTTCACCGGCGACGAGCTCACCATGTTCCTCGCCCCGTGCGCGATCGGCGGGTTCTTCGTCCTGCTCTTCGCGGCCACCCTGACCGATCGCCGGCTCGCCAGGGCGGACCGGCCGACCTGGTCGCTGCGGGAATTCGCCGGCACGTTCTACGTCAACCCGCGCAAGAGCCCGGACTTCGCCTGGGCCTTCGCCAGCCGCTTCATGCTCGTGCTGGCGTACGCGTTCCTGACCACCTACCAGGCGTACTACCTGCTGGACCAGATCGGCAGCGCCGAAACCGATGTGCCGGGGCAGGTCTTCCTCGGCACACTCACCCAAGCCGCCCTCATCGTCGCGGCATCCCTGGTCGGGGGCCGGCTCTCGGACCGGACCGGCCGGCGGAAGGTCTTTGTCCTGGCCGCTTCGATCGTCTACGGCATGGCGATGTTCGTCATCGCCATCGCCAGCACCTTCAACGGCTTCCTCGTCGGCATGGCCATCAGTGGGCTCGGGTTCGGCGTCTACATGGCCGTCGACCTGGCACTCGTCGCAGATGTGCTTCCCGACAAGGACAACGCCGCCAAGGACCTCGGCGTGTTCAACATCGCCGCCGCTCTCCCCTCGTCCGTCGCGCCGGCGATCGCACCGGTCATCCTGGCGATCAGCGGTGGCAGTTACGGCGTGCTGTACGCGGTCGCCGGGATATGCGCCATCATCGGAGGCGCGGCGATCCTGCCGGTCAAACGCGTCCGGTGAACGGCGTCGGCATGGGGCCGACCTGCGGGACGTCCTGAGGGGAGCCTTGGTGACAAGCCAGTTGGTCGGGACCAAGCTCTACGTCCCGAGGCTTCGGCGCAGCCTGGTCGACCGTCCGCGATTGAGCGGGTGGCTGGACCGTGGGTCGCAGGCCAGGCTGACAGTGATCTCGGCGCCAGCCGGTTTCGGCAAGACGACACTGCTCACCGCGTGGCTCGCCGCCGACACCGGCGCCCCGCAGAAACGTTCCGTGGCATGGCTGTCCCTCGATCAGAGCGACAGCCGCCCCGCCACGTTCTGGACGTACGTGATCACCGCCCTGCAGACGGCGGTGCCGGGGGTCGGAGCCGGCGTTCTCCCGCTCCTGCAGTCGAGCCAACCGCCGATCGAGACGGTCCTGGTCACCGTGCTCAACGAGCTGTCGGTCGTGCCGAACGATGTGGACCTGGTGTTGGATGACTACCACCTCGTCGACGGGCCCGATGTCCGGATCGGGATGACCTTCCTGCTGGAGCACCTCCCCCCGCAGATCCACCTGGTGATCAGCAGCCGGGCCGATCCCGCCCTTCCGCTGGCTCGGCTGCGGGCACGGGGTGAGCTGGTCGAGGTTCGCGCCGCCGACCTTCGTTTCACTCCCGACGAGGTGGCGGCCTACCTCAACGATGTGATCGGGTTGGATCTCGCAGCGTCGGACATCGCCACCCTGGAGGGACGGACCGAAGGCTGGATCGCGGCGCTCCAGCTGGCCGCGCTGTCCTTGCAGGGGCGAAAGGACACCGGCGATTTCATTGCCGGCTTCGCCGGCGACGACCGGTACATCGTCGACTACCTGGTGGAGGAGGTGCTGCAGCGGCAGACCGAACAGGTCCGCGCCTTCCTGCTGCGCACCTGCCTGCTGGACCGGTTGAGCGGCCCCCTGTGCGATGCGGTGACCGGTGAGGGCGGCGGCAGGCGCACCCTGGAGACGCTGGACCGGGCCAACCTGTTCCTGGTCCCGCTCGACGACAGCCGCCACTGGTATCGCTACCACCACCTGTTCGCGGACATGCTGCGGGCCCATCTCCTGGACGAGCGGGCCGACGAGGTCAATGACCTGCATCGGCGCGCCAGCCATTGGTACGACCAGAACGGGCAGCCGGAACCTGCGGTGCGCCATGCCCTCGCGGCCGGAGACATCGAGCGGGCGGCGGACCTGGTCGAGCTGGCCATCCCGACGCTGCGACGGAACCGGCAGGACGCCACGATCCGTGGCTGGGTGGACGTCATCCCCGACGAGGTGGTTCGGATGCGGCCGGTACTCGCGATCGGCCTCGTCGGTGGGTTGATGGTCGGCGCCGAGACCGAAGGCGTCGAAGAGCGCTTGCGGGATGCGGAGCGGTGGCTGCAGCCGGCCACCCCCGACCACACGGGTTCGCCGGCACTCGGGACGGGAATGGTGGTCGCGGACAAGGCGGAGTTGGCCCGCCTCCCCGGGGCGATCGAGATGTATCGAGCTGCGCTCGCCTTGATTCGAGGCGACGTCCCAGCCACCCTCCAGCACGCCCAGCTGGCGATCGACCGCGCCGCCGACGATGACCACGCCGTCCGGGCCGGGGCATCGGGCCTCTCCGGGCTGGCGTTGTGGTCCCGCGGAGATCTCGACACCGCACACCGCGCCTACTCCATCTGCGTCGAGGGACTGCGAAAGGCTGGGAACGTCTCGGACATCCTGGGATGCTCGATCACGCTGGCGGACATCCGAAGCACCCAAGGTCGCCTGGGCGACGCACTGCGCACCTACGAGCAGGCATTGCAGCTCGCCTCCCAGGAAGCCGGCACCGTGCTGCGGGGAACCGCCGACATGTACGTGGGGATGAGTCAGATCGCCTGTGAGCGCGGCGATCTGGTTGCCGCCACGGAACACCTGCGGCGCAGCCAGGAGTTGGGCAAGCAGGCCGGGCTGGGGCAGAACCCATATCGGTGGCGGGTCGCGATGGCGAGAGTCCTTGAGTCACAGGGTGATCTGGCCGGCGCAGTCACGCTGCTCGACGAGGCCGAGCGGGTCTACATGGGCGACTTCTCCCCGAACGTGCGGCCCGTCCCCGCGGTGCGGGCACGCGTGCTGGCCGCGCGGGGTGACGTGGCCCAGGCCTTGCGGTGGGCCGCCGAGCTGGGCCTGTCCACCGACGACAATCCTTCTTACGTACGCGAATTCGAGCACGTCACCCTCGCACGGGTGCTCCTGGCGCGGTGCGCGACCGATGGTGACCGAGGCTCCCTGGCCGAGGTCGCCCGCTTCCTGCCGCGCCTGTTGATCGCCGCCGAGGCCGGCGGCAGGACGGGCAGCGTCATCGAGATCCTGGTGTTGCAGGCACTGGCCCACCGGGCCGGCGGCGACACGCCGGGGGCGCTCGCGCCTTTGGAACGGGCGCTGACCCTGGCCGAACCGCAGGGCTACGTCCGGGTGTTCACGGGTGAGGGTCCGCCGATGGCATCCCTGCTCGAGGCGGTCGCCGGCCGGCGGCCCGGGTGGGATTACGTTCACCGGCTCCTGGCCGCACTCGCTCAGGACGGCGGGACCGACCTCGGGCCATCCCCGGTCGACCGATCGACCCGTGGCAGCGACGGACTTGTCGAGCCTTTGAGTGAACGAGAACTGGATGTGCTGCGGCTGCTGGCCACCGATCTGGGCGGGCCGGCCATTGCCCGCCGGCTCTTCGTGTCCGTGAACACCATGCGCACGCACACCAAGAGCATTTACGCCAAGCTCGGAGTGAACAGCCGGCGGGCCGCGGTCCGCCGTGCCGAGGACCTCGATCTTCTCTCGCGCTCCCGCGACCACTGACCCCTGATCACTCCCGCGGACGGCCGCCGTCCGGCCTGACTCACCACCTCCCGACCGGGCGCGGTCACCACGTCAATCACCACACATGGCGATGTCGGCTCACCACACCGGCTCCTACCTTTCAGTCACACCGGCAAACGGTCGGGAGATTCATCCGGGATCGGCGGCGAAAGGGAGCAGGATGAGCGACATTCCGACCGCCAACGGGGCCGGGCGTTACGAAATCCGCCTCAAGGGGCACCTCGACGGCCGCTGGGCCGCCTGGTTCGACGGGATGACCCTCACCAGCTGCAGCGACGGCACCACCACCATCCACGGCCTCGTCGTCGACCAGTCGGCGCTGCACGGCCTGCTGCAGAAAGTGCGCGACGTGGGCCTGCCGCTGATCTCCGTCACCCCGGTCCGGGCCGACCAACCCGATTCCGCCATCGCCGAGCCTCGCCGGCTCGGCAATCCACCCAAGGAGACGACATGTCGACCACCGCTCACACCGTGAAAACCGCAGCAACAAAACGCGCTCCCATGACCTCGCTGAGGAAGACCGCGCTGGCCGCCGGTGTGCTCTACCTGATCACCTTCGTCTCGATCCCGACCCTGTTCCTGTACGGCCCGCTGACGGACCCGAACTACATCATCGGCCCGGGCCCGGACACCCCCGTCCTGATCGGCGGCATCCTGGAAATGATCGTGGCCCTCGCCTGCATCGGCACGGCCGTCGCGTTGTACCCGGTGGTCAAGCGGCAGAACGAAGGGGTCGCGCTCGGCTTCGTGGGGGTGCGAGTTCTGGAGGCCGCGCTCATCGTCGTGGGCATCGCGAGTCTGCTCGCGGTGGTGAGCCTGCGGCAGGCCGGCGCCGGCACGGATGCGCTGGTCACCGGTCAGGCACTGATCGCCCTGCACGACAAGGCGTTCCTGCTCAGTCAAGCCCTGCTGCCGGCCGTGAATGCCGCCCTGCTGGGCTCCCTGATGTACCGATCCCGGCTGGTCCCCCGCTGGTTGCCCACGCTGGGGCTGATCGGCGCCCCCATCCTCATCGCCTCGGTCGCCGCGAAATACTTCGGTGTCTTCGACGAGCAGTCCGCGTGGTCCTTGCTCGGGGCCCTGCCAATCGCGGTATGGGAGTTCTCCCTCGGCATCTACCTGACCGTCAAGGGCTTCCGCGCCTGCCGCATCACGGCCGAGATGACCGCCGCCGCCACCTCCCCCGCCCCCCGCTGACCATTACCTCGTCCCGCCGGCAGTATGGCGGCCGATGCCCGGCCGCCACGGTGGGAACGACACCTTCTCGATGTCCACTTCTCGATGTCCACCATCATCACGACAGCCGATGCCCGGTTGCCGATGGCTGGACGGCGAGCGCCTGATCCCCGACTCCAGAGCATCCTGCCGGAAAGGCAACACCGTGATCGAAGTTGAGAATCTCAGCAAGCGCTACGGCCCCACACTTGCCGTCGACGGCTTGAATTTCGTGGTACGACCCGGAATCGTCACCGGATTCCTCGGCCCGAACGGTTCCGGAAAGTCCACCACCATGCGGATGATCGCCGGACTCGATCGACCCACCGCCGGCCGGGTCGCCGTCAACGGCGGTGACTACCGGACGTCGCCCGCCCCGATGGCCGAACTCGGAGTGCTGCTGGAGGCCAAGGCGGTGCACACCGGACGATCGGCCCGCAACCATCTGCTTGCCCTGGCGCAGACCAACGGCATCGGCCGCCGGCGCGTCGACGAGGTCATCGACATCGTCGGTCTGCGCGAGGTCGCCGGAAAGCGGGTCGGCGGGTTCTCCCTCGGCATGGGGCAACGGCTCGGCGTGGCGTCGGCACTGCTGGGGAACCCGCAGACCCTGGTCCTGGACGAACCGGTCAACGGGCTGGACCCCGAAGGGGTGCGGTGGATGCGGACCATGCTCAAGGATCTGGCCGCGGACGGCCACACAGTGTTCGTGTCCTCCCATCTGATGAGCGAAATGGCCCAGACTGCAACGAGACTGGTCGTCATCGGCCGGGGTCGGCTGATCGCCGACACGACCGTGGACGACTTCGTCGCCCGCGCCTCGAATCACTCGGTGATCGTCCGCACACCGGAAGCGGTCCGACTGCGGGAGCTGCTGATCGGTCCGGACGTCACCGTCACCGCCCACATCGGGCAACCCGACGTGCTCGGGGTCGACGGTCTGACCGCGGAACACATCGGCACCATCGCCTGGCAGCACCACCTCCCCGTCTTCGAGCTCACCGTCCGGCAGGCCTCCCTGGAGGAAGCATTCATGACTCTGACCAACGATTCCGTCGAGTACCGGTCCACCGGCACCACCGTCACCACCGGAGCCGCGGCGGTGACGCCATGACCGCCGCCCTGACCCCGGCGGCAACCGCCGGCGCCCGCACCCGCCTGCGGGTCACCCAGCCCCGGGTCGTGCTCTCCGAGTGGACCAAGTTCCGATCGTTGCGGTCCTCCGTGTTCACCCTGCTGATCGCCGTGGTGCTGATGGTCGGTCTGGGCGCTCTGTTCACGGCCATCGCCGCCGGCCAGCCCGGCGGCCTGGATCCCGGTCAATCCGCGGTGTCCACATCGCTGACCGGAACGTTCTTCGCGCAGCTGGCCGTCGGAGTCCTGGGCGTGCTGCTGATCAGCGGCGAGTACGGCACCGGAATGATCCGCTCCTCGCTGACGGTGGTGCCCCGGCGGCTGCCGATACTGTGGGGCAAGATCGCGGTGTTCGCCGGCGTGGTGTTCGTGACCATGCTGATCGCCAGTGTCGCAGCGTTCTTCGTCGGGCAGGCACTGCTCAGCGGGCAACAGCTGGACGCCTCGCTGTCCGACCCGGATGCGCTGCGGTCGGTGGTCGGCGCGGCGTTGTACGTGACCGTCGCCGGCATGACGGCACTGGCATTGGGGGCGTTGCTGCGGAACACCGCGGCCGCGATCACCACCTTCGTTGCGGTCTTCTTCGTGATCCCGCCGCTCACGCTGCTGCTGCCGGCGTCGGTGACCGACCATTTCGTGCAGTTCCTGCCATCCAGCATCGGCAGTGTGTTGACCGGCGGCATCGCCGGTGACGATTCCCTGGCGCCGTGGACCGGATTCGGCGTGCTGTGTGGCTACGCGGCGGTGCTGATCGGTTTCGCCGCCTGGCGGGTCCGCCGGGCCGACGCCTGATCCGGCTCGCAACGTCCCGATGCACACCCTCGTATTGACGACACCAACAGGAGCCCCGATGAACGTCACGAAGAAGAAAGCGATTGGCGCCGATACTCGGAACGGCATGATGAGGGCGATCGTGCAGGATCGTTTCGGTCCGCCGGAGAGCCTGCGGCTGACGGATGTTCGGATTCCGGGGATCGGCCCGGGAGACGTGCTGCTGGAGGTGCACGCCGCCGCGGTCAACCCCTACGACTGGCACATGCTCCGCGGCGACCCGCGCATCGCCCGGATCATCGGCGGCGCAGGCCTGACCAGGCCGAAGGCCCGGATCGCGGGCGTCGACATGGCCGGGCGGGTCGCGGAGGTCGGCGCCGGGGTGCACGGCCTGCGGCCCGGGGACGAGGTCTTCGGCTTCGCCCGCGGCGCCTTCGCCGAGTACGCCATTGCCGACCCGGCCCTCATGGTGCCCAAGCCGGCCGATCTGTCGTTCGAGCAGGCGGCGGCGTTGCCGATGGCGGCCGTCACCGCCCTGCACGCGATCCGGGATCATGGCCGAGTGCGGCCCGGACAGCGGGTGCTGGTGAACGGCGCCGCGGGTGGGGTCGGGACGTTCGCCGTCCAGATCGCGGCCGCACTCGGCGCCGAGGTCACCGCCGTGTGCAGCGGCCGGAACGCCGACCTGGTGCGGTCGATCGGCGCCACCCACGTGGTCGACTACGCGTCGGCGGACTTCGCCGACGGGCCCGTTCGTTACCACGTGGTCCTGGACAACGTCGGGAACCGGACGATCCGCGACCTGCGCCGCGCCGTCACCCCCACCGGGACGATCATCGTGAACGGCGGCGGAGCACCCGGTCACCTCATCGGCGCGGTGGGCAGCATCCTTCGGGCGGCCGTGGTCAACCTGTTCGTCCGTCAGCGAATCACCATGGTCCCGACCGCATGGAGCCGGGAGGACCTGCTCGCCGTGACCGAACTGGTCGAGGCCGGCACCCTCCGGTCTGTCGTCGACCGGTCCTACCCGCTGGCCGACATGGCGCAGGGTCTGCGATACGTCGAGACCGGGCACGCGCGCGGCAAGGTCGTCATCTCGGTGTCCTGACCCCGGATGGCCGAATCGGCCGCCGGGTCAGGATGATTCGCTTCCGCACGGTTGACACGTTCTCAGAACGGGACCTGGGTGGCCAGCAGGCCGGTCCCGGTGCCGCGTCCGGACACGATGGCCGTGAACTCGAGCGCATCGAGTCGGAGCTCGTCGCCGCCGTCACCGCGGGTGAAAGCGCCTCCCGCGATCCCGGTCAGCGTCAGCGTGAACGGCCGACCGTGCCGATCCGCCCACTCCTGGACCACATCGGCGACGATCATCCCGTCGTGGTCCGCACTGATCGTCATGGGCGCGCCGACCGCGGCGCACAGATCGGCCCGATGCATCCAGACGTCCCTGGTCAGGATGGTGTCGGTCAGGTAACCGACGGCCCACCACTCGGCGGTGCCGTTGACCATGAACGGTCCGGGCATTGGCGCGTCGAGAGCCTGCTGCGGCGTCCATGTCCGCCCCGCCGCGGCCCGCCGTCCCGCGTCCCGCAGGTTCTCGACAATGTCGGCAACGCCCCACTTCTCGCGCTCTGCGACCTGCAGGGCGGTGAGCGCATCGGTGAAGTCTCCGCCGTGTCGGGCGACCGCGGCACCGGCCAAGTCACGTTGCCGCGCGCCCTCGGCCGGGTCGGCGGCGAACTCGGCCATCCCGATGACGTGGCAGGCCAGCTGCCGGACGTCCCAGGCGGGGCAACGGGTCGGCCGGGACCAGTCGTCGGCGCCCAGGCCGGCGACCGCGTCCGCGAACCGCTCGTACTCGGCGGCGGCCAACTCCATCGCAACCTCACGTGCGAGGCACGAGTAGCGCAGCTGGTCGGGAACAATCGCCGGTTCGGAGGTCGTTGTCATTGCTGCTTCCCTTCTGTCGGGTGGCTCCGGTCCAATCCGACCGAGTCGGACCATATGTCGACGGCGCGGTCGAGCAGATCCCGCCGGCTGGTGCCGCCGGGATCGTTGGCCAGCTGCTGATCCACCAGCCCGCTCAGCAGGGCGAACCAGATCTCAACGTCTCCCCGGTCGGTGACACCCAGCGAGGCCAGCAGGTCGAGGCTGAGTTGCATCGTGCGAACCGCCGGAGCGTAGGACTCGGCGCTCGGCGTGAAACCCGGCACCGATCGCTGGTTCATCAGCTGGTAGCGAGGCAGGTCGGCCACCGAGAAATCGAAGAACAGACGGGACATGACCTTGACCATCGCGCGGGCCGAGGCCGGGAAGTCGTCGGCCGAGAGCGTGGACCGGGCAAGACTCTCGTACTCCGACCAGGCCTGTCCGTACATCGCGTCGTAGATCGCCAGTTTCGACTCGACATGCGTGTAGAGCGAGGGGGCGCGCATGCCGATCAGGGCCGCGACGTCCTTGAGGGTCCAGTCGGACAGTCCCCGCTCGCGTGAGAGCTGCCAGGCGGCGTCCACGATCTCGCGACGCGTGGCCGAACGTCGTTCTGCAGCCCGATCGCGACTAGGCGCTCCTAACATGATTAGGACGATGGCACCGGACGCTGCGCCGTGTCAAGGTGTTTACGCTGCTGCGAACGGATCATGCGGTTCCGTTCGACCTCCCCGGCAACCGGCTGATCCGCTGAGCAGTGTCAGACCCCGCCAGCAGGATGCGGGCATGACAACCTTCACGATCACCCCGACCATCACCTACAGCCTGCGCGAGTCGGCGGAGTTCGGGTTCGGCGGACGCACACCCGATGCCTTCGACGGAGTGATGCGACTGGCGTTCTGCCTCGACGGCTACACCGAGCAGGTCGGCGTCGAACTCCGCCAGGACGAAACGGGGACCGTGCACGGCGTCGTGCACGGCGTCGGCCAGGACGCAACGGCCGCAGTGAAAGCTCAGGTGGCGCGGGTACTGTCGCTCGATCAGGACGGCAGCGGTTTCGTCGACGTCGGCGTCCGGGACCCGGTCATCGGCCGGCTGCAACAAACGGCGCCCGGGCTGCTGCCGCCGCTGTTCTACTCGCCGTACGAGGCCGCGGTCTGGTCGGTGCTGTCCGCCCGGCGTCCGGCGAAGCAGATGGCCCAGGTCCGGACTCACCTGTCGGAGCGACACGGGCGTGTCTTCGAGCTGGCCGGGCAGCGGCTCGCGGCCCTTCCTACGCCCGAGCAGCTGCTGGCGGTCACCGAGTTCCCTGGCCTGACCGCGGAGAAGATCCACCGGATGCACGGCATCGCCCGCAAGGCGCTGACCGGGACGCTCGACGTGGAGCGCCTCCGGCACATCGGACCCGACGCATGTCAGGAGGACATGCAGCGGCTCAAGGGGATCGGCCCGTTCTACGCATCGCTGATCACCATCCGGGCTGTCGGCTTCACCGACGTCCTGCCCGCCGACGAGCCCCTGCTGCTGGATCTGGTGGGCCTGCACTACCGGATCGACGGACCTGTCAGTCGGGCCCAGTTCGAGGAGATCGCCGAGCCGTGGCGGCCCTACCGGACCTGGGCGTCGGTGCTCGTCCGGGCCGCCTCGCGGCGAGTCGCGGTGCAGGGTGCCGGGCGGCGAGCGGGCTGAACCGAACCGGCCCGCCGGGCGCGTCGGACGCCGCTGAGAGGTCCAACGGCATAGAATCGCACGAATGTTCGATCGTGGGTGGGACGCAGGACTGGACGACACCCAGCTGTCCGCCGTGGCGCACGGCGACGGTCCGCTGGTCATCCTGGCCGGCGCCGGCACCGGCAAGACCCGCACGCTGACCGCGCGGGTGGCGAGCCTGCTCGACCGGGGTGTGCCGGCGGACCGGGTGCTGCTGCTGACCTTCACCCGCCGCGCGGCGGACGAGATGGTGTCCCGTGCGGCCGCGATGTGCACGCAGTCCGATGCGGGTCAGCGCCTGCAGGGCGGCACGTTCCACGCCGTCGCGCACGGCATCGTCAGCCGACACACCGACGCGCTCGGGCTGCCTTCGGCGGTCAGCGTTCTCGACCGCGCCGACGCGACCGACGTGATGGACCTGCTGCGACACGACCACGGCCTCGACGGCACGGACCGGAGGTTCCCGCGGGCGGCCACCCTGGTGGACATCTACTCCCGTGCGGTGAACACCGGCACCCCGGCCCGCGACCTGATCGCCAGCGAGTTCGGTTGGGTCCGGCCACATGTGGCGGCGGTGATGGACCTGTTTCGGGCGTACGTCGGGCGCAAGCGCGAACGCGGGCTGCTGGACTTCGACGACCTGCTGCTCGCCTGGCGCAGCCTGCTGGCCGACCCGGTCATCGGCCCGCAGATCGCCGCCCGATGGGACCACGTGCTCGTCGACGAGTATCAGGACGTCAACGCCACGCAGGTCGACATCGTGCGCGCGCTGCGGCCCGGCGGGCAGGGTCTGACCGTCGTGGGCGACGACGCCCAGGCCATCTACGGCTTCCGTGGCTCCGACCACGCCCACCTTCGTTCGTTGATCGACGACCTACCCGCCGTGACCGTGCTGCACCTCGAACGCAACTTCCGCTCCCACCAGCGGCTGCTCGACCTGGCCAACGTCGTCCGACCCGGCGTCGACGGGAAGCACCGGATCACCCTGCACTCGGACCGCCGCGACGGCCGGGCAGCCCGCCTCGTCCGGTGCCACGACGCGCCCGCCGAAGCCCGGACGATCGTGGACGCGGTGCTGTCCGCCCATCAGGCCGGGCGCCGGCTGCGGGACCAGGCCGTGCTCATGCGGGCGAGCGGCCACAGCGACCTGTTGGAGGTCGAACTGACCGCGCGGGGCGTCCCGTTCGTCAAGTACGGCGGCCTGAAGTTCCTGGAGGCTGCGCACGTCAAGGACTTCGTCGCCACCGTCCGGCTGCTGGACAACCCGCTCGACGAGGTCGCCTGGTACCGGCTGCTGCGGCTGCACGACGGTATCGGCCCGGCCCGGGCCCGCACGTTGCTGCAGGTACTGGCGGACCCCGAGCGACCCGTCGACGACGACCGGCACGCCGAGGCGGTCGCGGCGGCTCCCGCGATGTGCCGGGTGCCGTTGGCCGCCAGCCTGCAAGCCCTGTCCGACTCCCGGTCCCGTCGACTCGTCGGTGATCGGGCCCGTGGCTGCCTGGAGCTGCTGCGGCCGCTGGTCACGGCGCGCTACCGCGACTGGTCGACCCGCCTCGGCGACCTGGAGCGGCTCGTCGGCGCGGCCGACCAGTCACCCGACCTCGCGGCGTTCGTCGCCGAACTGACGCTCGATCCGCCTGTGTCCACCAGCGATCTCGCCGGACCGCCGGGGCAGGACGACGACTACCTGGTGCTGTCCACGGTGCACTCGGCGAAGGGTCTGGAGTGGCCGATCGTGCACGTGCTCCATCTGGTCGACGGCTCGTTCCCGTCCGACATGGCGCTGGCCAAGGCCGACGGCATCGAGGAGGAGGCCCGGCTGTTCTACGTCGCCGTCACCCGCGCCGCCGATGAGCTGCACCTGTACGCACCGCTGCGGATGCCGCACCACCGGCACGCCCGTGACGACCGGCACTCCATGGCGCCGATCAGCCGGTTCCTGGACGACGCGGCGCTGG
>CAYZBB010000105.1:0-22043 GCA_964476495.1 uncultured Actinomycetes bacterium | reverse complement strand
GCAGCGAGAAGGTGCGGATCTCGGCGAAGGCACGCGACTGGGTCGACCGGCTCCGCAACGCGGCCGAGACACCGCTGCTGCTGGCCGTCGACGGCCGGCTGGTCGGCCTGGTCAGCCTCCGTGACGAGATCCGTGCCGAGGCACGCGAAGTCGTGGACGCGCTGCGCGCCGACGGCGTCCGCCGGATCGTCATGCTCACCGGCGATCACCCGGTCACCGCCGCGGTGGTCGCCGACGAATTGGGCATCGACGAGTGGCGGGCCGAGGTGCTGCCCGAGGAGAAGCAGGATGCGATCGCCGCCCTTCGGCGGCAGGGACACCTGGTCGCCATGGTCGGTGACGGCACCAACGATGCGCCGGCGCTGGCGCTGGCCGACATCGGGATCGCCATGGGCATTTCCGGCACCGATGTGGCCGTAGAGACCGCCGACGTCGCACTGACCGGCGACGATCTGCGCCGGCTGGTGGCCTTGCGGGCGCTGGCACGCCGCACCATCGGGCTGATCCGGCAGAACTATGGCATGTCGATCGCGGTGAACGCCGCCGGGCTGGCGGTGGGCGCGGGTGGCGCGCTCTCGCCGGTGCTGGCGGCCGTCCTGCACAATGTCTCGTCGGTTGCCGTGGTCAGCAACAGCGCCCGGCTCACCCGGTACCAGCTGGGATGAGTGCCTGTCTTCGCGCCAACCGCTGCGTTCTCGTCGGGCCGATGGTCAGGCGGCCGGTGAATGCTCGGACCAGGCCCGGTCGATGACGGTCGTCAGCTGCTCGATCGGTTGCGCGCCCGAAACCGCGTACCTGCGGTCGAGAACGAGGAACGGCACGCCGGTCGCGCCGAGACGCTGCGCCTCCAGCTGATCGCGTCGCACGGCGTCCCGGAACTGCCTCGATGTCAGGGCCTCCCGCGCTTCCTCGACGTCCAGGTCCAGACGTCGGGCCAACGGAAGCAGGTCGTCCACGGTCCAGATGGGCGCTCGTTCACCGAAGAATGCGTCGAACACGAGATCCCACGCGCGCTCGTGGGCACCATGCGCGGTGGCGAACGCAAGCAACTCGTGGACCAGTGACGTGCTGCCCACCCGGCTGCCGACGACATGGAACTCGGGCAGTCCGTCGTCGTGGGCCAGCTGCTCGATGTGCAGGTTCGCAGCCGTCACCCGGTCGGCGGACATGCCTCGGCGGGACAGCATGTCGGCCGCCGGCTCGGAGAATCCGACGGGTGCGGCCGGGTTGAGCTGGAAGGAGCGGTGCCGGACGCGCACCTGCTCGGCCTGGGGGAACCGACTCAGCGCCTCGCGGAGCCGGTGCCGACCGAGCCCGCACCACGGACAGACGACATCTGCCCATAGCTCGATCCACATGCGATGCCTCCCTATGGTCTGCGACGCGTCGATTGATGAACCGTCAACCAACCGTACGCCGGAGCACACCGCCACGATCAACGCACGGGAGGATCGACGACCGAGGCCGGCGCACTCAGCCCTGGCGGGCCTTGAACCGCGGGTTGCGCTTGTTGATCACATAGACCCGGCCGCGCCGCCGGACGACTATCGAGCCTTCCTTCTTCTTCAAGGCGCGCAACGAATTCCGCACCTTCATCGGGTGCCCAGCCAGTCGTCCAGACCGTCGTCGGCCTGCGAGCGCCCCGACCGCGCGGCCAGCTCGTCATCGGTCATGAGCATCGTTGCGAATGCCTTGGCGATCCGCGCCCGGTCGTCATCGACTCCGGTGAACACCAAGCGGGTGGACGGGCTGCCGATTCGCCACGGGCCGCCGTCGCCGATCGACAGCTGGCGACCGGCACCGTCCCAGACGCCGATCCGATCGGGTCGGCTGACCAGGTGGAAGTGGCCCCGCGACCTGGTCCGGCCCCCGGCCAGCTCGTCGAGCTGCTCGAGGAACCGGCCGGGGTGCACCGGCCGGTGAGTGCGCAGGTCCAGGCTCCAGACGCCGTGCGCGTCCGGCACGTCGGGCGCCCGCACGCGGCACGGGTCGACCCTGGCCTCGGCGTGCCTCGGCGAGTGCCGGGGCGCGAAAAGCTGACCGGCCCTCGTACGGAACAGGCCGGACCGCATGGTGCGGCAACCCCGGAGGTGATCCGTCAGGGTCAGACCCACCGGGTCCGATCCACTGGTGAGCACCAGGTCGGCATGGCCGAGTTGTGCGGCAAGGGCCTCGCCGACCGACCGGCGGTCGTCGGTCGAGAGCGCGAGCCGGCGGTCGGCCAGCAGCTCGTCGCCCATCAGGTCGGCCTCCACCGTGTCCGCGTCGACCACACAGGCGACCGCCGCCAGGTCGGCGCCGACCACCTCCTGGATGCCCGGGTCGGACAACGGCCGTGCGGCCGGCATGGTCTCGGCCGACACCGGCAGGGCAAACACGATCCGTTCCCAACGCCCCGCCTGCACCATCGTCTCCAGCGCCGGCAACGAATCCTCCCGGATCGCGCAACCCAGGCACGTGTGCTCCAGCGGGCGGGTGACGTCCTCCACCACTCCACCCTCGTCGCTGATCACCCGGCGCAACGTACCCGCGTCGGGATCCAGGTCCTGGCGCAGGATTCCGGTTCCGGGCAGGTCCGTCAGTACCGAGAAGAGCGCAGCATCGCGCAGGACGGGGTCGATGCTGGCGAGGACGACGACGGGCAGCATGGTCTCACTCCGGATGGTTCGGCACGACCCCGGACGGCGGTCGATCTGAAAGCGATGCTATCAGATGAATGAGAATGGTTCTCATTAGATTGTATTGGCGATGCAACGACCAGCGTCCCGGCCGCAGACCGGACGGCCCGCCGGTCCGTTGACCGGTACCGGCAGACTGCCGGGGTGCGGCAATCCCGGGGTCGATGGATAGCGCTTGCTGCCGTCCTCGCCGTTGTCGCCGCGGTCGTGGTGCTGGCGGCGGGCAACCAGCGATCCGCAGGCAACGGCGCGGGCCCCTCGTCCGCCGCCGCCATCACGAACGCGGGACCGGCCGATCCACGGGCGGTCTGGCCCGCGGGCAGCCTGCTGGTGAGCCACGTGACCGGGGCGATGGTGACGGTGGTCGGCCCGGACGGCAACCTCACCCGGCTGGACGGTGATCCCGGCCCGCTGGCCGCGCTGGCCCCGGACGCCGGGACGGGTTCGGGCGGCACCGTGCAGGTTCTCGATCAGACGACCGGCCAGATCAGCGAGTTCGGCCCAGCCGGGTGGCGCGGTGCCGGACCGACTCTCGGCGCCGATCTGCTGCCGGGGGCGGTCGGGTTCACCGGGACCACCGCTGCCGGTCTGACCGGATGGCTCGACCCGGCCGGGGCCGCCGTATTCGTCCGCGGGTCCGCCGCCGCCTCGTCGGTTGCGGTGGGCAGCAACCCGACCCGAATGTTGTTCGCCCCTGCCGGTATGCCCGGCGCCGGCACCGCGTACATCCTGAGCGCCGGCAACTCCGCGCTCGATCCCGGGTCGATCACATCGGTGGGGGTGGACGGCGCGATCACGCGGCTGGCAGTCGGCGCGAATCCCACCGACATGGCGATCGCCGGTCCCGGACGTCCGGACGCCGGCACGGTGTACGCGGCGGTCACCGGGGACGGCACCGTGGCCGTGCTCGACGGCGGAACCGGAGAGATCCGCCAACTGACGGGATTCCGGGCACCGATGCGGATCGCGCTCGCCGGCGCCGACGCGCCCGACCCGCGTGCGGTCTACGTCCTTGACGCCGACGGGTTGCAGGTGGTCGGCGAAGGGTCTGTACGACGGTCGGTCGATCTACCCGACGAGCCGACCGACCTGGTCGTCGCACCGGCCGGAACGCCCAACGCCGGCACGGTGTACGTCAGCGACGCTTCCGGGTCGCTGGCCGCGATCGATCCCGCGACGCTGGCGGTGACCGGCCTACGGGTCGGTCGGCACCCGACCGCGGTCACCGTGTTCCCGGCAGGCAGCCCACGGCCGGGCGAGATCGCCACGGCCAACCTGATCGACGGAACGGTGTCCCTGCTGAGTCCAGACGGCTCGACGCATCGATCCATCGACGTCGGGGACCTGCCGGTGGATGTCCGGGTCATTGGGACATCGGCGTGACGGGCCCGACCTCGACCCGACCGGGCCATCTTCCCCCCGGGGTGAGGTCAGGAGCCGGCGGGCTCGTCGGCCTCCTGCGTCGCCAACACCGCCTGCCGACGGCGCAGAACGAAGACCGTGGCTGCTGTCGCCGCCGTGATCGACAGCAGCACGAATCCGCGGCCGGTGAGACGGTTGCCGAGCAATTGGTCAACCGACAGCCTTCCCGGGCCCTCCAGCGCGAGCGCCCCTGACACCAGGCCCAGCACCGCCGGATACTCCAGGCCACCCTGCATGACGAAGAAACCCTTGGGTGCGAGGGTTGTGGCGGCGACCGCCCGGGTGCTGGCGGTCGCCGCCCCGGCCGCCGGTGTAGCAAGGCCGAGGGCCAGCAGCACGCCGCCGCCCGCCTCCGCGGCCCCCGCGGCGAGCGCCGCCGGGCGACCCGGACGGAACCCGATGGACTCGAAGTAGGCGGCCGTCTTGTCGATCCCACCGCCCCCGAACCAGCCGAAGAGCTTCTGCGCACCGTGCGCGGCCACGGCGCCGCCTACGCCGAGACGGACCAGCAGGCGGCTCACATCGCTGCGGGTGATGGTGGTCACGATCATCCTCCTTCGCGGGCGGAAACCCGCTCGGCCGCCGACCGACCCGCTCGACGACGGAAGCAGGAGCGCGCCGTCCATCCGGGCGGACACGGCGGAAGTCCCCGCCCCGGGCTTGCCGGGAGGGTACGCGGCGGACATTCGCGGGCCGTGGCGGACCGTCGGTGGGTCTGCTAGCCTTCCGGCCCAAGGTCATGAGTGCCAGCGCGTAGCCCCGGCTTGCTGGCCGGCAACCCTCCAACCGCGGTGGGGTGCCCCGGGTGAGGACCTGGTCGGGCGCGCGGTGCGTCCGGCAAGCGCGGGCCTCCCGGTCTCCTGGCGGTCCGATGGATCGTAGGGATGCACGAGATGACCGTCCTGTTGGAACGACCAGACCTGATCGCCGCCCTCGAAACCGCCTCCGCCAGTGGCGGTCTCGGCGCCGGTCAGCTCAGCCGGCGAGGTGCGGTGCACCATCCGCACGCACAGGGGCTGGACGTGGTGGGTGCGGGTGCCCGGGTACCCCTGGCCACGGGCGGCACCGCCGAGTACGCCAACCTCGACCACGGCGCCTCCGCACCAGCCCTCCAGGTGGTCAAGGACACCGTCGACGCCCTGCTGGAACGGTATGCGAGCGTGCACCGCGGGGCCGGCTGGCACTCCAAGATCTGCAGCAGCCTGTATGAGGGCGCCCGGCAGCCGGTGCGGGCGTTCGTGGGCGGCCGGACCGACGACGCGGTGATCTTCACCCGGCACACCACCGACGCGTTCAACCTGCTGGCGCACTGCCTGCCGGCCCGCACCACGGTGGTCGTCTTCGAGACCGAGCACCACGCCGCGCTGCTCCCTTGGTCGCCCGAGCGGGTCCCAGGCCGGAACCGGCGGGTCATCCGGCTGCCGGCACCGGACTCCGCCGCGCACGCCGTCGCGCTCGTCGACGACGCGCTGCGCCGCCGGCCTCCGGGTCCGGCCCTGTTGGTGATCACCGGCGCGTCCAACGTGACCGGCGAGGTGTGGCCGGTCGCCGACCTTGCCCGGGTGGCCCGAGCCCGCGGCGCCCGGATCGCTTTGGACGCCGCACAACTCGCCCCGCACCGCCCGTTCTCCATCACCGACCTCGGGGTCGACTATGTCGCGCTGTCCGGCCACAAGCTGTACGCGCCGTACGGCGCCGGCGCGCTGGTCGGGCGTGCCGACTGGCTGGCCGCCGCCCCGCCGTACCTGATCGGTGGGGGCGCCACCGCCGCAGTTCGGGACGACGCCGTCGAGTTCAAGCCACTGCCCGATCGGCACGAGGCCGGGTCCCCGAACGTACCCGGAGCAGTCGCCCTGGCCACCGCCTGCCACGTGCTGTCCACGGCGGATCGGACGTCGTTGGCACAGGCGGAATCCGCGTTGACCAGCATCTTGCGACGCGGCCTGGCGGCGATCCCCGGGGTCACCGTGCACTCGCTGTTCGGTGCGCGGGCGGAGCACATCGGGGTGGTCACGTTCACGATCGCCGGCCAGCCGGCCCCGGTGGTTGCCGCAGCGCTGTCCGCCGAGCACGGCATCGGGGTCCGCGACGGTGCGTTCTGCGCGCATCCGCTGGTACGCCGGTTGCTCGGCGCCGCCGGCTGCGCCGACGCCGCCAACGGTCAGGCGTTGCGTGCCTCCGTCGGTCTTGGCACCACCACCGAGCACGTGCAGCGGCTGGTGCGTGCGGTCGAGACGATCGCCGAGCACGGTCCGCGGCTCCGGTACGTGGTCCAGGACGGCCGGCCGGTGCCCGCTGTGGACGCGCGGGAGGTCCCGACCATCGCCCCCTGGCAGCGGTAGCGGCCGGGCGGCCCCCTCCCCGGCGGGGGTGGAGGACCGCCCGGATTGGTCAGCGCATGTCGAACACGATGCGGGCCTTCACATGTCCCTTCTCGACCTCTTCGAAGCACTCGTTGACCTCGTCCAGCCTCCGGGTCTCCCGGATCACCCTGGTGCGGCCCAGCGCGTGGAGGCGGAACACGTCGGCAAGGTCCTTGCGCGTGCCGACGATCGAACCGACGACGGTGATGCCGTTCAGCACGGTCTCGAAGATCGGCAGTTCGACATGGTTGTCGGCCGGCAGCGCCACGAACACAAGAGTGCCGCCGCGGCGCAGGGACCCGTACGCCTGCTGGAACGCCTTGGGCGCCACCGCGACCGAGATGGCCGCGTGCGCGCCACCCAGCTTCTTGATGGCCTCGACCGGATCCTCGTTCATCGCGTTGACGGTGTAGTCGGCGCCGAGTTCCCTGGCCAGCTCCAGCTTCTCGTCCACCACGTCGACCGCGACGACCGACGCCCCGGCGATCTTGGCGTACTGCAGGGCCAGATGGCCGAGGCCACCGATGCCGAACACCGCGACGAGTTGCCCCGGCGCGGCGCCGGCGATCTTGACCGCCTTGTACGTGGTGACACCCGCGCAGGTCAGCGGGGCCGCGTCCAGCGGGTCGACACCGTCGGGGACGTGGGCGACATAGTCGGCGTCCGCCACCGCGTACTCGGCGTAGCCGCCGTCCCGCCCGTAGCCGGTATTGACCTGCTGCAGGCACAGGGTCTCCCAGCCGTCGGTGCAGTAGTCGCAGTAGCCGCAGGCAGTGCCCAGCCAGGGCAGCGCGACCCGGTCGCCGACGGCGACGTGCTGCACGCCCGGCCCGACCTCCTCGACGATTCCGACGCCCTCGTGTCCGGGAATTAGCGGGAGCTTCGGCTTGACCGGCCAATCGCCGTGCGCGGCATGGATATCGGTGTGGCACAGGCCGGAGGTCTCGATCTTGACGAGCACCTCCCCGGCCTTCGGCGACGGCTTGTCGTACTCGCCGACGGTCAGGCTCCTGGTGAAGTCGGTGACGACGGCTGCCTTCATGACGAACTCCTTCGATCGGTGTGCCGGTTCGTGCGCAGAGCCGGCGGGTGCCGTGGTGACACCGGCGATCTCGCACGGGAATCCGCTGAGCACTGCCGCAGCGTTCTTCCTCGCGCTCGCCCCGGGTGATCCCCGATCGCGCGGTGTGGACCGCACATTAGGGAGCCCGACGTTGCGTGTCCGCTGCACGTCGTGCAACGCCGGTGCAACCCTGCGAATCCAGTCTCCGGCGGCCGTCCCCACCCGGAAAGGGGCGAAGGTCCCGCGCTACGAGGCCTGCCAAGGCGCGCACGTCGACGATGCGCGAGTCGATGTGCCGAACGGACGAGCGGTCACGTCTGTCGACAGATCGGGTCAGGCGCGGTGCCGCCCCGCGTCCGGGCTGACCGTGTCCCCGGCGATCTCCCACGCGGGGACGAGATCGGCATCGTCGGCGCTGTGCCGCCCGCCGTCCCGTCGCTGCCCATCGGCGTCCTGTTCGGCATCGTTCGTCGTCGTCCCGGCGGCGTCGAGCGGGTCGACCTGACCCAGGCCACCCTCGCCCGACAGTTCCTCGGCGGCCTGCTCTGCCAACCGCTCCTCCAGGGCCGACTGGGTGCGCAGTGGCAGCTCCTTCATGCACAGCACCAGCACGAAGGCCAGCACCATGATGATCCCGCCGATGATGTAGACCAGCTGGGTCGAGGCGACGTAACCCTCCTGGAACGGCCGGGCGATCGCCGGGTCCAGCGTGTTCAGGAACGACGAGTCGCTGTTGAGCGAGTCGCTGATCGACGACGCGGCCGCCGGGTTGCTCTGCGCCTGCGCCAATGCAACGGCGACCCCGTGGCTGGCGCTGTTCGGGTCCTGTGCGGCCGTCTGGACCGCCTGCAGGAACGAGGCGTTGGATGCCGCCGAGGCGAATGCGTCCTTGATCTTGTCGGGCAGCGAATTGAACAGCAGCGACAGGAACACCGCCACGCCCAGGGTGCCGCCCATCTGCCGGAAGAAGGTCGCGGACGAGGTGGCCACACCCATGTCCTTGGCCGGCACGGTGTTCTGCACCGCGATCAGCAGCGTCTGCATGCACAGGCCAAGACCAAGCCCGATCATGATGAAGTAGAGATCCAGCAGCGGGTAGCCGGTGTCCACGTCGACGGTGAGCATCAGGAAGAACGTCACCGCCAGCAACGCGGTGCCGATCACCGGGAAGATCTTGTAGCGGCCGGTGCGCATGGTCAGCTGACCGGACAGCACGGACCCGCCCATGATGCCGATCATCATCGGGATCAGCAGCAGGCCCGATTCCGTCGGCGTCGCGCCCTTCACCAGTTGCAGGTACAGCGGCAGCGTGGACAGCGCACCGAACATGCCGAGGCCGATCATGACGTTGGCGGCCATGCCGATGGAGAACACGCGACTGTGGAACAGCCGCATCGGGATGAGCGCCTCGTCCTTCATCCTCATCTCGATCACGATGAAGGCGGCGACCCCGACGATACCCAGCGCGATCAGGCCGAGCACCGAGGCCGAGGTCCACCCCCACTCGCGGCCCTGCTCGGCCACGATCAGCAGCGGGACCAATCCCAGCATCAGCGCGGCCGCGCCCCACCAGTCGATCCTGTGGTCGTGACGCAGGTGCGGCATGTGCAGGGTCACCGTGACGACGACCAGCGCGAGGATGCCGATCGGGACGTTGATCAGGAACACCCAGCGCCAGCCGGCGATGCCCAGGATGGTCTCGGCGCCGGCGAAGAAGCCGCCGACCAGCGGGCCGACCACCGAGGACATGCCGAACACGGCCAGGAAGTAACCCTGATATTTGGCCCGCTCACGAGGCGGCGCGATGTCGGCCAGGATCGCCAGCGCCATGGAGAACAGGCCGCCGGCGCCGATGCCCTGGAACGCGCGGAACGCGGCGAGCTCGTACATCGAGGTGGCGAACGTACACATCAGCGAGCCGACCACGAAGATGCTGATCGCCGTGATGAACATCGGCCGACGGCCGTAGATGTCCGAGAGCTTGCCGTACAGCGGGGTGGTCACCGTCGAGGTGATCAGGTACGCGGTGGTGACCCACGCCTGGGCGGACAGCCCGTGCAGATCGTCGGCGATCACCCGGATCGACGTGCTGACGATCGTCTGGTCCAGAGCGGCCAGCAGCATGCCGGCCATCAGACCGAACAGGATGAAACGGAGCTGTTTGTGTGTCAGCGCGGGCGACTCGGCCTGGGCGGTTGCGGTTGCCATCACTGGCCTTTCTGCGAGTGGTGGGCGATCAGGGTTGCGATGACCTCGTCGCGGTGGGCGTCGATGCTCGAGACGTACTTGCGGAGGAGGCGGAGGAAATCGGCTCGGTCCTGCGCGGACCAGTCGCCGACGATCGGAGCCATGGCGGCCGCGCGGCGCGCCGCGTACTCGCCGACGCGGATCCGACCGAGTTCGGTGGGCACCAGCAGGCAGGCTCGACCGTCGTCCGGGTCCGCCTGGCGGACGACCAGGCCGGCCTTGACCAGCGAGGCCACCTGCCGGGACACCGTGGACGGGTCGGCGCCGACCAGGTCCGCGAGCGCACTGGCCCGTTGCGGGCCCGATCGTTCCAGCTTGACCAGCAGGAACAGCGGCGAATGGTCCGCATCGGGACCGACCGCGAGGCGCGCCTTGATGCCGTGCAGCTGGCGCATCAGGTCGACGACGACCGCCGCGATGTCGGCGGAGTCGGCCAGCAGCTCCGCCTCACCCGGCGAACCCGGCGCGGGCGCGAGCGTGTCTGTCATGGGTGGTGGGCCTTCGGTGTCGGACGGCGTCCGAGGGGCGTCGTGGCAGCTTTGCATGTTGTACGCATCTAGTTGTACGTAGCAAGCATCTACCCCGTCCGCCGGTTTGGCAAGCCGGAACTGGATCGGTTCAGGTGGCGTGTGCCACAACCGTTCGGCCTCCGCCGAAGCTGGCGGCACCGGCGGACACCCGCGGAGGATCGGCCGGCCCCACGCCTGCCGGACCTCCGCGGGTCCCTGTCAGACGGGCAACGGGTGCAGGTCGCGGACCCGCAGCGTCCGCTTCCGATGCACGACGAGGATGGTCAAGGCCACCGCGACCAGAGTGACGCCGGCCAGCACGCCGAGGTCGACCCAAAGCCGCTGGTATACACCGCCGGTGAAGGTGATCCGCAACGCGTCGACCAGGTAGGTCATCGGCAGCGCCTTCTCGACCACCTGGAACGGCGTCGGCGTTGTGGGCATCGGATAGAGCCCGCCGGACGCAGTGAACTGCACCATCAGCAGCACGAGCGCGATCGCCGTGCCACCCAGGCCGAGCCAGGTGCGCAGTAGATGGGTGATCGCGACGAAGCAGGCCGCACCCAGCGCGATCACCCCCACCGCGGCGCCCGCGTTGACCGGATCCAGATGCAAGCCGAGCCAGGCGACACCGAACAGCAACAGTGACCCGAGGACACCGATCACCAGCGGCGGCAGCCAACCGGCCACCGTGATCCGGAAGGACGAGGCCCGGGACAGCAGCGCACCTGTCGCGATCGGCCGCAGCAGCAGGAACACCGCCAGCGCGAACACCCAGATCGCGCTGCCGAACGCGATCGGTGCCATGCCACGCCCGTAAACCACCGCGGGGTTGTCGATGAGCACGCTCAGGTTGGCCGGGGAGGACAGCACCTGCTCGCTGCGCTCCTGTTCGTCGGGCGCCAGGGTGGGGATGCGGTCCGCCGTCGCGGTCAGCTCCGCGGCCAGCGCGATCGCTCCCTGGTTGGCCGCGGTCAGCGTCGTGACCAGCGTCGTCGCGCTGGCCTGCGCCGTGGTCAGGGCATCGTCAGTGGACTGGGCGGCCAACTGCGCGGCGCCGATCGAGTTGTCCACGTTGGTGGCCTGGCCGGCCATGGCATTGACCTCGCTGTCCACGCGGGATGCGTTGCCGGACGCGGTGGAGATCCCGTCGAACAGACCCTCCATGCCGGAGGACACCTGGGCGGTGCTGGTCGCCAGGCTCGTGAGTTCGGCGCCGGCTCCGGACAGTCCGGCGGCGGCACCGGTGACCGTGCCGGCGGCCGAGTTCGTGGCCGTGGCCTGCGCGCTGGCCTGTGCCGACGCCTGGACGATCGCGGTGTTGACCGAAACGATCGGCGCGAGCGCCTGCTGGATCTGGGCGGCGTTCAGCCCCTGAGCCTGCAGATTCGCGGTCGCGTCGTTCATCGCCGTCGCCATGTCCACGGTCGCCAGGTCCGAGACGTTCTGGGTCGCGGCCTGCGCGTTGACCGCCGCCTGCCCCAGCGCCGGTGCGGCGGCGTCGATCGCACTCACCGACGGACCGACGCTGCGGGCCAGCGACTGTGCGCTGGATGCGGCCGAGTCCGCGGCCGAGGACATCGACGAGGAGTTGGCGGCCAGTGTGTCAAGGCCCGTCTCCAGCGACGCCGCGCTCGCCTTGGCGTCACCGGACGCGGTGACCAGGGCCGATGACGAGGCCTTGGCGGTGGCCAGCTCCGAGACGACCAGCGACGAGTTCTGTTTGGCGATTCCGGTCGCCGTGGCCAGGTCGGTGGCGCTGGTCAGCGCGGTGGTGCTGTCTGTGGCGACCTGGTTCGCCGTCCCGGCGGCGGCGTCGACCGCGCCGCGGATCAAGTCCAGGTTGGCGAACACCGACTCGAGGTAGACACCGATCGCCGCCCGGTCGATCGCCGCCTCCAGCCGTGGTTGCGCGGACGCGACCAGCAGCTCCGTCAGGTACCCCGTCGCGTCGTTCAGCCGCAGGCTCACCGTCGCCCGCTCCGGAGCAGCGCCCGAGCCGCTGACCAGGCTGGCGGAGAAGTCCGGTGGGATCTCGACGATCATGTAATAAGTGCCGTCGGCCAAGCCCTGCTCGGCCTGGTCCTGGTCGACGAAGTGCCAGGCGAAGATCGGATCGTCCTCGAGCTCGTTCACCAGGTGCTCGCCGGCGGTGATGGTGACGTTCTCCATCGAGACCGGCTCGTCGAGGTTGACCACCGCGACGGGCACCTGATCGCGGTGCCCGTACGGATCCCAGTTCGACCACAGGTACAGGCCGGCGTACACGGTGGGAATCAGCAACACGAACAACAGCCCGACGATCGCCCACGGGCCCTTGAACCGGCGGAACTCGTACCCGGCGAGCCTGACGGTCTTGATCATCGGTGGTCCTCCGTCGGCTCGTCGGAGGGCGGGGTGGGGCGTCCGTCCTCGTCGTCGGGCGCGTCCTCGTGCTCGGGTTGGGGGGGTAGGACGGTGGTCGGGGCGTCATCGGGGGGCGGCTGATCGGGCACCGCCGACGGGCCCGGTCCGAGTTCGGCCAGGATCGGGCCGGGCAACGGAGCGTTCCGGTCGAACTGCCACAACGCAGCCCCCTCGGTCGGCGTGAGGTCGAGCACGACGTCGGCCTCCATCACCGGAATCCGGTCGGTGGTGGTCGCGATGATCGTCGGTCCCGTCAGTGCGAGCCGGATCAGCGCGTCCAGCAGCAGCTGCTGGGTGGCGCCGGAGACGCCGCGGTCCAGGTCGTCCAGCATGATCACTGCGCTGACCCGGACGCAGGCGGCGGCGACCGCGAACAGCGTCGCGGTGTCCCCGAACAAGCTGCCGACCTGGGCGGACGGGTTCAGCCGCAGTTGCAGCGCATCGCAGGCGGCCGCGAACCTGGTCCGGCCCTCGGACAGGCGCACGTCCTCCAACAGGCAGCGCTCGGCGATGTACTCGCGAACGGTCAACGTCGGCTCGGGCTGCGAGATGGCGCCGACCCGCGCGATCGCGGCCAACTGGCGGACGGCCGACGGCTTGTCCGAGTAGGAGTGCCCGGCGACCGACAGGGTGCCAGCGGTCGGACGCAGGCGGCCCGCCAGCGCGAGCAGCAGGCTCGACCGTCCGGTGCCGGACGGCCCGACGATCGCGGCCACGGAGGTCGGGCGCAGCGTCAGGTCGATGTTCTGGAACACCCACCCGGACCTGCCGAGCAATCCGAGTCCGCCGGCCACCAGAACCGGGCCGGGCGGCTGCTGTGGGTTCGGTGGGTTCGGCGGACGCCGCCCCGGGATCGCCTGCGCCGGCCCTCCCTGGATCGGCGTCGGGGCCGACGGCCCCGGGACGTACGGGTTCTCGGAATCGAACGGCCCGGTGTCCGGCCCCTTTGGCCGCGGGTCCGACGGATCGGTACCCGGCCGGTCCACCGCCGACCAGGCCTGGTTGTCGCTCCCCCGGATCCGTGTCGTCTCCTGGACCTCGCGGTCGTCATCCTCGCGCGCCATGCGTCCGTTCCCCTCGCCGTGTGTCCGAGGACATCCAACCGAGCCGGTAAGCTCGCGTCGCGTCCGGGGGCCACCCGCGACGCGGATCGCGCGGGCCTCTAGCTCAATTGGCAGAGCAGCGGACTTTTAATCCGCGGGTTGTGGGTTCGATCCCCACGGGGCCCACTCCGGTGCAGGTCAGGGGCCTATACCCCTAGCTCGACAGCCGACCGTGCCGCACCCATGTCACACTTTGACATGCCCGGAGTGAAACTGCCGGCAGGTCTGCGGGGAGAGTCAGCGTCCTCGAGGTAGAGCCGGGTGGCGTCAAGCGTTACAGGGCGTTCGCACGGTTCCGCGACCTCAACGACGTCGCGATCTTGGTGATGCTCGTGTTCTTGCGCCTCCAACTCATCACCGGCGTTATCCATTGACGGAACGCCTCGGCCGCACGGCTGGAGAGTCCCGGCCACCCTGAAGATCACGCTCGTTCGACCTCCTCAGCCAGGTCCGCGAGGCGACTGATAGTGCGATCGATCCACCGCAGATCCGCCTCGATGTGGAACAGCTCATAGTCGAGAAGGACGGCCTCGATCGCCGGGGCCTGCCGTCTTCGACTCGTCAGATCGCGCATCCGGTCGAGATGACGCAGGCGCTGAGAATCGAGATACTGCTCCGCGGGCCGACCCGACAGCAGGCTCAGCACGACCTTCACGAACAGCTCGGCCTCAAGATGCGGCCGCGGTTCGACCGGCTCGACCAGCCACGAGGCGAGGTCGGTCACCCCGTCTGCCGTGATCGCATAGACCCGTCGTTCCGGCCCCCCGCCGGACTCGGCGCCGACTTCGACTACGTGGCCGTCTCGGACCAGTTGGGATAGCACTACGATGAGGTAGGAGGCTCGCAGATGACGACCAACACTGCGAGCGGTCCCCGTCCCTTGCTTGCAGCCTTGCTCGGGGCGATGTTCGTGCTGCCTTTCGTCGTGCTCAACCTCACGGTCGTGTTCCGCATCGAACCGCTGTTCTCCGTGATCCGGCCGGGCGTGCACACCGGGCCCTTCGAGTACCCGCTACTCATCCTTGCCCTGCTGCTCCTACCAGCCGGCGCTGCGGTAGCACTTGCTCCCGTATGGCACCCCGCGTGGCGTCGAGGAACGGTACGCCGACCTCCGGTGGCAAACATCGTGATCGCACTCCTGCTTGTTGTCTCCCTCGTCGCGCTCGCGGTCCCACTGGGCTCCGACATCGTGCGCTGCGAGGTCGTGCAGGTGAAGAACTGCGACTAGGAAAGTCCACACCAGCCGGATCCACCGTGGGTCAGCGCCGTCCGGAAAGGAAGTGCCGTAGGTCCTCCGCGAGCAACTCCGGCTCTTCGAGGGCGGCGAAGTGGCCGCCGCGCGGCATGACCGTGAAGCGCTCGACGGCGAAGTATCGCTCGGCGAGTTCGCGCGGCGCCATGGCGAGATCGGCGGGGAACAGGGCAAACGCAGTGGGGACGACGACCGGCGCGGGCGCCCAGCCGGTCGAGTCGCCGCCCCAATCGGCGGCCTCAATGGCCTCTGCAGCCTCAACGACCTCAGCGTCGTCGGCAGGGGAGGCTGTTGGCCCCCAGGAGTTGTCGGCGACGCTCTCCGCGGCACCCCAGTCCGGGTTCTCGCCGGCCGGGGCTGTCCAATCCCCGTCCTCGCCGCCGTCCCAACTCTGTGCCGGCTCGGAGTAGAGCCGCATCGACGACCGGACGGTCGAAGTGAGGTGCATCATGGCCGCGTTGGCGATCACGTGATCGTCGCCGATGGTCCGTTCGGACCAGGCGTCGTACAGGCTGCCGAGCCAGGCAGCGAGTCCGACCGGGGTATCGGCGAGAACGGTCGCGACCAGGTTCGGCTGCATCGTGTTCGCGGTGAGGTACATCGCCTCCTGCCCGAACTTCTCGATCGCCTCCAGGTAGGCCGCCTCGGCGGGGCCGGCGGTGGCCTTGTCGATGGTGAACGCGAGGTCGAACGGCACGTCCGTGAGGTGCAGGGCGACGACGGCCTCCGGGTGTTGCTGCGCCATGGACTGTGCCACGGCGCTACCCCAGTCACCCCCGTGGATGGCGTAGCGGTCGTAGCCGAGCGTCTGCATCAACGTATGGAAGTCGGCCGCGGGGACGTCGCGCGACATCTCGCCCTCGGGCTCGTCGCTGAGCCAGAAACCGGGGATCGCCGGCGCCACCACGTCGTGGCCGGCTGCCGTGAGGAGCGGGATGAGTTCGACAAAACGCAGCGGCGAGTCCGGCCAGCCGTGGATGAGCAAGATCGGCACGCCGCCGGACTCGGGTGCGCGAGCGTGGATGGCGGCGATCCGGCGACCGTCCGCGGTGGTCGTCTCGGCATAGCCGAGATCTTCGATGCGGTCCTCGACCGATCGCCAGTCGAAGCCGTTCTGCCAGCGCGCCAGCAGGCTCTGCTGGCGCGACTGGTCCGGGCCGGGCGCTTGGGCCGCGGAGGGCACGAGCCGAGGCAGATGTGTGGCGCGCACCCGCGCATCAACGGCGGCGAGCGCCTCCTGGGGGACGCGGGCCAGGTCGGTGGAGATGGGGTTCGTGCTGGTGGTCATGGGATTTCCTTTCGCCGGATTCAGCCTCCACCGGCGACCCGGCTCACGGATTGGAAGAACCGGCCACCTCTCGGCTGTCGAACGGTGTCACCTCCCCACGCAGGATCTGACCGGGGGTCGCGCCGGCGAACAGCCGGAAGTCGCGCGTCATGTGGGACTGGTCTCCGTAGCCCGCGGCGACGGCGGCCTCGGCCGCGGACATCCCCTCCTGCAGGAGGCGATAGGCCTCCCGCGCCCGCCGCACCTGCTCGACTTTCTTGCGGCCGAGACCGACCGTGCCCGCCACCTGTCGGCGTGTGGTCCGTTCCGAACCGACGACGGGCCGCTGCCGGAGCGCCCGTTCGACGACCGGGTCGGCGACGAGCGTGCCCTGGGTGACCAACTGCTGCACGAGTCGCTCGAGGCCCTCGAGGGTTGGCACGGCGTACCGGGTGCCGGCCAGCACGAACCAGGAGCCGTCGGTCTCGAAATGGCGCAGCTCGTCGACCGGCTTGACGTCGAGGCCACGCAGGAAGACGTGCGGGGCGAGCTCGATGCCCCAGTGCCGCTCGCCGGCCGGCAGCGCCATCTTTCGCGGCACCGTCGATGGTCCGGCCAAGGTCGCGGTCGGTGTGCCGTCGGCGAGGACGCCGAAGGCCAACCCCCAGAACTCGTTCGCAGCGTCCGTGTAGGAAGAGTCCTCATCGATGCGGGCCCACCAGACGATCGTGGCCAGCGGCACCCGCGCGGATCGGTAGCCGTATCCCTCGGGGATCTGCGCAGCCGCGAACTTCGACATGGATCTCACGCTAGCGTTCGTCGGAGTGCTCGCCGCCGGAACAGCCACCCCGGGGATCAGAGTCCCAGCCCGAGCACAACGGTCAGCAGCGTCGCCGCCGCCATCGCAGCCGCCAATCCGCGGACGGCGAGGTACGGCCGATGGACCACCCGTTCGGCGAGCAGGCCGGCCGTGAGCACGGCCATGAACAGCATTGAATGGCCGGTGACCGCCATGGCGACCATGGCCGGGCCGCAGGACAGCACGCACCATCCGGCGTGCGCCGCACCCGCGACCACCCGACGGGTCCCGTCGGCAGTTCCTCCCGGCACCACGACGGCATGACATCGGCGCAGTGCCAGCATCTTCGGTGGCAGCAGCTGCCAGCCGACGACCAGCAGCCAAACCCCGGCGAAGATCACCTGCGAACGTCCGGCACCCGACTCGGGGATGACCAGGGTCAGTGCCACCACCGGTATCCCGAAGGCGACCCAGACCAGCAACGCCCCGACCAGGGTCTGCGCGATCGCCCGGTTCCGGATCCGGCCGATGGAGCGTTCGGCGACCAGTCGCACCCGCGGCACCAGGACCGGGATCATCATCGCGGCCACCATCAGCAGCCAGGCGGCGCCCACCGCCGCCGGTGCGACGTCCACGGGCATCACGTCCACGGGCGTCACGTCCACCGACGGGACGGTCCCGGTCGCCGCAGGCCCGGGCTGTCCGTGCCCGCCGTGCACCCATGGCACACCGGCCGACTCGGGCGACCCGACCGCCTTCACCGCCCCGATCAACAGCACGGCCCAGGCGACCACGGCAAGGCCGACCGCCCACCATTCGGGATGGCGGGCTGCCGATCGAGCGGTCGCGACCCGCAGCCCCGAGGGTCGGCGGGTCGCTCTGCCCGCCCCTGATCGCGGCACCGCGCTACTGGTAGGCGATGCTGATGCTGCCGACCTCGACCGGCGGCACCTCCGGCACCACCTGGTTGCCCTCGTCGTCGACGCCGCCGACGGGTTCGAACACGACGTGCACGTCGGCGGGGTCCCAGTCGTCGTGGTTGCGCATGGTGTTGACCACGTCGGTCACGTCGAACGTGTACCCCAGGCCGTGCTCGCCCCTGGCCGTGGCCTCGATCCCGAAGAACGAGACCAGCCCGGCGAGGTGCTCGTCGTCGGCAATTCCGCCCAGATATACCCCGTAGCTGATACCCGGATTCACCTCGCCCCGGATGTCGTTGACCGTCAGGTAGACCCGCTGCGGTTCGGCCTCGCCACCGCGGACGGCTTCGAACCGGGCGGAGACCGTGCCGACCTCCATGGGGGCGTCGACGCGCTGCCCCGCCAACCGGACCGCGCCCCTGGTGCCGACGACTTCCGGTGGCACATCGGGAACCGGTGCCTCGGGCATGACCTCTCCCCTCACCGCGCCGACGGCCTGCGCCCCGACCGCAGCCGGCGGGTTGACGTCGTCGTACTCGTAGGCCAATTGTCCGACGGTGTCGACGCACCCGGCGGCGGTCACCTGCACCGTGGGGGACGGGCCCGGCGTCCTGAAGGCGAAGGTGACGGTCCAACCGGTGGGGTCGGACTGATGCTGCTTGACCTCCCAGTACCTGTCCATGTTGCAGTGGTGCAACCAGAACACCGGGTCGAGGCCGGCGGTTTCGAAGGCGCCCATGTTGCCGCCGACGAGGCCGTGCACCGCATTGTGCGGTGTGCTCTCCAGCCCACCGGCCCGCCCGCCGGATTCGTTGAAGTGCTGCCAGGCCGACTCGGTTCCGCCGAAGGTCGCCGCAGTCGCGAATGCCGAGCTGAAGGGCAGCTGCAGGACACCCCGGCCGGGGACCGCCAGCCGCGGATCGACGCCGACGAGTCGCAGGTTGACCCCCGGGTTCCGGGTGGGGTCGTAGAGCGGGTTCAGCCGGCCGTCCCACAGGCTCTCGCTGCCGAATTCGGGTGGCAGGGTTCGGGTCTGCGGGCGATCGTAGTTCCAGTACGGCAACGCCCAGGCCTGGGCGACCTCCGCGGGCACCTCGGCGATGGTGGGCAGGATGGACCGGACGACCTGCTCGAAGTAATACAGGTACCACCGATGCCAGGGCAGGAAGTACCAGCAGTTGTGCTGGCACTGGTTGCGAAACCCGTCCGGTGGATTCGGCGCCGGGAACACACCGTGCACGGCCGCCTGATACGCCAGGCTGCACGGGTCGCTCTCCGGCAGATCGCGCATCACACCGATGGCCAGCGCGTAGGCACGGAGCACCGGATGCCAGGGACCGGCGAGCGAATACACGTCGCGTCGGACCAGTGTGGGCACGAGGTTCCCCCCGTTCGTCAGGGCCCCGACCCGGCTGGAATTCTACGGCCGTAGGTCGGGCGCGGCGCCCTCGGACTCCCGATCGGCCGGACACGGGGTACCGCCCGCGCCGAAGCAGACGAACTCGGCCGCGGCCAACGCCGCCGCCGGGCTCGCCTGGGTCACGGACCAGAGCATTCCCTGGTAGCGGTCGACGAGCGCGTTCCAGGCGGATCGATCCCCGTCACGTGCAGCGCCCACCAGCTCAGCGACGTCCATGCCACCTCCCGCGTGCCGACCCGGTGCGGGCGACAGTAACCCACGTCCGCGCGGATCACGCCGAGGTCATCTGGATGCCCGGTCCGGCGCCGGTGATACCGAGTGACCGTCCGGCCGGCCCCATCCCGTCAAATATGACCCCGTCAACACCGTCCCGTCAGCCACTCGCGGGCTCGAGGTGCCGACCGGTCGCCTGCCAGGCCCGCATGCCGCCGTCGAGCTCCACGACGTCGGTGTAGCCCAGGTCCAGTAGTTCCCGGCCGGCGACAGCACTCATGTTGCCGCTCATGCAGTAGATGGCCAGCGGAGTCGCACGGTCCACCGGCAGGTCGGCTGCCCGGCCGGTCACCTCGTCGTACGGCAGCGCCAGGTCGGTCCCCGGCAGGGAGCCCTCGTCCGGGACGTGCACGTTGATCAGGACCCGGTCGGCGGAGGCGGCCTCGAACCGCGCCGGGTCGAGCAACCGGACCGTGCCCGCGCCGGGCGCGACGGCGGGGCTGCTCCCGCGCGTGGCTGGCCCGGCGGTGCCCGTCGCCGAGCACCCGGTGAGGACCAACGCAGTGGCCGCCGCGATCGCAGCGGCCTGCCGGCGCGTGCCCTGGCGCATGGGGTCGAGGGTACTGGCCGGCTCCCCCGACACCCCGGCGCACTGTGCATCACCCCGGCGCACTCCACGACACCCCGGCGCACTCCGCACGCCGCATGCGTGACGGAAAGTGCGCCCAGACGCTGCGGGGTGCCCCCTGGTGATGCACAGTCAGCGGCTCAAGGCCGCACGCCGTACTCCGCACGCCGCATGCGTGACGCAAAGTGCGCCCAGACGCTGCGGAGTGCCTCCTGGTGATGCACAGTGCGCGGCGAGTCCGCGACCTACTCAGGCCGTCCCACCCGCCCCGGCTGCTGCAGCGGATGCTGAAACGGCGGCTATGTCGCCGGCGGGTGCGGCATCCGGTAACGCAGGCGCACGTCCGGGCCGAGCCGGGTGACCTCGACGAGCTCCGCGCGGTGTGCCTCCGAGAGCGTGGCGACCCGGCCCCCAACCACCGCGGACGGTCCCGCGCCCAGCACCGTCGGCGCCACGTACGCCAGCACCTCGTCGACCAGCCCGGCGTCCAGGAACGCCGCGGCCAGGTGCGGGCCACCCTCCAACAGGACGTGCCGCCGGCCGCGGTCCCACAGCCGCGCCAGAACGGCCGCCGGGTCGACCCGGCCGTCCGGCCCGGCTCCGGCCGTCTCGGCGGTGGCGAGCCAGGTTTCGGCCTCGTCATCGCATACCCGGGCGTGCGACGGGGTGCGCGCGTGCGAGTCGACCACCACCCGTAGAGGCTGCCGACCTACCGCCTCACCATTCGAGTCGCGAACGGTGAGCCGCGGGTCGTCGGCCAAGACGGTGCCGACGCCGACCATGATCGTGTCGATGCGTGCGCGCAGGGCGTGCACGTCCGCGCGTGATTCCGGCGAGGTGATCCAGCGGCTGGTCGCGTCCGCGGCCGCCACGCGACCGTCGATCGTCATGCCGACCTTCCAGGTCACGAAAGGTCGGTTCTGGCGCATCGCGCCCAGCCACACCCGGTTGACGTCCTGCGCCCGGCCGACGACCCCTGCCGATTCCGGGTGGTCGGGCAGCCCGGGCAGGTCGACGACGTCCACCCCGGCCGCACGCAGGTGAGCGATACCGCCGGCGGCCGGCGGCCATGGGTCCCGGACCGCCACGATCACCCTGGCCACCCCGGCGGCGATCAGCGCCTCGCTGCACGGGCCGGTGCGACCCGAGTGATTGCACGGCTCCAGGGTGACGGCAGCGGTGGCGCCGCGGGCGAGCGGTCCGGCGGCCGACAGCGCGGCCACCTCGGCATGCGGCCCGCCCGGGCGTTCGTGGAAGCCCTCACCGACCGTCCAACCCCCCGGTGACAGCAGGACACATCCGACGACGGGGTTGGGCAGCGCGGTGGCGGCACCGAGGTCGGCCAGGGCTACCGCGCGATGCAAGGCCGCGATCTCGGCCGGCGTCAGGGCGTCACGTGACACCGCACAAGTGTGCGTCGCCGGTCGGGACGGCGCCGGAACAGGGTCAGTTCAGCTGGAACGATCGCTTCGACAGGCCGTACCAGAAACCGTCGATGGTGCTCCTCGCGTCCTGCCACTGGTCGGCAGTGGCGCCCAGCGAGACGTACAGGGGCGCCCAGTGCTCCGTGCGTGGGTGCGCGATCCTGGCCGCCGGAGCGCGGTGCTCGAAGTCGAGGACGGCGTCGACGTCACCGGATTCGACCGCCTCCTTGGCCCAGGAATCGAATTCCCGCCCCCACGCCGGGCCCTCGTTGCCGGTGTCGCCGAAGGTGGCCAGCGACAGGTTGTGGGTGGTGAAGCCGGAACCGATG
>CAYZBB010000104.1:17172-22250 GCA_964476495.1 uncultured Actinomycetes bacterium | reverse complement strand
CCCGGAGGCGGCTGCGAGGTGAACGCCTTCATGCGCTCGGCCACAGCCTTCTCGGCGGCGGCATTCAGGCCAGGACTCATCGCCTTGGCGAGCTCGGCCACGAGCTTGTTCAGCCCGTCGGCGTCGAGCGACTTCACGGTGCCGGGATCGACCCCAGCGGGGAGGCCAGTGGCCTCGATCTTTTCGTTTTCCATGATGTTCATCCCCCCTGCGGAAGAGTGATTCCTCCGCGGTGGCGGTAAATGACCTGCTCGACGATTCCCTCGATGTTCAGCGCTTTTGCCAGCGCCGGAACGAGTGAGGCGACCATCTGCGGGTCGAGGTGGACCTCCGTCGGCTGCGCGACGGACACTGCTTTCACGACACCCACAGAAGCGGGCGGCGTCACTGCTGCCGGGGGTGGAACGTCCTTCACGACGGGGGCCGGGTCCGACGTCGCGTCTCGGGACGGAATGGTGCCGCGCTTGGCGGCGAAGATTTCGTTGTCTTTGTGAAGCTCAAGCTCAATCAGCGCATCTTCGATGAGTCGCGCCGTTCGGGCCTCAGAATCCGTGACCGCCTTGGTGGTTTTGGCAACCGATTCGAGCAGCGACTTCTCGAAGCGGTCGGCGAGTGCGGCCACGTCAATCGCTGCGGGGGTAGGAACCTCAGAAACCGAGGGAAACTCCAGGTCTGCAAGGCGCTTCGTCAGCGCTTCGATTACCGACTTCTGATCCCTGACGAGCCGTTCAAGCTCGACGGAATCCAAGGGCTTCTGATCCGCCTCCTTCACGACCTCGGGCTCATCCGACTTGACGTCACCGGATTCGTCCGATCGCTTGCAAACACCAGCCTTGATGCCAGCGGTGATTGTGATCGTCCGCTCGCCACCGGCCTCGCATAGCCCCGGATCGAATTGACGCAGACGCCACGAATTTTCTGTTTCGTCAACGCTGTCCGACTTGAAGTCGTGATCCTTGGCCCATTTCGTCGCGTCCGCGCGCTTGGGAAACTTCGTCTTTGAGAAGATGAGGGTCTGAATCTCCATTGCCGACTTCGTGGACTCGTCATCAGCCGCCTTGTCAGAAACAGGCGCCGGCTCAACCTCGACATCAGGAACCGGCACTGAGTCGGGCGCACTCTTCGCGATAACAACATCGCCAGCGTCCGGGCATTTGACGCCGATCCATTGCTCCCACGCGTCAAAGCCTTCGTCCGGAACTCCTTCGTCGGAATCGAGCGACTTCGCCAATGACGCTCGGTACGCCGCAGGCGCCTTCTCAACGCTGAATGCGCCGATGGTGATGAGTTCGCGTTCACCAATCAGGGCATTGCGGAACGTGTCGAGCTTTGCGCCCTTCAAGAACTGACGGGCCACATCAACGAAGTCGGCAACCGTTCGGTCGCCTGCCTTGATGCCAATCTTCTCAAGGTCGCGCTGGACGGTGGCGCCGATGTTCGACGGAATACCGACCCACGTGTGCTCGTACTTGATGCTGCGTCGAATGTCGTATCCGCGCACCCACTTGCCAGCGTCACGAGCAGCCTTCTCGTCGTCTGTCAGCGCATCATCCGGGAGATCCTTCACGACGCGAGGGGAGAATCCGATACTCGTTGTGTTGAGAAACCCATCGCGTGCCAATCGGTACGCGAGCTCGGCTTCGTCGTGTCGCTGCTCGTCACCAGCGAACATGTCATCCGAAAACGTCGTGAGCATGCTGCCCTGATACTTCCGGAACACCTTCAGCGAGCGAGCAATCGGAAATCCAGAGTTCGCGTGCATCGGTCCTCGACCCATGAACACGATCGGGTTTTGCGCATACTCCGACGTGTCCAGCCCGAGCTGGCGCACAATGTCGCCATCGCGATCACGTCGCTCATCCGAGATCGCGACACGCAACACGCGCTTCTCGTCGTCCATGACTTTCACGGAGACAGGAAACGCCTTGATGAAGAACCGAGCTTCCGCTCGCTCTTTCAACCATGCGGCGATCTGCTCTTCGCTGAAACGACCGTATTCGTTTGACATCCTCGGCCTCCTATGCCGCTACCCAGCCGAGGACACACCGCTCACCCATGTAATCGGCGGGGTTCCCCGTGCTCGTGTCTCCCGGGCACAACATCCCGTTGGAAAACCGCGCCGGGATCGCGGCCTTTTCGCCGCTGATTCGGTGCGTTGCTTCTCCTCGGCTGCCGTCCCGTACCTTTTCGTCCTCGCGGCTGATCCAGCGCTTGGCCTTGACTAGCCCGCGATTCCAGGCATCACGCAGCACCGACAGGTGTGCGTATCCGAAACTCGTCCCAACGATCGTTCGAGCGACGCGCGCCGAACGCCAAAACTCGTCACCCGTGGGCGTTGTCCAGTCGTCGAATAGCGACCGCACTTCCGATGTCACTTGCTCCGGTGACTTCCCGTCCGCAACACCATCCCGAACCGTCTGCGCGACCTGACGTGCGGTCGTGCTGGTAATGAATGCCGCCTGGTCGCTCGCATGTTCTGCGACCCATGCGCGGACCTCGGGTGTCGATTCCACATCCCAAGCGAGCGAGAGCGCCGCGGCGAACTGGTCGCCACCCTCTTGCGCGGCACGTCGCACGAGCGACAGCAGAACCAGCGCGAGGGCCGCCTCTTCCTCCTTTCGATCAAACGCCTCTGCTTGATCGTCAGCCTTTCGAATCCACTCATCGAAAGACTTGAACACCTTGCGGCGAGACCAACCGGCCATCTTCTGGCTAGTAGCCTCCACATAAGATCGAACCTGCGGCGCAATTCGATCGGCCTGCGAGCGAAAGAAAGAACGCATGATCCGCGTCGCCCGGATCGTCTGCGCATCCTGTGGAGCGATGATCCGGTTGAAATACGCTTCTCGACCCTCTTTCGTGTCGAGGTCTTCCACCTGAGCGGTTCGCGATACCGGCTGCGTCGCGACGATGCGCGCTGGCGTCGTCGCTGCCTTGATTTCGGCCAGTGCTACCCGCATCTCATGGATCGCTTCCGCGAACCCCATCGGAAGCGCGACGTCCTTGGTTGGTTGCGCGACCCCGGCTTGTTCGGGGTGGACGTTCTGGCTTGGCTCGCTCGGGTCCGGCTGAACAGGCGTAAGCGGGACCGACGGCTTCGGTGTGATGGCGGACTGCACGACAGGCGCGTATTCATCACCACCGACGAGTGCCGGGCCGTAACCGATGGCATCACGCGCTTCGTTTCGGGTAATGAGCCACGACTTGAATCCCCGCACCGCGGTATCAAGCGATAACTCCTCGTCGCGCGGCGCAGCGGGATCATGGCGAAGCTCAAGCCGCACCCCATCAGGCCGCGGGATGCTGTACGGATCATTGATGAGCCGCATGTTGAGCGTGTCCCAGATGAGGGTCGCTCGGGGCTCGATCGCGTTTTCAGCAAACTCCTTGGACGCCTGCACGGCCGACGCGCGGGTCGTGAACGGCTGCCCCTTCGCAACGGCAAACTGCGGAACCTTGAAGATGCTGAGAATCTGGTCTTCGGTGAGCTGCGCCAACTGCAAGAACTGCATGTCGGCGAGCGAAAACTGAATGTGCTTGACCTCGCTGTCCTTGGGCAGCAACAGCGGAAGGCCGAAGCGCTTCGCCCCCTGATGGTGGATACGAATGCGCGCCCACAGGCGTTCGAGGTCTTCTTGCGCTTTCGGACCCGGCGGGATGCCCGCCGAGATGACGTAATCGGGTCGCGCCTGGTTCTTGAACCAATTCGATTCGTAGACCCGGATCGCGTCAGCGGTGTTTTTCTCGTACGCCGCAGCACGCAGAGTCGACCACCCGTACACGTGCTCGTTCGGGTTTTCGAGCCGAAAGTGAATGACGTCTTCGGGTCGAAAACCGATCGAGTGTCCGCCTACCGTTCCGAACCCGTCGGGGTAGTAGTTGAAACCCGAGATGAATCCGCCATCGCCCGTGACGACCTTCGTCAGTTGTGGAAGCAGCGGCCACAGACCACGAACGGCCCCGAGCGGGTCTCGGACGATGAGCCAGTAGGCGTTCCCGGTCAGGTCAAGCCAGAGTGACGTCAACTTGAATAGGGACGAGCCCGAGTGGATCGGGCTCGGGCAACGCAACACGTCTAAAATCGGGTGAACCTTGATTTCGGTTACGGAACCGTTGGACGCGTGTGCGGCAATCCAATTGCTCGCAACCAGTCGCGCAACGCGATTCGCAATCGCGTCCGATGCCGCGTACACCGTGGACGTATACGCCTCAAGCGCCGCAACCTCGTTCCACGTCTTGGGATAGCCATAGACGCCCGACGAGTCGCCGAAGATTTCGGCAGGCGGGTCGTTCCGCGACGCAGTCGACCGAGGCTTACGGGCGACCGTCTTTACGACTTGCCCGTGGTTGTCAGTAATGACCAACGGCGCCGAACGGCGCTTGGGCGCGATGACGACTTCGGTGCCGACGCTCACGCCGGCACCGAAATGTTGACGGTGTGCTCTGTCACATCACTGACGGTAAAGTTACTCCGTAAGGTTTTCAATACCTTTACTGAAATGGGATTTCAGTGTTGGTGTACTGTAGTTGTAAGCGCGGTCGATCTCCGACGGAGAATGTCGATGCGACCACCCCGCCTCGGCCGCGCTTGCAAGGTGGGCGGGGTGTGCGGCTGCGAGATCGACAGACGGCGAGCGGGGCGGGGCGACGCCGTGCAGTTTTGTTGGCGGATAGCCGAGGTCCTGACCCCCACTCCACTCCCGTGGAGCCTGCCGCTTTCGAGGCGGTGCCGGCGCGCCTGTCCGGTTGACTATCCGTGGCGGCGAGGGCGGGTCTCGATCCCGCATCCGCTCTTTCGAGCGGCCCTGCTTAGCAGACAGGTGGCTTTGCCAGTTCGCCCACCTCGCCGAGCTTCAGCTCAGACGGGATGACGAATTAGAGCACGGTCGCTTGCGCCACCGGAGACCTGGTTCAGGCGCCTGGATTCGAACCAAGATCTCCGGGTTCAGAGCCCGGTATCCTGCCAGTTGGACGACGCCCGAGCGACGAATCGCTGATCGTTGCTGTCGAAGATCAAGCGCAATGGTCTGCGCGGCTGGTCCCGACCCAGCGGCCTCCCCGGTCCAAGCGGGGTGCTC
>CAYZBB010000104.1:10979-17072 GCA_964476495.1 uncultured Actinomycetes bacterium | reverse complement strand
TGGTCTGCGCGGCTGGTCCCGACCCAGCGGCCTCCCCGGTCCAAGCGGGGTGCTCTTCCAACTGAGCTACGCGCAGGGATTGCGGATTGGGTGGCGGTTCTGGGTCCATGGTTCTTTCTGGTGCCGACGGATGGACTCGAACCCCCATCCGTCGATTTACGAAAACGCCGCTCTGCCAATTAGAGCTACGCCGGCATGCGTCAGCGTAGCGTTGTTGTCCTGGTAGCGGGGGCTGGGATCGAACCAGCGACCTCCAGGTTATGAGCCTGGCGAGCTACCACTGTTCCACCCCGCTGCTGTTCATGCGAAACCATCCTATCACACAATCTAAATCAAGAAACTGGCTCATGGATGAATCACTAGACCAGCATAACGACCGATAGATGATTCACAACAATGCAACGTCAAAACCACCTTACCCACCGATTTTCCTCGATTACGTCCGACTCGATTCCGCCACGCGCCAGCTCTTCCTGCATCATCTTCTCTTCGCGCTCCATCTGCTCGCGAACGAGCTGCGCCATACGCGCATCGTTGGGAACGTCAGTGCGAGTCACCGGATCGCGCTCATAATCCAAGGCGCGCAGGTGGTGATTCGCGAGCGCTAGAGCCATCACCGCGTCGTCAAACAAGCCGCGGGGGGCGCTGTAGCGCGTTCCGGTCTGCGTGTACTCGTACTGGAACGTGTCGAGCTCTGTCTTGATAACGCCAGGGGGGAAGTGGATCTCGCCTTTCGAGATCGCGGTTCGCAGCTCGACCATGAGGTTCTGCTTCGACGGTGAACTGAACTTGAACCCAGAAAACAGTGACGACTTCTGTTGAAGTCGTTCGAGGATCGGGTCACCAACGCCGGTCGAGTCAACGAGTGCTGGCGCATTCGTCTCGCGAAGGATGATCTCTTCGGTTTCTTCCCACGGCGCCTGGAAGTGTTGCACGGGACGGCATACGAATCCGTATGCGTCAAGCGCTACGCCCGTAGTGAAGTCGACAGATTTCGCCAAGTCCCACGCCCAAACTGCGGGCTCGTTGCCGCTAATTGGGGCGACGCACGATGCAATCTCATCGAGGCCGAACGGGTTTCCGCCATCGGCGGCGGGGACGGCTTCGTATTCCTGAGCAAAGATCGAAGCCGGCAACTGATTCTTGGCGGCCTCGATCTCCGATTTCAGGATGTACGGGTTCCCCTCGGTCTTGAGTGACCACGAAATCCAGTCTTTGTCCTGTCCCTGCCCTCTCGCGTAGAGTTCATTCGCATAGCCCAGTGACCCCTTCGGCTTGTAGAAGAACCAGGCGTCTCCCACATAGTCCGAAAGAGTCGGGAACACTGACTGCTGCCACTGCTCGCGGAGCCTGGGGGCGAGCTGGCACTCATCGAACACGACGACGGAGTATTTTCGGCCTTCGCCTGGACCTGGCTTGTCGAGCGACCAAAAGTCGATAATCCCCCCGCCATAGAGTCGAATCTGACGTTCCGTGATGTTGCTGCGGGTGACAACCGGACGCACAATCTCGTTCACTTCCAGCCAGATTTCGGAGAAATACTTGCTGGACGGAGCGAAGAATCCGACAGGATATCCGTTGAGAGCGCCACGACCCCGATGCAACAGCATTCGGTTGACAGCCAGAGTGGTCTTGCCGTACCGACGTCCACACCGTGCGACGTTGTACCGCCGAGCCTGGTCCACCACCATTTCTTGACCAGGATGAAGCTGGGCAAGATCAAGAATCATCACGATCTCCAGCGATGATCGATTCGTTATCCACCTGCGCCTCAACGGGCGCAGGCTCAGCGCGCAACGAGTCCAACAACTTCGGACGATCCGTAACGGCTTGCTCGATCGTCTCGGAAACTACGTCGATGACTCGCGTCGGGCTCGGCTCGTCCTTTTTGACGAACCGGACCTCGATCACGCCATCGAACCCGCGCGATTCCTCATCTCGGGGGCGACCAAACCCTCGATTCATCAACTCGTCGTAGCAAGCCTTGCGAACCGGCACCGGAAGCGACGTGTCGCGCGCGTACTTGGCGTAGAACAACACCGCCTCTTCGGTGTAGAGGCGAGCCATGTCCCGAATGTGCTTGAACACCCGCTCCGGACGATCGGGGGCAGGGAGTCCGCGCAACTCAAGGTCTTCAATCGACTCGAACTGCGCGTCGGGGGCCGATACGGCCTCGGTGAACTCCTTCTTGCGGCGGGCCATTACGCGACCCCCGCAAACGCAGATGCGCGAGGAGGTTCGCCGTCAGGGTCGGAGCGATCGGCACTTGCGGATGAGTGTGTCGATCGACGGCGCGAGGATCGCGCACGCGCCGACCGACGCATTGCTCCGTATGCGATGCCGAACGCGGAGATCACTCGGCCAATCCGCATCGTGTGGCGACGGAGCGAACCGCGGTTCGCCATGTCGATCAACTTCGCCAGCGCGGCATCACGTTCCGCGACTGAACGCGCTGTGTCATAGCTCGCACGGGCATCCAGCGCAGCACGGCGATCGTCCGCATGCTCGACATAGGCGTCCAGGACAGCATCGGATTGGAAATTGAGCATCGCAATCGCGATACGTTCATTCACCAGGATCTCGGCAGCCGACCGCATCGCCACCGCAACTTCCGACGGTTCGCAACCAGCCTCGATCAGCTCGCGGGCACGGGTCGACACATCCGCAAGCGCCCCCTCGACGATCGCGCCTCGAATCGTTGCGTTCACGTCCACCTCTGGATTGTTTTCACGATGTCGGGTTCGATCGGACGCTCTTGACCGTGGTTCATGAGAACCAATTTTGCACCATGAACCAGTCGTGCCTGTATCGCATCCCATTTCGCCATCGAATGGCCACACAATTCATGGATGGGACGCCTAAGAACATCGAGCGCGTCGACCTTTCCGTTCATCGTGAATCGAACGAAAGCTACATCGCGAATCACACCATCACCCTCGACACCCAGGGGATCGACAGACTCGCTCGACTCGGCCGTCATCTCGGACAACTCTTTCGATCTGCTCTTCTTCAAACGTACCTCCACAACCTTCGCATTGCTCAAGCCCCAAAAGGCTGTCTACCGAATGTCGCGTCGACAGCGCCGCGTTACGAAGCGCCGGAACTGACGGAAAGCTGTCGCCAGCCACGTAGTACTCCACCTGCCTTTCACTGATTCCAATCGAAATAGCCACATCTCTCCTGGTGAATCCCGCAACCCGGATAGCGGCACCAAGCCGCTCAGCGAAAGTGGACGCCCACTTCACGTTACGCTACCGCAATTGGATCACGACTTGCAGCCAACACCGCCCCCCTGGCGCTCCCCACTGCGGAATCCATCGCCTGGAACGAAGCAAGCTGCGCGTTCGCAAGCGCTCGCATTTTTGCGGCCATAGTCTCGGCCTCTTTGGCTTGGGCATTTGCGATCTCAACCGCAAATCGCCCAAGAGCGACCATGACCTCGACCCGAATGATTTCTCGAACCGGATCGGGGATCGACCCATCCACAACCCACGAGCAAATCCGATCCACCGTTTCTTCCGCCACCTTCTCAACGGAAATCATGCCTGCGCCATCCCTTCTGCGATTCGAGCACGACGAATTCGATCCATATCCTGCGCGATCCGAGCGCCGACGTCCTCCGCGGCGTTGAGCTTCTCGTCGGCCATCCCCACGGCTTCGAGGGCTCCCCGAACGTATCCATAAGCGAGAGTGACCGCGGACAAGAGGTCCAACAATCCGTCTTCATCTTCCCTGCCGCCTCCTTCGGCTTGCGCTGCCCTCACAGCGCTTTGCGCAGCCGCGGCCACCACCCTATCACTCATCCCTGACCCCGCTTCGCTATCCGCCACTTCGCGCTGTAACTACCAAGATCGACCGAATTGCACTCGACTAGCCCGGCGGCGAACAGCTCTTTCAGTAACACGACCGCCTCATCTGTCCTTTTTGTCGTGACGCCTTCCCACTTTGGGAATACGGCGCACCCCACGGCATAGGCGTCCGTCCAAACCCGTCCCGTCCTGCCTCTCCTCTTTCGACTTGATACAAATTCAAGCGCCCGTTCGGCGCGTGGCGATACCTTGCTCATGGCAACATCATACACTTTTTGACTTAGCGTAGAATAATCGCATGAAGCCACCTAAATTTCGGCAATCATGGGTAGCAACTCATGTAATCACAACCATGGGCTCGGACGGTCTTCCGCGAGCACGCTTCATCGTTCGGGGCCGCGAGGTTGGTCGCAGTAAGTACGACCCTTGTGTAGGTGACAAAAAGCACCGAGCCTCGCAATGCGCGATCGACGACAAGTAGTCGAAGACGAGCAGCGCTGGCAGTGGGCTTTTGACAAAACGGCATGGGAGTCGTTCGGCGTGCCGTTTTTCGAGTGGATGGGATTCGCGGTTGGCGATCGGCCGCGCCCTTGCCCATCTCGTCGGCCCCTGCTCGTGTCGATCGGATGTCGATGGATTCGAGATGACCGAGTCGAAAGCGAGCAAGACGACGGATGGATGCGCCGCCCTGTCGCTGAAAGCCGACTCTCTGGGTAGATCGTCATGAACCAAGTCACGGTCTGCATTGCCACCTACGGCGACGATTCGTATTGGAGGCCGCTCAGGGAAGTCGCAGCCAAGTCTGCTCAATCCCAGAGCGTACCCTGCGACCTCGTATTTTCGCACATTCCCGATTCCGACGCGGGCAACTGTGGCCCTTCTCGGAATATAGCTGCGGAAATGGCGACAACCGAGTGGCTTCTCTTCTTGGATGCCGATGACACCATCGACCGGAACTGTGTCGAGAGGCTGCTCGCCATTTCTGGCGACATCCGGGTTCCGGCGATCTCGTGTCAGCGAGTCGATGGCTCGTGGACTGAGCCGAAGCGAATTCGGGGTCGCTTCGCATGGGTAATCGGGTCGCTAGTCCGCCGAATGGACTTTCATCGACTCGGCGGATTCCGGCCGCGCGTCTGGGGTGAAGACAGCGAATTCTGGCTTCGATGCCAGATGTCGGGACTGAGTTTTTCACACTCAGATGACGCCATTTACCGAATTGGGTATCGGCCCGATTCCAGAAAAACATACAAGTATCGAGATGCGCTTTGGTCGAAGATGCAGACCGAGGCGATGGAGGAATTCAAGGGATGTCAAACGAATCGGTAGTCTCATATGTGGGCAACTTCCAACCCGTCCACTCCACTGAATCTCACCTTGCGCGTACGCTCGAAGATGATCTCGGGTGGAAGGTCCATCGCCTCCAAGAGAATAGCCACGACGCCGACGCGATCTACAAAGAAACACTGCGATCCGGGGCTCGCTTCCTGCTCTACACCCGAACATGGGGGTTTCGCGGCGACGGCGTCGCAATGCTCAACAACCTCCACGCTCAAGGCATTCCGAGTGCGTCATACCACCTCGACCTCTACTGGAAGATCGCTCGACAGTCGACGATGCACGGCGATCCGTTCTGGTCGACGAAGTATTGCTACACGGCCGACGGTGGATCAGAGGACAACTTTCGACTTGCGGGCATCAACCACCAGTGGCTTCCGCCGGGAGTGTTCCGCCAAGAGTGCTACTTCGCCGATCCGGACCCCCGCTTCACTTGCGACGTCGCGTTCGTCGGCGCCATGGATGAGTACCATCCCGAGTGGCTGCCATACCGAAAGGAGCTACGCGCAAAGCTCACGCAGTGGTACGGGGACCGGTTTCGAAACTTTCCCGGGCGTGGTCAGCCGTCAATCCGGAACCACGACCTGAACCGGCTCTACGCCAGCGTCAAGGTCTGCGTCGGAGATTCGCTCTGCCCGGGGTTCAATCATCCTCGGTACTGGAGCGACCGGCTTCCCGAGACCATTGGGCGCGGAGGATTCATCATCCATCCGCGAATCGACGGAATCGAGCAGGAGTATGGTGGTCATGTCGAGTTGTTCGACTTCAACGATTGGGACGCATTGAAGTCGAAGATCGACCACTACCTCGCGAATGAGGACGAGCGTATCCAGAAGAGGAACGCCGCACACGAGTTCGTGAAGGCCAATCATACGTATACGAATCGGCTGCGGGCCATGTTGCAGCACCTCGGGGACCGTGAGGGGTGGGTGGATTGGCCGGGGAGGAT
>CAYZBB010000104.1:4333-10879 GCA_964476495.1 uncultured Actinomycetes bacterium | reverse complement strand
ATGAAACCCTACTGGCGAACCTGCGGCTACCGACTCGGCAACTTCGGCGACGAGCTCGTGCCGCACATTCTGCGGCGCGCCATGGCTATCTCACACGTCGAGCCAGCGTCGTCGTTCGCGGATTCCGACCTCGTGTCGATCGGAAGCATCCTTTCCGAGATCCCGCACGACTTCCACGGATGGGTGTGGGGTACGGGCGCCATGTTCTACCAGGCCCCTGTTGAGGTTCCGCGCGCCAGGGTCCGCGCGGTACGGGGGCTGCTGAGCGCTCATCGGCTCGGCTACAAGCCGCCCGCCCTGGGTGATCCGGGGTTGCTCGTCGACTCCATCCTCGTCCCCATGGACGGGCCGCGGTGGGAGTTGTCGATCGTTCCGCACTATGCCGACTTCAACGACGAGGGTCTGTGCCGGTTCCTACGACGCAATCCTGACGTCCACGTCATCGACCCCTGCGCTTCCGTGCTCACGGTCCTGAGCGAAATCAAGCGATCCTCCGCCATTCTCTCGTCCAGTCTGCACGGCCTCGTGTGCGCGGACGCTTTCGGAATCCCGCGACGGTGGGTATGGCTTTCCGATCGGCTTGCCGGTGGTGACTTCAAGTTCCGCGACTATGAAAGCGTCTACGGAGTGGTCGACCCGATCCCCGTCATGTTGCCCGAGGGGGTTCCCGTTTCAACGCTGATTGCGGGATGCAGGGCGGTCGATCCACAACGCGTCGAAGCGGTACGAGATGGCCTGGTGCGGGCCTTCCCGGAAGAGCTGCTGGATCTGGACCGCGCGTCTGCGGACGTTCCCGAGCTTGAATTCTCGGAGCCGCCCATTGCGCCGCCCGGAGGGTTCACGCGATGAGGATTCCGATCTATTGGGTCGACGGACGCCGTGGCAATTGGGATCACGGGACAATGATGCTCGCCGAAGAGGGTCTGCTATCCCCGGGATCTCCCGTCGAGTTCGAATCCAAACCCGCCGATTACAGTTCCGACCAACCGTTTCACACTGGTACCGTCATTTGCTTCAACGGCAACCAGCCAGATGCCGCAGCGCTTGCGAAGCGCGCAAAGCGATGCCTGTTGGTTGTCCTCTCGGATGAAGGCGCCACCTTCGACCCGTCCTGTATCGACAAATCCAACGTCGTCTGGATGCAATACGGAAGGCAGGGCCGGCACGATTTCGCGGCCAAGTGGCTACTCACGGGTCTGCGTCGTGAAACGCCCGACGTGATCGCAGCGCAACGCTCCGCCGCGGAGGCTCTGCCGCGCATTCGATGGTCGTTCGTGGGCCAGAAGCAGCACACGTGGCGAGACGCGTTCGTTCGTGCCGTCGAGGGTCGTGGCGACGGAATCCTCCACGTATCCAGCGGATTCGGCGGGCTCGGAAGCGACGGGTTCCCTTACGACAGTTACATCCGCCTGATGCTGCGATCCGATTTCGTTCTCTGCCCTCCCGGGAACGTCAGCCCCGATTCGTTCCGCGTCTGCGAGGCACTGGAATGCGGGGCCATTCCCATCGTCACCGGACGCGACTACTGGAAACGCGTGTTTCGAAACAACCCGATCGCGCCAGTAGCCGTCGTGGACCACGCGGCAGAGATCCCAAGCGTTCTCGCGTGGGATGGCGAGCGAATTGCCGCGGTTCGTAAATCGTTTGCTCTATCGTGGACCGAATACAAGCGTCTGTTCGTCGAGGAAATCGCAAGCACGGTACGGGGGTTGGCATGACCAACTTCGTCCGCTGGTCTGAAATCGCTCGTCAGCCTGAATCCCCATGGATGCCTCGGATTCGACTCCTCGCCGAGCATGTTGCGCCTGGCGAAGTGGTGATCGACGTTGGCGCGGGCGGTCGCGGCCTGCGAACGCTCATCGATCCATCGTGTCTCTACATCCCCGTCGACTGCGTCCCTGGATCTCCCGTCTTCTACGATTTCAACGAATACGATCCGACACCACGGCTCACCGGGAACGTCGCGGTCATGAGTGGGTTTCTGGAGTACACCAACAACCCGCGCAGCGTAATCATCACGGTTTTACGGTGGGCTCCACGGCTCTTGTTGTCCTATGCGCCATCGGTTGGTGACGACGTGCAATCGAGAAAGCGGAATGGGTGGATGAACCATTTCACGGCGGAACGGCTCGAATCCTGCCTCGCATCCGTCGCTGCCCATCATCGGATTCTAGGCACGTGGGAAGGTCAGATCATGTACGAGGTGAAGCGATGATCTCCCTCCACGACTACATCACGGTCCTCATGCCATCGTCGCCCGTCCCGTCCCATCCGTCGGTCGGCGTGACACTCGATTCGATCGCTCGCCTTCGATCGTATCCCGAGCTGAAAGAGTGCGAGATCATCATCATGCTCGACGGTGTTCGCGCCGAGCAAGAGCATAGGCGCGACGATTATGAGGAGTACAAGCGACGCCTCTCATGGCTCCGGCTTCACAGGGTTCGCCTGATGGAATTCACGAAGCACAGCCACCAGGCGACCATGACGCGGGAAGCGCTGGAAACGGTCAAGACGTCCATCGTCTACTTCGTCGAGCACGACACCTACGCGTTCGGCGAAATCCCCTGGCGACCATTCATTCACATCATGAACGCGGACGTACCGGTGATCCGGTTGCACATCTTCCACGAAATCCTGCCGGTACACGCGCACCTGTATCATGAACGCGAGAATATTGGTGGTGTGCCGCTGGTTCGGACCACGCAGTGGAGTCAGCGACCCCACCTCGCACTGACGGACTACTACAAGCGGATCATGGCCGACTTTTTCCCACGGGACTCCATCACCATGATCGAGGACCGCATGGTAAGCCCAGCGACAACGCTCGGATGGGATCGATTTCGACTTCGTGTTTACGCGCCCGATGGAGACATGACGCGAAGCGGGACGCACGACGGGAGACAGGGTGATCCCAAATACCCGATGTGGTGGGACGGGGAGTGGAGATGATTCCACGTCCCGGTGACTCTTGCGATCGAATCGGAGCTAGCCCATGACCAAGGCACTGACCCCGCAGCTCCAGTTCCCCAAACTCGAAATCCACGTCGACTACCGATGCGATCTCATGTGTACGTCGTGTTCGCGCGGGTCTTTCCTGCGGAAGCCACACACGCCCCCCATCACGCTCGCTCAGATCAAGGACGCGTTCCGGCAAGCCGACGAACTCAAATGGACGCCGCGGGTCATCATCATCGGCGGTGAGCCGACGCTGCACCCCGAGTTCTACGACATCTGCAAGACGGCACGAAACTGGTCGCGCGGCCACAAGCCGGAAGACTTCGTGCAGATTTTCTCAAACGGTCACAGCGAGCGAGCACGGGCATTGCTCGACAAGGTTCGGCTAGAGCTCGACTGCTCGATCTTCAAGGACGAGTGGAAAACGGCCTCGCGGGTGGGCGGCGAAGAGGGTCAATCGCAGTGGCACCTCGACATGTTCGTATCCCCCGAGGACGCCGGAATCCCCTTCCACGGCCACTGCTATCAGCACGCTTCCGAAATCTGCGGTGTCGGATTCGACTCGTACGGATTCTCGCTCTGCCCAACAGGTCTCTCGGTCGGTGCGCTCCTCGGCGAATCTGGGGGCATCTACCGCACCAAGCGACTCGCCGACATCTTCGACCCCGTGTGGGCTGAGCGCGCGACGAAGGAAATGTGCAAGCACTGCGGATACGCGATGAACCAGCGTGGCACACACGACAGCCGGCAGACGTTCGCCGATTACCTGGAGAAGCAGCCGACGGGTCAGGCGAAGTCGCCCATGTCGCCGACGTGGCGGAAGGCGTTCGAGGGACGCCGATGACCGTCTCCGACCTCATCACAGCTCTCCAACAGCACGATCCGAACGCCATCGTGTGCGTGATGCCCTACTCCGACCCGGTGCTCGTCGACGAAATCACGACGCTGCGGCGAACCGAGGTGGTCGTGAATGAGCGACCTGACGGCCGACGCTTTCTGTGGCGCGTCTACGACGCCGTCAATGGCACGGCCGTCCCCGCCGTGGCGCTCTTCGACGGCACCTAACCGAATCGCCAACCATGCGCCTCGGACTCATCGCCCGCGCCGACACCACGGGCCTCGCCGTCCAGTGTCACGAATTCTGGCGGCACATGCAGCCCGCCAAGACGCTCGTCATCGCGGCGACGTGGAATCCGCACATGCCGTGCGACGAGTCGATGTACCCGGGCGCAACGATTCACCGAGAATGCAAATGCACGGACACACCGCGGCCCGATCCAGTCATGGATGCGTTTCTCGACGATCTCGACATCGTGTTCACTGCCGAGACGTTCTACAACACCTGGCTCGTCAAGCGAGCGAATGAACGAAACATCAAAACGGTCCAGCAGTACAACTTCGAGTTCCTCGACACGACGCGAGCGGCACCCCAGCCAACCCTCTACGCGGCGCCATCCATGTGGCGGTTCCACGACGTCCCGTTCCACAACAAGGCATTTCTACCCGTCCCCGTGGCACGCGATCGCCTCCCGTTCCGTCAGCGAACCGGGCTCAAGACCCTCCTTCACGTCGCCGGCATCCCCGCCGTCCACGACCGCAACGGGTCTCAGCTCGTGATGGAGGCGATGCGCCACCTCCCCGACGACGTCGACGTCAAGCTCCGCGTCCGAACCCAAGAGATGATTCCCGGAAAGCTCCGTGACCCCCGCATCGAAATCGTGACGGATCGGATCGACCGCTACTGGAAGCTCTACGGTGACGAGGACGTCTTCGTGATGCCGCGGAAGTTCGGCGGGCTCTGTCTCCCGCTCGCCGAGGCGGCCAGTTGTGGCATGCCGACGCTCATGTCCGCGGTGGACCCGCAAATTCGATTTCTACCGGGGCGTGCGCTCATCCCGAGCCGGGTCATGCGCGAATTTCAGGTTCGGTCGCGTATCGTGCTCCACGAAACAAACGCGGAGGACATCGCGCGGCGGATCACGGATCTCTACCGGAATCCAGACGAGGTCGCGGCGCTATCGCGAGCCGTGGATCGCTACGCCGACTCGATCTCATGGGATCGCCTGAAACCGTTCTACGTGTCGACCTTCGAGCGGGTGTGCAATGGGGAAGAGGTATGGGCGGGGTGAGTGACTGCGGGCGCGTAGAATGAAAGCATGACGAACGAAGAGTTGGACCGGTGGCTTGCTGAGAATGTCATGGGTTTGAAGATATGCGATGATCCAGACTGCGAGGGGTGCGACAACCCAACCGTCGATGAGGATGGATCGATCTGGCTCGATCGCGAAGACTACTACAGGCCCGAGGAGTGGCACCCCACCACCAACATCGCACAGGCGATCGAGGCGGCGGAGAAGGCGCTGGAAAATCGCCAGATAGCACGGTGGTTCATCGGACGCGGAGTTGATGGAATTCCGAATCGTGGCGTTGAGTTGGTGTACGGCCCAGTCATCAAAGTTTCATACTTCAAAATAGACGACGCTGAGTTTCTCTGTCGAGCGATTTATAGAGCGATGATGGATGATTCATGACCAACTCCGAAATCAACATCGCAATCGCCAAGGCGCTCGGTCTTTCCGTCTGCGAAGATCAGGATTGTTCTGGCTGCGACGCTCAGGCGTTCGTTTGCTTGGGTATCGCTGCTCGCCTTGGCGCCGACGGGCAACCCGTAGCGCTCCCGTGGGCAACATCCGCCGACTCCTGCTTCCGCGATCTCATCCCAGAGGCGGAGTCTCGCGGATGTGTGTGGCAGGTCCAGTCCATTTCGGGTCACCCTGGTGCCGCGCGAGCAGTTTTCCTTCTCCCGGAATCCAGCGGTCTCACGTACAACCAGCGAATCCGAGACGCAGTCGATCTGGTTCCGCGTGCCATCTGCCTCGCGTGGCTGGGTTCGAAGCGCCCATGAACACATCCATCCCCAACGAACTCCTCGATGAAATCCACGACCACCTTTCCGACTACGCTGCCGCCATGCGCGCCGTGTGCGTGGACGCCGAGTACGCCAGGCTCGATGGTGTCGCCGGGGAGGCGCGGTCTCGCCTGGATGCGATCCAGAAAAACATCAACAACCTTCGGCGATGCCGAACGGGGGAGCCGCTGAATGAGTGACAACACTTCCAAGTTCGCTGAACGATGCCCAAAATGCTTCTCCTTCACGTGCCGGTGCCGAATGCGATTCGGAGTGAACCAACGCACCGATGACGACCTGGACGAATCAAATCACGACGACGGATTCGGCCGGGTCATCACGATGGACCCCGGCCGGGTCATCACGATGGACCCGCAACGGTTCGCGGAGCGGGTGTTTCGAAGCGCTGCTTCCTCAATCGCGCACGCAAAATCCGTCCTCGATCAATACGAGGACTGTTGGTGCCCCGCCATCCTTGGTCCCGAGGTGCTCGACATCCTGGCGGCGTGCGACGTGCTGCGCGCCAAGCTCGACGACCCTGAACTCGATGAATGCCTCACCGCCACCGAGTCCAGGTGCGCAAGAGGGTTCCTCGCCGTCGTGGAACGTATGCGGGGGGAACTGCTCACGCTGACGCGGTCTGGGGACTTTCCGGAAGACGGGGTTGTGGTGGTGGAATGAGC
>CAYZBB010000104.1:2466-4233 GCA_964476495.1 uncultured Actinomycetes bacterium | reverse complement strand
CGGCGGATGGTGGGCACCGGGGTGCTGCGACCTGGCGCGGAAGCACATCTGCGGAAATGGCCGTGGTCGGTTTGAATTCGACCACGACGACGAAGCCGATCCCGACGACATCGGCTGCTTTCTCCCCAATCCCAACTTCTGCCCATGGTGTGGGGCGCCTATTCCGCGTGAGGTGCCGGAGAATCCATGACTCCGCCATTTGATGAGATTCGCTGGCTTGCCTACAGGGCGATCGAATCGTCAAGCGACCACTACCAGCACGCAGTCGCCTTCGAGCACGCCTCGCGCGCCCCGGATGACACCGCGGCACGCTGCGCCATCCAAGAGCGCTTGCAAGCCGATGAGTATCGGCGCGTCGCCGCCGTCGTGCATCGCTGGCTCGATCGTATCGCCCAGGAGAATCCGGAAAACCCCGAGACCCCCATCCCCTAACCCCATGCAACTCTTCCACGTCACCACGCCCAAGAAGGCCAAGCTCTACCGCTCCGCCGGCTACATCCGATCCCCCGTGCGGGGATTCACGACGATCGGGGCCGCCATGGCATGGGCGATCAAGTCTCACCGAACCGTGATCTACGAAATCGTCGCCAACAAACCGCACAAGCTCCCCGATCACCACAACCGATTCGGTGAGGCGTGGTGGAACGACGAGGACGTCATCGACTTCCGGTGTGTGTTCTCGGCGGAAACGGACGCGTGACCGATCCGGAACCCATCCACGCTGGACGATCCGTCGCGTTTCTTCTCACCATCGCCTACGCGGACGCGATGGCGGGCGAGGGAATCGCCGACGACGTAATCCAGAGGGTGATGTGGAAAGCTGGACGGGTGGCGGATCAGGTGATGCGGGGGTTTCGAGAGGGTGGCTCAAAGCGCTGATGCCAGCCGTTCACAATCCCGCACCCTAACCTCTATCGATCCCAAGGGGTGCTGCTGGCGCTTTCGGAGCGTTCCGCGGCGCGTCCAGTGGGCGCTGTGGTCGCGGCAGCAGTCAACGCGAACGAACGAGCCCTCGTACACTCCGTCCACGTAGCGAACCTCACCGAATCCGACTGGCGTACCGATACACACGACACGCCAAACGTCAGCCATCTGGCCATCCGACGGGATAAACGGAACCACCAGCACCCGCACGCCCATCCCGACGTCAACGTCGCGCCCATCCCAGGGGCCGCCGGTCAGTCTCATCGCCGAACCCCGTCCCCGCGCAGTGCCCACGACGAATCCGCGCCTCGGTGCCACGCGGCCTGGCGTATCTCGGCTCGTAATTCATCCGCCACGGCGCAGCACACGCACGCCACGACGCCCCTCGGCCCCTCAATCTCAATCGGGTCGCCGCAGTCGTCAGCCCACTCACTGTGGCACGCCGAGCAGCACTCGCTGAATCCGAAGTCCGCGCAGGTGAGTCGGATCGGCTCGTCACCGGTTTCCATCGCACTCCACCCCCGCGTTCCGTAGCGCACCGAACGCCACCTTCCGCATGTCGGCCAGGTGCCGCTCCGTCGCGGCGAGCGATCCGGCGCTTCCCGTTCCCTCGCTCGGGCGGACACCGCACTGCCACAGTTCATCGACGAGGCGCTGCGCTTCGTCGTAGGTGATGTGGAGAAACGGTTCCTGGTGGCCGACTCGCGGATCGGAACTCATCGCGACCATCTGCGCGGGGGCGGCGAACAGCGTGCTCCCGTCGCCCGGGTTCTCGCGCAGGTATAGGCCGATGTTGCTGGTGACGAACTCCCGGCGGGCGAAAAATTCACGTCGGGTCATGGC
>CAYZBB010000104.1:0-2366 GCA_964476495.1 uncultured Actinomycetes bacterium | reverse complement strand
CGAATTCCGCGCGCAACCTCTTCGCATCCACCACAAGCCGTTCCCGCTCAATCAGCGCCAGCGCCTTCCGGAGACACCCCTCGCAGATCGTGGCGGTACAGCTCTCGTAGTCGGGTTCCTGGCCGATCTCGACGCAGGACCAGGACTCCTCGCCGCACTCGTCACACGTCTGTTGGCAGGCCCAGCTACGGTGCCCTATTGCCGCGAACACATCTTCAGCGGTCGCGGTCTCTGGGTCGAGGGCGTCCAGACGGGCGGTGATTTCTCCGACGGTGCGGCCATCCCGCATCCGGCATTCCGGGTCACGGTGACTCTTCTTCCATTCCTGAGACACCGCCCGAACCTGCTCTCGCTCACTCAATAGCTTCACGGTTCCTCCTCCGGCGACGGCCAGTCGCTGGTCGCACGCACACACACCCCATTCTACCCGGGGCGCGGATGGCGTGGACCTCCTCGAAAATTACACCGGCATCGGTCGTCAAATTCGTGACTATTTTCCGTGACAATTAGTCAATTATATGTCACTCGCGCTGATAATTTCATCGGTCTCGATGCCAATTCTCAATTAGACGACCTAGTTATCCACAGGTTATCCACAAGTTATCCACAGGTGAAAGTTTTTCAGGCGCTGAAAAGGTTCGGCAGGTCTGCAAAACACCTGATAAGCGCCGAACCTGCCGAACCTTGCCGAACGTCCAGAAATTGAACGTTCGGCGCCTTCCGACCAATGAAATCAACTACTTAAGAACCTCCGCCGAACCTGACGAACCTCCTATAGCCAACAACGAAACGGAACTGTTCCTGAGCCCAATTGATAATCAATATCAATTGGAACCAAAAAGTGTAATCTCAAAAGTATTGGGGGCACCCAGGTTCGGCAGGTTCGGCAGGTTCCGCGACTATGCGAAATCATTACTGGAAAGTGCCCGCCGAACCTTGAAAGTGAGGTTCGGCGAGGTTCGGCGGGTTCGGCAGGAAAAGCGTCACGTATGTGACGGTTCGAATTCGGATTTCGGGGCGATTTGGGGCACGGGGCGGGGGTGCGTGGACGCCGCGAGCGTATGGCGGGCCGGTCGTCCGGGGAGGTACAGCTACGCCACCTGTGGCGCGCCACGGGCCGCGGCAGGGGTGGAGTCGGATCGGGAGGCTACGCGGGATGCGACCCCGAGGTGTGGGGCGCAGTGAGGCTGTGGGGCGGCCAGGCGGCCGAGATTGAAATTTTGGAAATCTCGGTGGGGGTCCGGATGGTGAAATGAGAGGGGGGTGGGTCTCTCTTTTCTGGGACTCCTGCTCGGTGGCGACGCCCGCAAGTTCCCGAGACGACTAGCCTTCGCGCTCGATGACGGGACCGATAAGGGGCGTTATCGCGTGTCGGTCGGGTCGAGGTAGCGCCGCACGATGGCGAGCAGCAAGGGCACCGATGGACCAAGCAGGCGCTCGGGTTCGTCCTCGATCGCCGCACGTACCGGCTCGGGCAGCAGTGGCCAGTGGTGGACCAGCTCGACTAGGGCACCGACGGCTACACCCGACCGGCGGGCGGACTGCGTTGCGATTTGAAACCGCGCCTCGGTGCGCGGGTGAGCCAGCACCGACCGGACGCACATGGCCAGTGCGGCATCGGTCGCATCGGGAAGGTCGGCGTCGGGTAGCTGTGACCGTACCCCTTCGCCGGCCTTGCGCCACCGCGCGAGCCCCGCGAGCCGAGCGATCTCGCGTCGCCGTTCCGGCGATTGCTTCGCGAGCCGAGCCGCGGCGCCAGCCTTCCCTCGGCGCGAAAGCCACGACTTGAGGGCTTGGGCTTCGTCAAGCGGTGTAGGCACGCGAACTAAAGTACATCACTTGATTGAATCAAGTGTTTGAATTGAGCCGCCTACCGAGCGCACCCGCCTACCGAGCGCACCCGCCTGCCGAGTCGTCGCGGCGTGCCGAGCTAGCGCCCGCCGCCGTCGAGCGTACCCTAGCTGCTCGAGTGTCGAACACAACACACGCTTGCATAATGCCACTCCAGTTTACATAACGCGTCGAGCTCGTGAGCCACAAAGCGTCACCGTATGGCTCGCCGCCTGGTCTGCCACGTCGCCGTAAGTACCCGCATTGACTAGCCTATCACAGTCGTCGAGCGTACCCGCGTCGCGGTGACGTTTCGCGCCGAACCGGTGACGCAAATGGTCGCTTGACGCGTGTCGACGGCTGGGCGTGTGGCGAAAAGCGTAATGATATCGCGGGCGGTGTGGTGTGGTATCGGTGCGTGATAACGGCATGGATAGTGAATAGGTATCGGGTGACTCGAACGACACACGACACGGAGCCACGCCCATGCTGACCGTCCACGAGATCACGACCTATCGCGTCCCATACCCCGATCG
>CAYZBB010000103.1:0-22306 GCA_964476495.1 uncultured Actinomycetes bacterium | reverse complement strand
GAACCAGCACCACCCCCCGCACAGCCCCGGGAAGGGACACCGATGTCCGACACCAGCATTCTGCCGCTTTCCGATACCCACCTCTGTGAGGCATGACGTGACCGATGTACTGACCGGCCGGGTCTGCCTGGTCACCGGGGCCAGTCGGGGGCTGGGTGCGGCCATTGCCAGCGGCTACGCGGCGCAGGGCGCGCTGGTGGTGGCCGCAGCCCGATCCGCCGACCGGCTCGCGGAGGTGGTCGGCACCGACCCGGAGCGGATCAGCTCCGTCCCCTTGGACGTCGACGATCCGCAGTCCATTCTCGACGCGGTGGCCAGCACGGTCGAGCGGCACGGACGGATCGACGTGCTGGTCAACAACGCCGGCATCGCCCCGGCCGGAGTGTTCGTCGACCAGGACCCGGAGGTCTGGCGGCGCACCTTCGCCATCAACGTCCTCGCGCCGATGCTCCTCGCGCAGGCCGCCGGCAAGCACTTCATCGCGCAGGGCGGCGGCAAGGTCATCAACATCGCCTCCACCACCGGATTGCGCGGAAAGCCCGTCCTGGTCGGGTATTCCGCATCCAAGGGCGCGGTGGTCCGGATGACCGAGGCGCTCGCCGCGGAATGGGCCACCCACAACATCCAGGTCAACACCATCGCGCCCGGAGCCTTCGCCACCGAGGCGCAGGCCGCAGTCACCGGCTCGCCCGAGGTACTGGCCAAGCGAGTCCGCCGAATTCCCGCCAAGCGGATGGGAGTTCCGGACGAGATCGTCCCGCTGGCAGTCCTTCTCGCGTCCACGGGATCGGATTTCATCACCGGGTCCACCTACGTCATCGACGGCGGCGAGTCGGGGAAACTGTGATGATCTTCGACGCGCACACTCACGTCTGGCCCGACAAGATCGCGCGGCGGGCGCTGGCCGGGCGGGTGGAGGGCCTGCACGCCAGCGGCGACGGAACCGTATCCGGCCTGCTCGCCAGCATGGATCGATGCGGGATCGACCGGGCACTGGCTCTGGGCATCGCCGACCAGGCCAAGTACGTCGACCGCACCAACGAGTTCATCAGCGGCATCCGATCCGATCGGCTGACCCCGTTCGGGACCGTCCATGTCGACCTGCCCGCCGAGGAGAACCTTGCCTCGCTGCGCCGGCACGGAGTTCGCGGCGTCAAACTGCACCCGCTGTTCCAAGGGTTCGCGCTGAACGACAAGCGGCTGTGGGAGATGTTCGAGGCGTTCGGCCCCGAGATCGCCGTCATCAGTCATGTCGGCGAGGGCGGCGACGCCGAGGCCAACGCCCGCTCGTCCCCGCGCATGATCGCCGACATCGCGCGGACCTTCCCCGATCTACGCCTGATGGCCTGCCATTTCGGCGGGTACCGGCTGTTCGAGCAAGCCCGGGAAGAATTGGCCGGTGCCGACGTCGTTTTGGAGACGTCGTGGCCGCCGACCCTGGCCGGCCTGGCTCCGAGCGAGGTACGCCGGCTGATCACCGACCATGGCGCCGAGCGGATCGTGTTCGGCTCGGACTGGCCGATGACCGATCCGGCAGCTGAGATCGCTGCCGTGCGTGCGCTGGGCCTGCGCGACGAAGACACCGAGCTCGTGCTGGGCGGCACGCTCACCCGGCTGACCCAGGGATGCTAAGAGAAGGGATGCGACATGACAATACGTGACGCGGTGATCGTCGACATCGTGCGCTCGCCGATGGGCAAGGGCAAGATCGGCGGAGCCCTGTCCGGGCTTCATCCGGTCGACCTGCTCGCCCAGGTGTTGTCGGCCCTGATCCAGCGCACCGGGATCGACCCAGGCACCGTCGAAGATGTGCTGATCGGCTGCGTCAGCCAGGTGGGCGAGCAGTCCGCCACCCCGGGTCGAATGGCCGCGCTCGCCGCCGGCTTCCCCGAGCACGTGCCAGGCGTCACCATCGACCGCAAGTGCGGCTCCAGCCAGCAAGCCGTGCAGTTCGCCGCCCAGGGAGTCATCGCGGGCGGCTACGACATCGTCATCGCCGGCGGTGTCGAATCGATGAGCCGAGTGGTGATGGGCAGCGCCCGGGCCGGGGCCGACCCATATGGGGCGGGCGTCGCCGACCGCTACGCGCCCGGTCTGGTCGGCCAGGGCGTCTCGGCCGAACTCGTCGCGGCCAAATGGAAGCTGGACCGCCAGCGGCTGGACGAGTTCTCGGCCCGCTCGCACCACCGGGCGGCCGCCGCCGCGGCCGCCGGTCGTTTCGAGAAGGAGATCGTGCCGATCACCGTGCCGGCCGAAAGCGCCCCGGTCGTCGTCACCGGGGATGAGACGATCCGCGCCCAGACGACCGCCGAAAAGCTGGCCGGGCTGACATCGCCCTTCTATCGGGAGGATCTGGCCGAACGGTTCCCGGAGATCGGTTGGCACATCACCGCAGGTTCGTCCTCGCCGTTTACCGACGGCGCCAGCGCTGCCCTGATCATGGAGCGGGGCCTGGCCGAAAGGCTGGGGTTACGGCCTCGAGCCCGGTTCGCCGGGTTCGCCCAGCTGGGCGAGGACCCGTTGCTCATGCTTACTGCCACCATCCCCGCGTCCGAGAAGGCCCTGGCCCGGGCCGGCCTGGCCATGGGCGACGTCGACCTGATCGAGGTGAACGAGGCCTTTGCCAGCGTGCCGCTGGCCTTTGCGGACGAACTGGGCGTCGACGAGGAACGGCTCAACGTGAACGGTGGAGCGATCGCGCTCGGTCACCCGCTCGGCGCTTCCGGCACCCGGGTGATGGCCACCCTGGTCAACGAGATGGAGGCGCGCAACGCCCGGTACGGACTGCAGACCTTCTGCGAGGCAGGCGGCATGGCGAACGCGACGATCATCGAAAGACTCTGAGGGGTAAGGACAACCAGTGGAGATCAAGGGCAACACTTTCGTGGTCACCGGCGGGGCCTCCGGTCTCGGCCGGGCAAGCGTCGACCGCCTGCTGGCCGGCGGCGGCAAGGTGGTCATCATCGACCTGCCGTCGTCCCCCGGCGCGGACGTGGCCGCCGAACTCGGCGCCGACGTCCGCTTCGCGCCGGGCGACGTCACCGACCCGGTGGCCGTCGGTGCCGCCCTGGACCAGGCGCAGGAACTCGGCGGACTTCGCGGCCTGGTGCACTGCGCTGGGCGCGGTGGAGCGATGCGGATCGTCGACCGGGACGGCAACCCCGGAGACCTGGATCTGTACGAAACCGTCGTGCGGGTGAATCTGATCGGTTCGTTCAACGTGCTGCGGCTGACCGCCGCCCGACTGGCGGCCAACGAGCCGGTCGACGGTGAGCGGGGGGTGTGTGTACTCACAGCATCGATCGCCGCGTGGGAAGGCCAGATCGGCCAGGTCCCGTACGCGTCGTCGAAGGCCGGAATCGTCGGCCTCACCTCGGTAGCCGCGCGTGATCTGGCCAGTCGACTGATCCGGGTCGCCACCATTGCCCCCGGTGTGTTCGACACGCCGATCCTGGCACGAGTTCCGGAGACCGCGCGGGCCGCGCTGGCCAATGGCATCCCCAACCCCAGCCGGATGGGCAGGCCGGCCGAGTTCGCCGCGCTGGCCGGACACATCATTGAAAACCCCTACCTGAACGGGGAAACCATCCGGCTGGATGGCGCGCACCGGATGCCGCCGCGATGAGCGAGATGGCGAGACAGTGATCGAACAGATCGATGGCTCGGCACAGCCGGTGGGTGCACCGTTGGCCGGTGTCACCGTGCTGGAACTGGGCAACATGTACGCCGCACCCACCGCCGGCCGGATGCTGCGGGATTTCGGTGCCGAAGTGCTCAAGGTCGAGGACCCGACGACCGGTGATTTCGCACGCCAGTGGGTGCCGCAGAAGAACGGACTGGCTCTTGGGTTCGCTCGGCTCAATGCCGGCAAGCGGTCGATCGGCATCGACCTGCGACTGCCGGCGGGCCGCGACCTGGTCCGCAGGCTGACCCGTTCGGTCGACGTGGTCGTCGAGTCGTTCCGGCCCGGCCGGATGGAGGACTGGGGCCTGGACTACCCGTCGCTGTCCGCGGAGAACCCGGGTTTGGTGATGACCCGGGTCAGCGGCTTCGGGCAGAGCGGGCCGTACCGGGAGCGGCCCGGCTTCGGCACCATCGCCGAGGCGATGAGCGGTTACGCCTTCCTCAACGGTTGGCCCGAGACACCTCCGACCGCACCGCCATTCGGCTTCGCCGACTCGATCGCAGGCATCTCCGCCGCCTTCGGCACGGCGATGGCGCTCTTCCGCCGTTCGATGACCGGCGCCGGTTCGGTGGTGGACGTCGCTCTCTATGAGCCGTTGATGTTCATACTCGGCGACGCGGTGCTGCGCTACTCAACGACCGGTGAAATCGCCGTCCGCCAAGGCAACAGCTCGGGTGCGGCGTCGCCCCGAGGCATCTACCAAGCCGGGGACGGGCGGTGGCTGTCGATCGCCGCATCCTCACAGAGCATCGCGATGCGCCTGTTCGACGCCATGGACCGGCCGGACCTGAAGGACGACCCGCGGTACAACACCAACGCGGCGCGGCTGATCAACAACGAGGCGCTGCAGCGGATCGTCATCGATTGGGTCGGGTCGCGGTCGCGTGCGCAGGTCCTGGAGATCTTTGACAAGTTCGAGGTCGTCGGGTCGGCGGTGAGCGATTCCAGCGACGTTGTCGCCGATCCGCACTTCCGGGAGCGCACGCTGGTCGAACTGGCCGGCACCGTGCTGGGACCGGCACTGGTGCCGGGACCGATTCTGCATATGACCGGGTATTCCGGTCCGAACTACGACGGCGTGCCCAGCATTGGGGAGCACACGTGGCCCGAGCTGGGTCAGCGGTTGGACCTGTCTGCCGACGAGCTTGCCGACCTGACCGCTCGCGGGGTGGTCGGCCCGGCGGCGGAATGACGCGGACATTCCTGACCGGGGACAATGATGCGTATCATTGTTCCACGATCGGGCAGCAGCGTCCGACGGCTGAGCTGGGAGGACGTGGTCGGGGTGGACCGTCCGCAGAAGACGGCGATGCTGATCGCCCGCAACATCGTCGGACGGATCAGCCGCGACGGCCTCGCCGTCGGCGATCGCCTGCAGCCGGAACGGGTCATGCTCGAGGAGTTCGGCGTGGGACGCGGGACGCTTCGAGAGTCGTTGCGGTTCCTCGAGCTTCAGGGCGTGATCTCGCTCAAGCCTGGTCCGGGCGGCGGTCCGATCATCGAAAAGCCCGATGCCGCCAACCTGGCCACCACGCTAGTACTGCTCATGCAGTTCGAAAACGCCCATTTCCGCAGCATCGTCGAGGCGCGACAGGGTCTGGAACCCCTGATGGCCAGCCTCGCCTCGGAACGGATGACCGACGACCAACTCGCCGAGCTGGAGGGGACCGTCGTCCGGATGGGGGACAATCTCGACAATATCGAGACCTTCCTGGAGACCAACAAGCGTTTCCACGATGTGATCGCCTGGGCGTCCGGGAACTCCTTGTACGGATTCCTGGTCGACGCACTTCTCGGTATCATGGACGGCACCGCGCTTGGTGTCGACTACCCCAAGCACCGGCGGAGCGCCATTCTCAAGGCCCACACCAAGATCTACGAGGCGCTGGCCAAGCACGACCGGTCCCTGTCCGAGGAGTCCATGGCCAACCACATTCGAGAGATGCAGCGGTATCTGGAGCGCAAGTTCCCGGCCGCGATGGACCAGCCGATCACCTGGGACCTGATCACCTGACCGACCCCCGAGGAGCCCCGTGGATCCCGAGTTCGCAGCGCTGACCGCGGTTCTCCCGCCCCTCCAGTTCGCCGATGCGGCGGCACAGCGGGGGTCGATCCGCGCCCAACGCGCCCGGATCGACCCGCCGGTCCTTCCCCCCGAGGTGAACGTCCGGGAGCGCCTCATCGAACCCGTCGACAGTCCTCCGGTGCCGGTGCGAACCTACAGCGCCGGGCCCTCGCCGGTCGGCCTCACCATCTGGCTTCATGGCGGCGGATACTGCATCGGAACGCTCGATCAGGATGAGTCCTTCTGTGCCGACATGGCTCTGCAGACAGGTGCGACTGTCGTCTCGGTCGGGTACCGGCTCGCCCCCGAGGACCGATTTCCCGCCGCGCTCGACGACTGCACGGCGGTGCTTGCCGCACTGGCCGATGACCACCCGACGATCCCGATCGTGCTCGCCGGAGCCAGTGCGGGGGGCGGGCTGGCCGCCGCACTCGCGTTGCGTGCCCGCGACCAGAACGGTCCGGCGGTATCCGGGCAGGTACTGCTGTTCCCGTTCCTGGACGCCACGATGAGCTCCGCCTCCATGTCCTCATTGGCCGACGCGGCCGTGTTCGACGCCCTGGACGCGGCCCAATGCTGGGAGCACTATCTCGGTAGCGAGCGGTTGGACCCACCGCCGTACGCGTCACCGTCCACCCACCGGGACCTGACCGGGCTGCCGCCCGCTCACGTGGTCGCCGCCGGTGCCGACTGCCTGCGGGACGAAGCGGTCGACTACGCCCTGCGTCTCCAGCGGGCCGGTGTGCCGACCGAACTGCATGTCGTGGCCGGCGTCCCGCACGGCTTCACCTCACTGCTGCCCACTGCCGTGGCCAGCCGGAGGGCCCGCGACGCCGTGCTCAGCACACTGCGGCAGATGCTTTCACCACTCACCGAAGGGCTCGTCCGATGACAGCACCGCCGATCCGGTTCGGCTACAAGGCCTCCGCGGAGCAGTTCGGTCCAACCGAACTGGCCGATCTGGCGGTCAGCGCGGAGGTGCACGGGTTCGACTCCGTGTTCATTTCCGATCATCTTCAGCCGTGGCGGCACGACGGCGGCCACGCTCCGGCGTCGCTGCCCTGGCTTGGCGCAGTCGGAGCCCGGACGTCGCGGGTGATCCTGGGCACGTCCGTGCTGACCCCGACCATCCGTTACCACCCGGGCGTCATCGCGCAGGCGTTCGCCACCCTCGGATCGATGTTTCCGGGTCGAATCGTGCTCGGCGTCGGCACCGGCGAATCCCTCAACGAGGTGCCGCTGGGGCTGGCCTGGCCCGGGCAGAAGGAGCGGTTCGCCCGCTTCAAGGAGTCGGTGAACCTGATCCGAGAACTGTGGACCGGGGACCGAGTGACATTCGAGGGCACCTACTACCGCACGGACAAGGCCACGATCTACGACCGGCCGGCCGAGCCGGTGCCGATCTACATCGGCGCCTCCGGGCCGGCCGCGACTCGACTGGCCGGGCGGATCGCCGACGGCTACATCACCACTTCGGGTAAGGCGCCGTCCCTGTACACCGGCACCCTTCTGCCGGCGCTGCGGGACGGTGTGGAGAAAGCCGGTCGAGGCCTGGACGACCTGGACACCCTGATGGAGATGAAGGTTTCGTTCGACCCCGACCGGTCCCGGGCGCTGCAGGACACCAGGTTCTGGGCGGCGCTGGCGCTGCGGCCGGAGCAGAAGGCCGGGGTCGAGGACCCGCTGGAGATGCAACGGCTGGCCGAGGAACTACCGATCGAGCAGGCCGCGTCCAGGTGGATCGTGTCCGACGACCCGGACGAGCACGTCGAAAAGATTGGCACCTACCTGGATCTGGGTTTCCGACACCTGGTGTTTCACGCGCCCGGTCACGACCAGGAACGGTTCTTGAAACTGTACGGACAGGAGATCCTGCCCCGGCTGCGTCACTGGATCGGCCAGGGCTGACCGATGCCCGCTCCGGCCGGAGGCCGGGGAATCCTGGTGGGCCGGGGATGTGCTCGTAGGCGTGCCCGCGTCCGCATCCGGCCGATCGAGCGACTTCGGGCGTCGTCACCCACCGAGGTTCGCCGGGGGCCGTGGGGTCGCAAGCGCCTCGATCGTGGAACGACCCGCTGTCGTGCGGCACGGTCGCGATTGCTGAAAATCATGCATAACAATCGCCTGAATCTATTGACTGGGACCCCCTCGAAGGTGTGTCCTGAGGCACGACGCCGAAGTCGACTGGACCGGCGCAGAGCAAGGAGGCTTGATGCGGGTCAAGAAGTGGGCCGCGATCACCGCAGTTGTGGCCGTCATGAGCACGGTCGCCGCGTGTGGCAGCGACTCGACGTCATCGACGTCGGGGAGCGCCGGGGCGGCCGCGGAGGATTCGGTGTTCACGGTCGCGGTCACTGCGGTACCGCAGAAATGGGATCCATACCAGCAGGATTGGGCTTCGCTCCAGCAGTCCGGCCAGATGGTCTACGCGACCCTGGTGCAGCAGGAGCAGGATGGCTCCCTCGGCCCGGGCCTGGCGGAGTCGTGGTCGTATTCGGACCCGACGCACTTCCAGCTCAAGCTCAAGAGTGGGCTGACCTTCTCCGACGGTGAGCCGGTGGACGCCGCGGCGGTCAAGGCCAATCTCGACCGGGCGAAGACGGTCACCGGTCCGAAGACATCGCAACTGGCGGCGGTCCAGACGGTCACCGCGACTGACCCGACCACTGTCGATGTCACCCTGTCGACGCCGAACCCGTCCCTGCCGTTCATCCTCTCGCAGGTGATGGGGATGGTGGCCAGCCCGAAGGCGCTGGCCGACCAGACGGCGCTGGATGCGGCGCCGGTCGGTGCCGGGCCGTACACCCTCGATGTGGACAACACCACGCCGGGCGATACCTACACCTTCGTGAAGAACCCGACCTACTGGAACGCCGCGAACGTCGGCATCCAGACCGTGGTCTTCAAGGTCATCGCGGACACGACGGCCTCGGTCAACGCATTCAAGTCGGGCCAGGTCGACGCCACTGTCGGTACCGCCAACGACGTATCCAGCATCCCGTCGGTCGAGGGTGGCGTGTCCATCCAACAGCTGAGCTACTTCGCGTCGCTCAATCTTCAGGACCGCAACGGAACCCAGGTGCCGGCGCTGGGCAGCGAGCAGGTCCGGCAGGCCATGAACTACGCGGTCGACCGCACGGCACTGCAGGCCGTGATCGGTGAGGGCCAGATCGCCACCCAGATCTTCATGCCGGGCAGCGGAGCGTACGACGCCTCACTGGACAACGCCTATCCCTACGACCCGGACAAGGCGAAGCAGCTGCTCGCGTCCGCGGGATACCCTGACGGCTTCGACCTGACCGTCACCAGCACCGACTACGGCAACTTCCTGACCTACACCCAGGCGGTCGCGGAGCAGCTGGGCAAGGTCGGCATCCGGGTGCAGATCAACAACCTGCCGCTGAAGGACTACCTGACCGCCAAGTTCACCACCACCAACCCGGCCTATGCCTGGTTCTTCAACGCCAGCGACGCCTACCTGGACGTCGAGCAGATCCTGCTCACCGAATCGCACTTCAATCCGTACAAGGTCACCACCCCGGAGATCGAGTCGTTGTTCGCCACGGCGCAGACCCAGACCGGTGACGCGGTGGACGCCACGCTGAAGCAGGTCTCGAAGGTGACCGTCGACCAGGGCACGATGCTGGTCACCAACTACGTCAACACCTACTACTTCTACAACAACACCAAGGTCAAGGACCTGAACTTCATTCCGTTGATCCCGCTGCCGCCGCTGACCGCTCTGCAGCCGGCCGGTTGATTTGATCGGAACCGGAGCGGCTTCACGGCCGCTCCGGTTCCTCGTACACCATCGTGGTGGCGTCCTCAGTCACCTTCCGCAGCACCAACTGTCACAGGAGTCCACCATGGGTAAGACGATTGCCCAGCGACTGTTGATCGTCATCCCGATGCTCTTCATCATCGCCACGGCGGCGTTCTTCCTGGTGAGCCTCATCCCCGGGTCACCGGGCCGGACGATCCTGGGGGAGACCGCTCCGGAGGCCGACGTCGTTGCGCTGGACCACCAGCTGGGCTACGACCAGCCATTGATCCAGCAGTACTTGAGCTGGCTTTCCCGGGTCGTGCGACTCGACTTCGGCACCTCGATCGTGACCGGCCGGTCGGCCGTCACCGACATCAGCAATCGCATCCCGATCACGCTGTCGATCGTCGCTGGGGCCATGCTGCTGACCGTGGTGATCGGGGTGGTTCTGGGTGTGCTGTCCGCCACCCGAGGGGCCACCACCGACCGGTTGGTGCAGGCTGGGTCGGGCTTCGCCATGGCTGTCCCCAGCTTCTGGCTGGCGGTCCTTCTGGTGCTGATCTTCTCGGTGTGGCTGGGCGTTCTTCCGGCGACCGGCTACGTCCCGTTCGCCAGGTCGCCCGGCCGCTGGTTCGAGTCCTTGATTCTGCCGTGCCTCGCAGTCTCGCTGGTCGGGGTCGCCGCGATCACCCGACAGACCCGCAGCGCGATGCTGCACGTCCTCGACCAGGACTACATTCGCTCACTGCGGGCGGCGGGCATATCCAATCGGTCGGTGGTGTTCAAACACGCCCTCCGCAACGCCTCCACACCGATCGTGACGAACGCGGGCTTCCAGTTCATCGGACTGCTCGGCAGCACGGTCATCATCGAAACCGTCTTCGGCATCAACGGGATCGGTCAGCTGACGCTGTCTTCTGTCAACGCGAAGGACCTACCCATGGTGTTGACCATCGTCATTTACACCACCTTCATGGTGGTCGTCGTCAACCTGATTGTGGACCTGATCAACATCATGCTGAACCCGAAGGTGAGGCAGCGATGAGCGCGCCCGACCCGGTTCCCACCGCCGACGTCTCCGCCGCCCCCGAGGTGCTGGAATCGTCGCCCGGATTCCTTCATCGGCTTGCTCGGCGGCCCGGTGTATGGATCGCTCTGGGCTGGATTCTGCTTGTGGTCCTGGGCAGCTTTTTCGCCCCGCTGCTGGCACCGTACAACCCGCTCGAACAGAACCTGAGCAACGTCTTCGGCACCCCGTCGGGATCGAACTGGCTGGGCACTGATTCCCTCGGGCGGGACATCCTGTCGCGCTTGATGTACGGCGGTCCGCTGAGCCTGATGGGCGCCGCAGAGGCGGTGCTGGTTGCGCTGATCATCGGTGTCCCCCTTGGCATGCTGGCCGGCTACAAGGGCGGTCCGGTCGACTCCCTCATCAGCCGGGCCGCCGAGATCATCCAGGCGTTGCCGGTGATCATCGTCCTGCTGGCCGTCGTGGCGGTCTACGGGCGTGAATTCACCATCTCCATGGGCGCACTGGGCGTCCTGCTCTCGGCCTCGTTCATCCGGCTCGCCCGGGCGACCACCGCGGCCGTCCGGCACGAGCTGTTCGTCGATGCCGCCCGGGTCTCGGGGCTGAGTCATCTGCGAATCGTCGCCCGGCACATCCTTCCGAACATCACTGCGCCACTGCTAATCCAGAGCACGCTGACTCTCGGTACCGCGCTGCTCGTGCAGGCCGGTCTCGGCTTCCTGGGACTGGGGCCGCAACCGCCTGAACCCAACTGGGGCGCCGGAATCGCCGAGGCGTTCAAGTACATCAACAACAGCAAGTGGTTGATGGTGCCGACCGGCGCCGTGCTCATCCTGACCGTGCTTGCCTTCAACTTCCTCGGTGATGCACTGCGCGATGCGTCTGCGCTCGGCGGTACGTCGGTGACCCGGCGCAAGACCAAGAAAGTCAAGCGATCGCCCGCCGTCCCGGTCAAGGACGACGGATCGCTGTTGCGTATCGACGGGTTGCGGGTTGAATACCCCAGCAAGTTCGGCAGCTATGACACCCCCAAGACGGTGGTGCAGGGCGTTGACCTGCGCGTCGATCGGGGTGAGATTGTTGGTTTGGTAGGTGAGTCCGGCTCGGGCAAGTCACAGACCGCGTTCGCGGTGCTCGGCCTGCTGCCGCCGGGCGGCCGAGTCCGCTCGGGTGACATCATTTTCGACGGGGTGAACCTGCTAGACCTGTCCGAACGACAGATGCGCGAGTATCGCGGCGCCCGGATCGCCTACATCCCCCAGGAGCCCATGAGCAACCTGGACCCGAGCTTCACCATTGGCAGTCAGCTGGTCGAGTCGCTGCGCGCCAACATCAAGATGTCCAAGGCACAGGCCAAGGAGCGCTCGCTGAAACTTCTCGCTCGAGTCGGAATCCCGGACCCCGAGCGGACGTTCCGCAGTTTCCCGCACGAGGTCTCCGGAGGCATGGCCCAACGGGTGCTCATCGCCCGGGCCGTCTCGTGCGAACCGGATCTGCTCATCGCCGACGAACCAACCACGGCGTTGGACGTGACGGTGCAGGCCGAGGTGCTCGACCTGCTGCGGGACCTGCAGAAGGAACGGGAGATGGGCGTCATCCTGGTCACCCACAACTTCGGTGTGGTCGCCGACCTTTGTGACCGGGTGGCCGTCATGCAGTCGGGCCAGATCGTCGAGAACCGCCCGGCCCACGATTTGTTCGGCGACCCGGAGCATCCCTACACGAAGATGCTCCTCGGATCGACGCTGGAGGACAGCACCCCGCCGGTCTATCCCGGCGACGCGCAGGCCGAGTCCCGCGCACCGGAGGCCGAACTTGAGTCCATCGGTGGCGTGACGCTCCGAAAGGGTGAGGTGTGACAATGGCGGCTCCGATTGACACGGACGGCGCGACCCCGTTGCTGGCCGTGCGGGACGTGGTGGTCCAGTACGGCCGCAAGGGCTGGGGCCGGACCCCGGTGGAGATTCTGCACGGTGTGAACATGACCATTCGGCCGGGCGAGACTGTCGGCCTTGTCGGCGAGTCCGGCTCCGGCAAGACCACTCTGGGTCGCGCCGTTCTCGGTCTGGTGCCGATCACAGTGGGCCGCATCGAGTTCCGTGGGCAGCGGATCGATCACGTCGGCGGTGCCGAGCGGCGCAAACTGGCCAGGCATATCCAGGTGGTCTTCCAGGACCCTTATACGTCTCTCAATCCGGCCAAGACGATCAACCAGATTCTCACTGAACCGCTTGGTGTGCAGGGTATCTCGAAGAAGGAGGCGCGCGACCGGGTCGGCGAACTCTTGGCTCGAGTGGCTCTGCCGGGCAACGCCGGAGACCGGTACCCGCGGGAGTTCTCCGGTGGGCAGCGGCAGCGGGTGGCGATCGCTCGGGCACTCGCCCTGTCGCCGGAGCTGATCGTCTGCGACGAGCCAGTGTCGGCGCTGGACTTGTCGACCCAAGCCAAGGTGTTGGACCTGCTGCTGGAAATCCAACAGCGCACCGGGGTCGCCTATCTGTTCATTTCGCACGACCTGTCGGTGGTGCGGCACATCAGCCACCGGGTCGCCGTCATCTACCGTGGCGACATCGTCGAGTACGGCGACGCCGACACCGTCACCCGGGACCCGGCCGACCCGTATACCCGCCGGCTGCTCATGGCCGCACCGGTCCCCGACCCGATTCGGCAGACGCAGCGACGGGCCGACCGGCACGCTGAAAAGGCTCGCGCCGCAGACGAGTCCGCCGTCGTGGCCTAGATCAGCCGCTGATCGTGGTCGCTTTTCGAAGCACGGCCCTTCGAGTGTCGACCCATCTGATCAATGGCGATGGACCGTGATGCTCCGCGCAGGCGCACCCGCCTCTGCACGGACTTCGTCCCGGCACCGCCAACGTGTCACCGTCGATCTTGGAAATGAGGCCATCCCGAGGATGCGTCCCGACATCTCAGCGCTGCTGTCGCCGCGCTCGTTCGCGCTGATCGGCGCCAGCGACAAGTCCACCTTCTCGTCGTTGCTGTTCGGGAACCTCCAACGGGCGGGACTCGAGATCGAAGTGGAGGGTTCTTGACCCGCGCCTCAATCCAGGCGAATGATATGTATCAAGACGCGCACGACTGTCCGCCCGGGAAACGCATTCGGTGAACCGACTGGAGTCAGCGAGGATCGCCACCTCACCTGACGATATTGCAGCCCCGGATGATCGGGTCGGTGGGCTGCCCGATCCGCACGTTCCTGCCACCCAGAGGATGCGAGACCTTGACCGAGAACCCACAGCGTGGCTGCCCCGTCACGCACACCGACTACACGGGATCGACGCCGATCTATCAGCACTATGCGATGCTGAACGAGGATCGAGAGCGGGCCAGGTTCCTGTACAACGACACAACCGACCGCGGCTTCATCATGTTGCAGCGGTACGAGGACGTCCAAGCCGGCTTCCAGCGGCATGCGACTTGGACGACGGCTGTGCGAAGCGCGCTGCGCCCCGACGCGGGTGAGCCGCTCCTACCGCAGGATCTGAACGGCGAACGGCACGTCAAGTTGCGCAAGATTCTCAATCAGTTCTTCGCGCCGGCGGCGGTGCGTCGGATGGAGCCGATGGCCACCGAAAGATGTATTGAGCTCATCGAGGAACTGCGACCCAAAGGTAGATGCGACTTCGTCGCCGAGTTCGCCATCCGTTATCCGACGGACATCTTTCTGGCCCTGCTCGGCCTTCCGGTGAGCGACGGCGAGGAGTTTCTCGAGTGGACCGAGGACCTCTTCGCCGGACTGCTTGCCGGCGAGCCACAACGGGCAGCGGCGGCCAAGTCGAGCATCATGGGCTATTTCGACCGGGCGGTGAACGATCGCCGCGAACACCCGCGCGACCCTGAGATCGACATCGTTTCACGCCTGATCGAGGCCAGGATCGACGACGAGCCGATTCCGCACGAGGACATCTTGGTCATTCTCTTGACATTGATGTTGGCCGGATTGGACACCACCCGTTCGGCGCTCGGCTTCATCTACACCTACCTGGCGCAGCACCCGGAGGAGCGGGCAGAGATCGTCCTGGACCCTGATTTGACCCCGAAGGCGGTCGAGGAGTTCCTACGGCTGTACCCGCTGGTGTTCCAGGCGGGTCGGGAGGTGCAGTCCGACCAGGAGTTCGCCGGGATGGAACTGAAGAAGGGCGACGTGATGTGGCTGGGCATCGGTCAGGCCAATCGTGACCCGCGCAAGTTCGAGAACCCGGACGAGTTCATCATCGACCGTCCGGGCGTGAACCAGCACATCGCCTTCGGTGGCGGCCCGCACCGCTGTTTGGGAATGCACCTGGCGCGGTTGGAATTGCGGGTCGTCATGGAACAATGGCATGAACGGATCCCGGACTATCGGATCACTGAGGGAACCGACTTGATCGAACGCGGCGGGCAACTGACTCTGAAGTCGCTGCCACTCGAATGGGACGTCTGACCCACCAAGCCACACGCGTACGGTTCGGATGGTCCGGGTCCGGCTGCGGGGCGGGCCGCACCGGCTGCGTCAGGCCCGCCTCCACGCGGTCCTGGTCGGTCGGGCACGGCGGCTGCCAAGAGTGGAGTCCAGCAACACGCCTGGTGTTGCTCAAGCGCCGGGTTCCCCTGGGAGGTAGCGAATGGCGGTCCGGTAACCCGGCGACCCGAGACGCGGTGCTGAGATGATGAGAGGTCCTCAGCTGCCGATCCACTGCGCGGCGCGCTTCTCAACGAACGCGCGGGCACCTTCCTGGGCGTCGGCCGACTTGCGGATGGGGTCGACGATCGCCTCCTGTCGATCGAACTTCTCGGAGAGCGGCCAATCCACCGACTCGACCAGTACCTGCTTCGATGCGGCGAGGGCCAAAGGCGCGTTCGCTGCGATCTCGTTGGCGAGCGCAAGAGCGTCCTGCAGCGCGCTGCCGGGTTCGGTCAGGCGACTGACCAGGTGGACGTCGGCGGCCTCGGTAGCCGGCCACATCCGTCCGGTGAGCACGAGTTCCATCGCCAGGTGGAAGGGCACACGGTGCTGCAGCCGCAGCAGCCCACCCGCCGCTGCGGTCAGGCCGCGTTTGACCTCTGGCAGACCGAACTTCGCCGCGCTGGACGCCACCACCAGGTCGCAGGACAGCACGATTTCGAAACCGCCGGCCAGCGCGTACCCCTCGACCGCGGCAATGATCGGCTTTCGCGGTGGTCGCTTGACGATTCCCGCGAAGCCGCACCCTTCGACCACAGGTCGTTCGCCGCGGGCAAATCCCTTGAGGTCCATTCCGGCACAGAAGGTGCCGCCGGCCCCGGTGATGATCGCAACACTCAAATCGCTTCGAGCGTCGAAATCCTCGAGCGCTGCGGCGATGTCATAGGCCATCCGCTGGGACATGGCGTTGCGGGCCGCGGGACGGTTCATCGTCAGCACCAGGACCCGGCCGTGCTCGTCCACGAGCAGTTCCCCGGCCTCGTTGGTGGAGGTCTCGATCATGGGGTGATCCTCGAGCTGCAGTTCCCGCGCGCACGCGGCGGCGGAGTCAGGGCGACGACTGGATGGCTCCCCATCGGCTTTGGTGACATTGAAAATAGGTATCATGATTGTCATGTAATGTCCATGGACAGTGACGTGGAGTGGTGCCTGAACGCGACGGCCGGGGATCTGAGCTCATCCCTGAGTAGGTAGCCGATGGTTGCCGGAGGGGCGCACGCCTCGCCACGGCGATAGTGCGCCGTTTCGTTACCACCGACTCGGCTGGCCGAGGCACTTGTCCGCGAGATCGACCTCGACCTGGTTCGGCCGGCCCTCGTGACCGATCCCGGTGTGATCGAACGCGGAAACCTCGTTGCGAGGGCGCGTGGTCCGCGCGGCGACGTATCGACGCGGGTGGCCTTGTGCTCGGCCACCGCAAACGCCAGTCGTAGGTCCCGGCCACCGACGGTCCACCAACCAGGGCTTCCTAGCGAGCGAATCTATGCCTATGGTATACATGGAATCGCTTGCAAGGGAGCTCCCACAATGACGTACGTGATCACCCGAAGCTGCTGCAACGACGCCTCCTGCGTCCCGGTCTGCCCGGTGAATTGCATCCATCCGACCCCGCAGGAGCCGGGTTACCGCACGGCCGAGATGCTCTATATCGACCCCGATGTCTGCATCGAGTGCGGTGCCTGCATGGACGCCTGTCCGGTGTCGGCCATCGCCCCGGACTACGAGCTTCCGGACACGCTGGCGCGCTACACGACCATCAACGCCGACTACTACCAGATCGACGGTAACGCCGACTATGCGCACGTCGCGAACTCGGAACGGTCGCGCGTCTTGGAACCTGCGCTGGACCGACCGGTACGCATAGCCGTCGTAGGCTCAGGGCCGTCAGGCTGCTATGCGGCGACCGACTTGCTCGACACCAGTGGGCTGACCGTCGAGGTCGACATGTTCGAGCGGCTGGCGGTGCCATTCGGACTGGTCCGCTTCGGTGTCGCGCCCGACCACGGGGACACCAAGGTGGTTTCCGACCGCCTTTCGGCGCTGTTCCGCCGCAAGGGGTTCCGAATCTTCTTCAACGTGGCGGTCGGCGGTCCGGACGCTGACGTGACTCACGAAGATCTGTTGCAGCACTACGATGCGGTCGTCTACGCGGTCGGCGCAATGCACGATCGGCGGTTGGGTATCCCCGGCGAGGACTTGCCCGGGAGCGTCGCCGCCAGCGACTTCGTCGCCTGGTACAACGGGCATCCAGACTTCACGGACCTGGCCGTCGACCTGGCCACGCGTCGGGCCGTGGTCGTTGGCAACGGCAACGTCGCGCTGGACATCGCACGCCTGCTGACCGTCAACCCCGATGTTGTCGGCCGCACCGACATCGCCGACCACGCCCTCGCGGCGTTCAATCAGTCCGCGATCGAGGAGGTTGTGGTTCTGGGTCGGCGTGGCCCGTTGGAAGCAGCGTTCACCGCCCCGGAGTTGTTGGGGCTGTTGGCTGCCCGCGGAGTCGCGGTCCGTGTCGAGGGGGCCGACCCGTCCGCATACGACAGTGCCGACTTCGCGCGCAGTCTGAAGCTTCAAGTGATGCAGGAGGCGGCCGAATCGACGGGTCAACGGACGGTCGTCCTGCGATTCATGAGTTCCCCTGTGGAGCTTGTCGGAACCGATCGTGTGACTGGCATTCGCGTCGAACGCAATGATCCGATCGACGTCGACGGTCAGATCCGGTTCCGGCCCAGCGGCGAGGTCGACGAGCTGGAGTGCGGGCTTGTGCTGCGTTCGATCGGCTTCAAGGGGCGCCCCGTCGCGGGGCTTCCATTCGACGACGTGTTGGGCGTCGTACCGAACGCGGCCGGCCGTGTGCTGGATGGGGACGGACCGGCGACGCGCAGCTATGTCACCGGTTGGATCAAGCGCGGCCCGACCGGGGTGATCGGAACGAACAAGCTGTGCGCTGGGGAGACCGTGCAGACGATGCTCGACGACATCGTTTCCGGTCGTCTCGTCTTGCCCGACGACCTTCGGAGTACCGCCGAATTGGAGGATCGCTTGCCCGACCGGCTCGACGCGATCGCGTGGCGCCAGATTGATCGCGCCGAGCGAGCCGCGGGCCGGCCGCAGGGACGGCCGCGGATCAAGTTGGTCGACCGCAACGAGCTGATCCGGGTCGGCCGCGGCGATGGATGAGCCCGTTGCGGTCATCACCGGCGGTGCGCGTGGAATCGGTGCGGCGATCGCTTCCCGCTGGGTGTCGTTCGGCCGAGTGGTAGTCGGGGATCTGGACGAAGACGCGGGACGGAACCTGGTCGCGGCCTTAGGGGACCGCGCCTCGTTTGTGCGGGTCGATGCGACCGTCGAGGGCGACGTCGCCGCGCTGTTTGTATCCGCGACGCGGCTCGGCGGACCGCCGGCAGCTGTCTTCGCCAATGCGGGGGCCACCGGCGTCGTGGGGTCCATCACCCGTACCTCGGTGGGGGAGTTCCGAGCGACCACCGATCTGCTCCTGACCAGCGTGTTCCTTGCCTTCAAGCACGGCGTCTTGGCAATGCGGGACGGTCGCCGCGGGGCCTTGGTCGCCACGACCTCGGTGGCCGGCCACCGAGGCGGACTCGGACCGCACGCCTATACGGCCGCCAAGCACGCGGTGACAGGCCTGGTGAGGTCGGTCGCCTCCGAGGTGGCACCGTGGGGCCTGACCGTCAACGCCGTCGCGCCAGGGGCGACCGTAAGTTCGTTGTCCGCCCAGCTGATCACCGGCGACATGGACGACCTGGCAGGCACCCACGCCGAGCTGGGTTCGCGATCCGCGTCCGGCGTGCCGACCACCGCCAACGACATCGCCGAGGCCGCTGTGTTCCTCGCCAGATCGAGCGGTCGCATCAACGGGGCGTGCATTGTGGTGGACGGCGGGGACGCGATGCTCGGCATGTCCGGCCGGGCCTACCACCAAACCTGACGGGGTTGGCCGATGACCAGCGAATGGCAAGTGGAATCGCCAACTTCGTGGACAGGCAATGCAAGTGCGCTCGACGGCAGTGGCTGGAAGGGAGGGCCCAGTTAACCGTCAGCCGTGGCGACGATGGAATCTCGCCGTCCGGCGGAGTTGGTTCGAACTCGCCGAGGCTGGCGCACCGGGCTGCCTGGTGGCACTGAAGTCGGCGCACGAGCCCGCGAGCTCGAACGGGGAGCTGCTGTTCGTCGCTTGCGATGACCGGGGTCGTGAGCTGGAGGTCGTGGCCGTTGCGTTGGAGGATGGTGACCTGCTGGTCATCCGTGTGATGCCGACCGGGTTCTGATCGGCGCAGGTGTCACCGTTGGTGTCAAGTTCGGGTGTCAAGATCGTTCTGGGGAGTTGAAGATCATCGAAGTGTGCCCTGACCTGGTCAAACAGTGCGCCATCAGGGACTCGAACCCCGAACTCGCTGAATCCTGGCGAAGCAAAAGATTCCATTATTGCGGGTGATCGGAGTCGACACCTGATGATTCGCAACGCACTATCTTGCCTGGTAAGCGTGCAGGTTGGAGTCGACTCGGCGTCAGCGCGCATCATCGACGCTCCTTGCCAATTCGTGCAATAGACGTGCAGTCAGGACTGATCGGGATCACATCGACCCGATGCCGGACACGTTCGAGGTATGGCGACCTGTCTCATGCGCCGCCGCGGTCCGATCGCCCGGCGGCTCGCGGGCATGGGCTTGACCGTCCCACCAATTCCCTCAACCGGGCCTGCCGCGGAAGACAGGCCCCGGCGTGACGATCTCTTTCACGAGCCCAAAGCTCACCCGAAAACCGCCACCACCGGGACCTCTCCCACGATCACCGTACGTGCTCGCCGCCCTGCACCGGAGACACCCTTAAGTCATACAAGCCTTGTAAGCGATCGCGCCTGCCGTGCACGGCACTTGAGTCGGGAACATCTCAGCGATGCTGACCGCTACTGGCACAACAATGAAGAAGAGCGCGAGCACAAATACTAATTCCGCGGCGAGTCCGGCTAGAAAGCTGCCCTGTCGCGCAAGTAGGAAGGCTGGCAAAGTCAGCACTACAAAAAAGGCCGGTGGAAGTCAGGAGCATGGGCTTACGCCCAATCTTGTCGGCGAGCAAACCAGACAATGGAAGTAGGATGACTAGGACGGCGATTGCAATCGCATGAGCGAGAAGGGCTGCACCGGTACTATCACCCAACTCGCTGGTGAGGTAGGTCGAGAGATAGCTTGACAACAAGTACGAACAGTTGCGTTCGTGATGGCAAAACCGAAAAAGATCAACATTGGACGCCACTGCGTCCGCACGGCGTTACGCACGGGATCCGTCTTCACCTTTCCCGCTTCCACAACTGCTTGGAACTCCGGTGTCTCCTCAAGCTTGAGGCGGATGTATAAGCCGATGGCGCCGATCGGTCCGGCGAGCAGGAATGGAACGCGCCATCCCCAGCTGTGTAGCGCTTCAACGTCAAGGCCTGCACTCAAAGCCGTGATCGTCCCAGAACCTGCGAGCAGGCCAAGGAAAACGCTTGCGGCGACAAAGCTCGCGTTGAGGGCGCGGCGCCGCTTAGGGCCGTACTCAACGACGAAAGACACCGCTCCAGCGCATTCTCCGCCCGCTGCGAAACCCTGGAGGAGGCGACAGAGCAATAGCAACAGGGGGGCGGCAATGCCGATCGCCGCGTAACTGGGAAGCAAGCCGATGCAAAACGTGGCCGCAGACATCAGAAGAATCGTTATGGCGAGTACGGTCTGTCGGCCCCGTATATCCGCTAGGCGACCGAAGATGACTCCGCCGGCTGTTGCATCCACGGAGGTTGGTGACGGTCGGGGTGCGGTAGACGGGGGGACGACCTTTCAGTGCGGTGTGCGGTCGATGGTAGTTGTAATGGTGCAGGAACCCGGCGAGGGCCGCGGCCCGTTCATCGTTGGATGACCAGGCCCGCCGGTACGCCCACTCCCGGGCCAGGGTGCGGTGGTATCTCTCGACCTTTCCGTTCGTTTGCGGCCGATAGGGCTTCGTGAACTTGTGGACCGTGCTGCCGAGTGCGTCGTTGAAGACCTTCCCGCGGTAGCAGGACCCGTTGTCGGTCAACACTCGTTCGATCTTCTCGATGCCGTGCGCGGCGAAGAACTCCACCGCCCGAGCCCAGAAAGCCGCCGCGGTCACGGACTTCTCGTCAGTGAGTTCTTCGGTGTACGACAATCGGGAGCGATCGTCGAGGGCCGTGTGCAGGAATGCGTACCCGGGCCGTTGACCCCGGACGGACGCGCGGTGCTCGTTGGTGCCCTTGCCATGCGCCCGCCAGCCGCCGCCGTCGGGGATGCGACCGATCTTCTTGACGTCGACATGCACCATGCCACCGGGGACCGGGTACTCGTACCGGTGCGTTGGTTGCCGCATGTTCTCACCGGTGACGTCCAGGTCCCGCAGCCGAGAGATCCCCCGGCGCAACAGCACCCGGTGAATCGTGGACGCCGCCAGGGTGACCCCGAACTCGGCCAGCTCGGCCACGAGCATGAATGGCCCGAGCTTCATATTCCGCCGCAGGTACTCGATCAGGTCCTCCACCTGCGGGTCGGTCTGGTTCGGCGACCGAAACGGCCGGGACGACCGATCCTGCAGACCGTCTTCGCCCTCCTCCTGCCACCGGGCGCGCCATTTCGCCAGGGTCTGCCGGGCGACACCGGCCTCGGCCGCGACCTGGCACACCGGGCGACCGGAGTCGACCCGCTCGCACAACCGGCGACGTCCTTCGGGGGTCAGCGGGGCATTACGGTGGACCACGAGGGCCTCCTGTGGATCAGTGTGATTGCTTGGTCGCTTCACACCCCACCAGGAGGCCCTCCCTCATGGCCCTCCATCTGGGCCCCGGCGTGTCACCAACCACCCTGGGTACAACACCTAGCGGTCGCACGAAGAACGAAACCGCGAAGACAGCATATGCAGAGAGAAGCGCCGTGACTGGATCCTGAGAGGGAAAGAATACAACTGCAATCACCGGCGCGAGGTAGCCGTAAATGCCGTAGTCGAACCACTCGACGAAGTTGCCGATCAAGGCTGCGTTGACCGCCTTGCGCGATGATGCAGTGGCGTTACTGATGGACACGCCTTCTGCGCCGGTGGAACCAAAGCTGTCGGTCAGGGCGAGATCCCCTGAGAAGGTCGGACATCGAAGTATGCTGGTTGCTGCGCGTCACGACCGCAGGAATTGATCGGCACGCAGGTGGGGGTTATCGCTCAACCTTCCACGCGGTCGTTGAGGCCTGACTTGGCTCAAATTAGTGCGCACCGCTGGCCTGGCGGATCGCGGTGAGTGC
>CAYZBB010000102.1:0-22376 GCA_964476495.1 uncultured Actinomycetes bacterium | reverse complement strand
GAGCTGCAGGAGCGGGCCCGGCGCGGCGACCTGGCGCCGGACGAGATCGAGGCCACGCTCGCCGCCGCACTGCACGACCGCACCGCGACCGGCCTCACACCGGTGCTCAATGCCACCGGTGTCGTCGTGCACACCAACCTCGGTCGGGCACCCCTGTCGGCCGCGGCGATCGAGGCTCTGGTCGCCGCCACCGGATATGTCGACGTGGAGCTCGACCTGTCGACCGGCACGCGGTCTCGTCGTGGTGCGGCGACGCGGTCCGCTCTGCTCGCCGGTTGTCCGGCCGCGCAGGACGCCCTGGTCGTCAACAACGGCGCAGCTGCGCTGGTGCTCGCCACCACTGCGCTGGCCGCCGGTCGGGAGGTCGTGGTCAGCCGGGGCGAGCTGATCGAGATCGGTGCCGGATTCCGGCTCCCCGACCTGATCAGGTCCACCGGCGCCCGGCTGCGTGAGGTCGGCACCACGAACCGCACCCACCTGCGGGACTACGCGGACGCGGTCGGCCCGGACACGGGCTGCCTGCTGAAGGTGCATCCCAGCAACTTCCGGGTAGAGGGCTTCACCTCCTCCGTGACGGTCCGGGACCTCCGGCCGATCGCCGACGAACACGGCGTGCCACTGGTCGTCGACATCGGCAGCGGCCTGCTGCAGCCCGACCCTTTGGTGCCCGACGAGCCGGACTGTGCAACGACTCTCACCGACGGCGCGGATGTGGTGACGGCCAGCGGCGACAAGTTGCTCGGCGGCCCCCAAGCCGGGCTGGTGCTCGGCCACGCTGATGTCGTGCAGCGCCTGAGCAGGCACCCGCTGGCCCGCGCCGTCCGGGCGGACAAACTCACCCTGGCCGCGTTGGAGGCGACCGTCGGCGGTGCCCGCGCCCCGGTCACCCAGTTCCTGCACGCCGACCCCGACCGGCTGCGGGAACGGGCCCGGCGAATCGCGGACGCGGTGCAGGCGACGGTGGTGCCGCACGACGGGCGGGTCGGCGGCGGCGGCGCGCCGGGGGTGCCGCTGCCCGGTTGGGCGGTGCGGCTGCCCGAGCCGGCGGCGGTCCGTCTCCGCACCGGCACCCCGGCGGTGTTGCCGCGGATCCACGACGGCGCCTGCCTGGTCGACCTGCGGTGCGTCCCCGAGGCTGATGACGAACGACTCCTCGCCGCCGTCCGCGCGGCACTCGCGGGCTGAGCCATGCACCCCACCACCCATGTGGTCGCCACCGCCGGCCACGTCGATCACGGCAAGAGCACCCTGGTGCGCGCGCTCACCGGCATGGAACCTGACCGCTGGGCGGAGGAGCGGCGCCGTGGCCTGACCATCGACCTGGGCTTCGCCTGGACCACACTGCCGTCCGGCCGGGATGTGGCGTTCGTCGATGTGCCCGGCCACGAACGGTTTCTCGGCAACATGCTGGCCGGTCTCGGGCCCGCTCCGGTCGTCTGCTTCGTGGTCGCCGCCGACGAAGGCTGGCGCGCCCAGTCGAGCGACCATCGTGACGCGGTTGCGGCGTTGGGCATCGAGCGCGGGCTGCTCGTGATCACCCGGGCCGACCGGGCCATCGATGCCGGCGCGCGGGCGCTGGCCCAGGCCCGGGCCGAACTCGCCGAGACCGGGCTGCGGGATGCGCCGGCGGTGGTCGTCTCGGCCGTGGACGGCACCGGCCTGCCCGAGCTTCGGGCCACGCTGGACGAGGTGCTGGCGGCTGTGCCGGCCCCGCCGACGGTGGGCCGGCTGCGGATGTGGGTGGACCGGTCGTTCACCATCACCGGCGCAGGCACGGTTGTCACGTGCACGTTGTCCGCCGGCACGGTCGCGCGGGGTGACCAGCTGCACCTGATCGGCGACGGGATCCTGCCGGTCCTGGTGCGGGGGCTGCAGAGCCGCGGCCGGGAGCACGACGCGCTGACGCCGGTCGACCGGGTCGCGCTGAACCTGCGAGGGCTGTCGGCCGACCAGGTCCGTCGGGGGGACGTGCTGGTCACTCCCGATGCCTGGCCGGTCACCGGCACGCTCGACGTCCGCCGGGCCAGTGGCACGGCGCTCACCGACGCGCCGGAACAGCTGACCCTGCACGTCGGAACCGCATCAGTGCCGGCCCGGTTGCGCCCCTTCGACGACGACCACGCTCGGCTGACCCTGGGCCGCCGGCTTCCGCTCGTGCTCGGTGACCGGCTGGTATTGCGCTACCCGGGGAGCCGGCTGCTCGGCGGCGTCCAGGTCCTCGACGCCGACCCGCCGGCCCTGCGCCGCCGCGGCGACGCCGGGCGTCGCCGCACCGCCCTGCTGCAGATGCGCCCGGCCGGGGACGTCGTCGCCGAGGTGGCCCGGCGGGGCGCCGTGCCACAGGAGCGGCTGCTGCGGCTCGGTCTGATGATCACGGACCCACCCGACGACGTCCGGGTGCTGGCCGGCTGGTGGGTGCACGCCCCCCTCTACCAAGCCTGGCAGCGGCGGCTGGGCACCGCAGTGGACGCCGGCCGCGAGCGAGACCCGTTGACCGCTGGACTGTCCCGGGGCGCCGCCGTCGACCTGCTCGCCCTGCCCGATCCGGCGCTGCTGGACGCCGTCGTCCGGGACGCCGGGCTGGAGCAGGCCGGCGGGCACATCCGGCGGCCGGGCAGCGGTTCGGACCTCGGGCCGATCGAGCCGGCGGTGACAGAACTGGAGAACCGTCTGCGCGCGCACCCGTTCCGGGCGCCGGAGGCCGACGACCTCGCCGCGCTTCGTCTGGGAGCCCGCGAGCTCGCCGCCGCCGAGCGGGCCGGTCGGGTGCTGCGGCTGCGTGACGGCGTCGTGCTGCTCCCGTCGGCGCCCGCACAGGCGATGCGCGAGCTGGCCGAGCTGGCGCAGCCCTTCACCACCAGCCAGGCGCGGGAGGCCCTCGGCACCACCCGCCGGGTCGCGATACCGCTGCTGGAGCACCTGGACTCGCGGGGCTGGACGCGTCGGCTGGACGCCGGTCATCGGGAAGTGGTGCGTGCGAAAGGTTCCCGCTGATCAACCGGTCACGACACCGATCACCAGGTTGATCGTCGCAGCCAGGATCACCGTCCCGAACACGTACGACAGCAGGCAGTGTCGTAGGACCACCGAACGAATCCTGCTGCTGGACACCGACGTGTCCGACACCTGGTAGGTCATGCCCAGGTTGTAGCTGAAGTAGAGGAAGTCGCGGTAGGCGGGCTTGTCCCGGCCGTTGAAATCGATCGCACCCGCCGGCTCCGTGTAGTACAGGTCGGCATAGCGGACCGCGTACATCAGGTGCAGCATCGCCCAGGCGAGGAAGACACCCACCAGGCCGACCGCCGCAGCGAACTGACGGGCCGAGTCCCCGACGACCAGCAGCACGACGATGACCACCAGGCTGCCCAGGGCCGCGCCCACCACCAGCAGCTCCTCGACGTGCGGCCGGTAGTCCTGCCGCCGCACGGCCGCGCCGGTGTCCGCCGCGGACATCGGCCAGAGCACCCACAGGCCGGTGAGCACGAAGACCGCGCCCATCACCGCGATCCCGGACAGGACGCCGAGCAGCGGTTTCGACAACAACCCGATCAACAGTCCGCAACCCAGCCCGGCGACGATCGACAGGACCAGGCGGGCCGGTGCGGACGCCGTCAGGACGCGCACGAGACGGCAGATCAGCCGGCGGTCAGGGTCAGCGGAACGCTGGACTCGGCGGTGTAGGCCATGAACGTCAACGACTCCTGGAGGTACAGCTGCACGTGTTCGGCGTCGTGGGACAGGTAGCCGATCGACACGTCCTGGCCGAGGTGCAGGGCATAGTCGCCGCCACGCGTCGACACCAGCAACGCGCCCTGCAGCGCCGGGGCCCAGATGGCCTCCCCTTCCGGCAGTAAACGCGCGATGTGGTCACGGATGGGGTAGCCGTGCACGGTGGTCTCGGCGACGGCGGTATACAGGTCCGCGGACAGCAGCAGGCTGTAGGGCCCGTCGACGCCGGCGAGCCGCAGCGTGCTCAGCGCATGCGCCACGCTGTCCGGCAGGTCGGCGACGTCCGCGGGCAACGGCTGGGCCGGGTTGGAACTGCTGGGTGCGATGCCGGTGATGCCGGCGGACGCCCAGCCGTGGAAGATCATCCGATCCTCGGCAAGGGCGATCTGGATGGCGGCGTCCTTCACCGGCTGCCAATCCGAATCCAGCGCCCCCCGCTCCACGTCGTCGACGGCCTCCCGGGTGACCGCGAACGGCACCCGCAGTTCGATGATCGGCTGTACCAGCCGCTCCCGGACCAGCACGCCGTCCGTCGGCGGGTCGAGGGGACGCAGGTGCCCGGTGCCGACGGCGGCCAGGGTGGGGCCGCCGGGGCCGACGACATCGACGACGCGCCGCCCGGCGATGGAGCGCTTGAAGGTCCGCCGGGCCTCGTCCTCGATCTGGGACCACGCGACCTCGGTGATCGGAGCAAGTTCCCGATGCAGGTTGTTCACGATGCGACGCTCCCTCGCAAGCTGCCGATACCCAGCGAACCGTCGGCTCGCCGTCGTCCTTCACCTGCCGCGGCCGCGGCCTGATCACTCCGATCGCCCACGCCCGGCCGAACCGACGGGTCGGCCAGGAAATCCGTCGTGGGGACGAAGAACAGACTGCCGGTCACCGTCGTCGAGAAATCCAGGATCCGGTCGTAGTTGCCGGGCGGATCCCCGATGAACATGTGCCGGAGCATCTCCTCGATCACCTCCGGCGTCGCCGCGTAACCGATGAAATAGGTGCCGAACTCCCTGGCACCCACCGCCCCGAACGGCAGGTTGTCACGCACGATCTGCCGCTCGTTGCCGTCCGCATCGACGATGGTGTTCAACGCGACGTGCGAGTTGGCCGGTTTGACCTCGTCCGGCAGTTCGATATCGGAGAGCTTGCGGCGGCCGATCACCCGCTCCTGCTCCTGAACGGGCAGCGCGTTCCACGCGTCCAGGTCGTGCAGGTACTTCTGCACCACGACATAGCTGGAGCCGGTGAAGGCCGGGTCCTCGTCGCCGACGAAGACCGCCGCGGCCGCGGCCGCACCGTCCGGGTTCTCGGTCCCGTCGACGAATCCGAGCAGATCCCGCTCGTCGAAGTACCGGAATCCGTGCACCTCGTCGACCACATCCGCGTGTCCGGTCAGCCGGTCCATCAGCTGGCCGGCCAGCTCGAAGCACAGGTCGAACCGCCGGGCCCGCAGGTGGAACAGCAGATCACCGGGTGTCGACACGGCGGCGTGCAGCGCCCCGGCGAACACCGGCAACGGGTGCAGCCCCGCCGGGCGCGGGATGTCGTAGAGCCGGTCCCACAACTGCGCGCCGATGCCGACCACGCAGCTCAATAGTTCCTCCGGCTCGCGGAATCCGACCGCCCGGGTCAGACCCTCGACGTCCCCCAGCAGGGCCAGAACGTCGTCCTCGGCACCCGCCCGCACCGTCACCACGAGGAAGATCGCTGCCTTGGCCGGCGGCGCGAGAATGTTCTGGGCCTGCGCCGGCAGCGTCATCGTCGCACCCCCAACACCTCCACGATCCACCACCGGGCCAGGCGGCGGAGCCGACCGCGGGCCGCTCATCAGGCTACGTGGGGGCGGCGCCGGCCCGCCATCGGGCGCCTAGGATTGCTGGTCGCTGTCGTCGTCGTGGAGCCTGGTGTGTCTGCCCCGGAGAAGAAGCCGTCCCAAGAAGGCGGAGGCGTCCTACTGTTCGTGCTGTTCGCGGTCTACCTCGTGCTGCTCGCCTGGATCGTGCTGTGGAAGCTCGAGGTCCCGTATATCGGCGGCGTGCTGCGCGAGATCAAACTCGTTCCGTTCGTGCCGAGCGCCGGCGCCGGCGCCAGCAAGCCGTTCGAGATCGTCGCCAACTTCGTGCTGTTCGTTCCCTTCGGCCTCTATCTCGACCTGCTCGCGCCGTCGTGGCGCTGGTGGACGGCGGCCGGCACGGTCGCCGGGACGAGCCTGATCCTCGAGGTCGCCCAGTACGCCCTGGCCGTGGGGCGCACCGACGTCACCGACGTCGTCGTCAACGCTGCCGGCGGCCTGACCGGGTTCGGCATACTCGCTCTGACGCGCCGCAGGCTTCGGCTGCGGACCACGACGGTCATGACGCGGGTCTGCTCGATCGGGACCGTGCTCGCCCTGCTCGCGACCGGCATCTTCGTCGCCTCTCCCCTGCGCTACGCGCCGCCGCGGGATGCCTCGGTCGTCCCGATGCGCTCCGTGGCGATTCAGCGGACCGATGCCGTCCGCGAGTCAACGCATCGACAACCCGCCTGCGCCGGTTTGACCCTTCCGTCCTGATTATTCTGTCGCTACGAAATCGCTTGACGGACGACCATTGTCAGCGCATCCGTTCGGGCGCAGACTGGCAGCAGGTCCGTCAATCGCCGCGCCGGACCACCGCCCCAGATCATCGCCGGACATCGGTCGATGTCCACGCATGGACCTTTCGACGGCCGGCCGGCCGAGGTGCCGGACGCCCATCGGCTGAAGAGAGGTCGGGCATGCAGACACCAGCCCCGGTCGATTACGCGCGGGCGCACAGCGTCGACGAGGCTCTGGAACTGCTGGAGCGGTACGGGCCCGAAGCCCGCCTCGTCGCCGGCGGACACAGCCTGATCCCGATGATGCGGCTGCGGATCGCCCAGCCCGAGTGCGTCATCGACATCAACGACCTGCACGAGCTGGATTACATCCGGACGGCGGGTGATCACCTCGTCATCGGCGCGCTGACCCGACACCGCAGCGTGCTGGCCTCGCCGGTGATCGGCGAGCATTACGCGATCCTGCGCGACGCGGAACGGGTCATCGCCGACCCGATCGTGCGCAACCGCGGAACCGTCGGCGGGTCGCTGTGCCAGGCGGACCCCGCCGAGGATCTCTCCGCCGTCATGAGCGCGCTCCGAGCCGAGGTGGTCATCAGGTCGCGCAACGGGTCTCGCACCGTTCCCGCGCGCGAGCTGGACGACGGCCCGTACCAGACCGTGCTCGACGACGCGGAGATCCTCACCGAGGTGCGCATCCCGATCCGCCCGGGCGTGGGCAGCGCGTACGAGAAGGTGGAGCGTCGCACCGGCGACTGGGCGGTGGCCGCGGCCGGCGCGTACCTCGTGCTGGACGGCGACGCGGTGCGTGATGTCGGCATCGGCCTGGCCGCGGTGGGCGCGGACCACGGCTGCGCCCCCGACGCCGAGGACTACCTGCGCGGCCGGCGCCTCACCGAGGACACACTGGCCGAAGCGGGCCGGCTGGCGGCCGCGGCCAGCAATCCAAACCCGGATCAGCGGGGGCCGGTGGTCTACAAGCGGCACCTGGTTGACGAGCTCACCCGGCGTGCGCTGCGCCGCGCCGCCGACCGCGCGCAGGGAAGGATCTGACATGCCGGATCAGGATCAGCCCGGGCGAAGCCCGGACAAGCCCCAGCGGCGAGCTGTGGAGGTGCACATCACCGTCAACGGTGTCGAGCACACCTCCGATGTCGAAACCCGCCAGCTGCTGGTGCACTATCTGCGGAACACATTGGGGCTCACCGGGACCCATTGGGGCTGCGACACGTCGCAGTGCGGCACCTGCGTCGCCTGGCTCGACGGCGAACCGGTGAAGACCTGCACCGTGCTCACCGCGATGGCCGACGGCCACCGTGTCCGTACGGTGGAGGGCCTCGCGACCAACGGCGCGTTGGACCCCGTCCAGGAGGGGTTCATGGCCGAACACGGCCTGCAGTGCGGGTTCTGCACGCCGGGCATGATGATGACCGCCCGACACCTGTTGGACCATGATCCCGATCCGGACGAAGCCACCATCAGAGAGGCCATCTCCGGACAGATCTGCCGGTGCACCGGCTACGAGAACATCGTCCGCGCGGTCCGGCACGCGGCGGGACACCCCTCCCGACCCGCCGAGGAGGTATCGGCATGACAGCCACCACCGCGCGTCCGAGCAACCGGCTGAGCCCGGCAGGCAACCCGATCGGCTTCGGCCGGATGCACCGCAAGGAGGATGCGAGATTCCTTCGCGGGCAAGGCAACTACGTCGACGACGTGCGGCTGCCGGGCATGCTCGAATCCGCCATCCTGCGCAGCCCGTACGCGCACGCGAGGATTCGCTCCATCGACACGAGCGCCGCGGCGGCGCTGCCCGGTGTGCAGGCGGTGATCACCGGGGAAACGCTCGCCGGCCTGAATCTGGCCTGGATGCCGACCCTCTCGGCGGACGTGCAGGCGGTGCTGGCCACCGACAAGGTGCGTTTCCAGCACCAAGAGGTCGCCTACGTTGTCGCGGACACCGAGTACATCGCCCGGGACGCACTGGAGCTGATCGAGGTCGACTACGAGCCGCTGCCCGCGGTCGCCGACGCCAAGCGGGCCCTGGACCCGGATGCCCCGGTCATCCGCGACGACGTGCAGGGCCGCACGGACAACCACATCTTCGACTGGGAGGCCGGCGACCGGGCCGAGACCGACCGGGTCTTCGAGCAGGCCGAGGTGGTCGTCACCCAGGAGATCCTGTATCCACGAGTGCATCCCGCGCCGATGGAGACCTGCGGCACCGTCGCGCACATGGACCCGGTGACCGGCAAGCTCACCGTCTGGTCGACCAACCAGGCCCCGCATGCGCACCGCACCGTCTACGCGCTGGTGGCCGGCATCCCCGAGCACAAGATCCGGATCATCTCCCCCGACATCGGTGGCGGGTTCGGCAACAAGGTCGGCATCTACCCCGGGTACGTGCTGGCCGTCGTCGGCTCCATCGTCACCGGGCGGCCGGTGAAATGGATGGAGGACCGCAGCGAGAACCTGATGGCGACCAGCTTCGCCCGCGACTATCACATGGCCGGCAGCATCGCGGCGACCCGGGACGGCAAGATCCTGGGACTGAAGGTGGACGTGCTCGCCGACCACGGCGCCTTCAACGGGACCGCGCAGCCGACCAAGTTCCCGGCCGGCTTCTTCCACATCTTCACCGGCTCCTACGACCTGCAGGCAGCGCACTGCAAGGTCACCGGCGTCTACACCAACAAGGCGCCCGGCGGGGTCGCGTACGCCTGCTCGTTCCGGATCACCGAGGCGGTCTACCTGGTCGAGCGGATGGTCGACCTGCTGGCCACCGAACTGCACATGGACCCGGCCGAGCTGCGCCTGGCCAACCTGCTGCGGCCCGAGCAGTTCCCCTACACCTCCAAGACCGGCTGGGAGTATGACTCCGGCGAGTACCCGCGGGCGCTGAAACTGGCAATGCAGATCGCCGGCTACGACGCACTGCGTAAAGAACAGGCCGAGCGGCGGGCGCACGGCGAGTTGATGGGCATCGGCGTCTCGTTCTTCACCGAGGGTGTCGGCGCGGGACCCAAGAAGCACATGGACATCCTGGGCCTGGGCATGGCCGACGGCTGTGAGCTGCGGGTGCATCCCACCGGGAAGGCGCAGCTGCGCCTGTCGGTGCAGACCCAGGGGCAGGGGCACGAGACCACCTACGCGCAGATCGTCGCGCAGGAGCTCGGGATCCCGCCGGAGGACGTGGAGGTCATCCACGGCGACACCGACAACACTCCGTTCGGCCTTGGCACCTACGGGTCCCGCTCCACCCCGGTGTCCGGTGCCGCGGCGGCCATTGTGTCGCAACGGATCCGGAACAAGGCAAAGATCGTCGCGGCGGCCGCACTCGAGGTCGCGGAGGACGACCTGGAGTGGGATCACGGCCGCTGGCAGGTCCGGGGAGACCCGGAGCAGGGCAAGACCATCGCCGAGATCGCCATGCTCAGCCACGGCACGTTGACCCTGCCCGAGGGGGTGGAGGGACACCTGGACGCGTCCGTCGTTTACGACCCGCCGAACCTGACCTACCCGTTCGGCGCGTACATCTGCGTCACCGACGTCGACCCGGGCACCGGGGTGGTCAAGGTGCGCCGGTTCATCGCGGTCGACGACTGCGGCCCGCGGATCAACCCGATGATCGTCGAGGGGCAGATCCACGGCGGTCTGGCCGACGGCATCGGCATGGCGCTGATGCAGTTGATCGCGTTCGACGAGGACGGCAACTGCGTCGGCGGCTCGTTCATGGACTACCTGCTGCCCACGGCGCTCGAATGCCCGAGCTGGGAGCTCGGAGAGACCGTCACCCCGTCGCCGCACCATCCGCTCGGCCTCAAGGGCGTCGGCGAGTCGGCGACCGTGGGCTCCCCGGCGGCCGTCGTCAACTCGGTCATGGACGCGCTGGCGCCGTTCGGGGTGCGGCACGCGGACATGCCGCTCACCCCGGCGAACGTGTGGATGGCCATGCAGGGCACACCGGTGCGCACCGATCTCGCGGTGACCTGAGGAGACTCGGTGAGCAACGCGGATCTGGACGAGCGGGCGGTACAACTGCGCACCCAGGGTGTGCCGTTCGTTCGTGCCCGGGTGGTGCTTGCGCAGCGGCCGACCTCGGCCAAGGCCGGCGACGAGGCGATCGTGCATGCCGACGGGTCCATCGAGGGCTTCGTCGGCGGCACCTGCGCGGAGTCGACCGTGCGCACCCAGAGTCTGCGTTTGCTGGACGCGCCGGAGCCGCTGCTGCTGCGTATCAGCCCCGGAGCCCTCGTGGACGAGCACCCGGACCCGGCCGGTGGGACGTTGACCGTGCACAACCCATGCCTGTCCGGCGGGGCGCTGGAGATCTTCCTCGACCCGGTCGTGCCGCCGCCGCTGGTGCTGGTGCACGGGGACGGACCGGTGGCCGTTGCCGTCGCCCGGGTCACCGAGGCGGCCGGTTACCGGTGCGCCACGGCCGGCAGCGTCGACGGAGCTGATGCGGTCGTCGTCGCGTCACACGGCCGGGACGAGGCCCGGGTCCTGTGCGCGGCGGTCGAGGCGGGCGTCCCGTACGTCGGCCTGGTCGCCAGCCGGCGCCGCGGGACGGCGGTCCTGGACGAGATCGCCGCCGAAAGACCAGATCTCGCCACGATGCTGCGGGAGCGGGTGGACACACCGGCCGGCCTGGACCTCGGCGCCCGCACCGCCGGGGAGATCGCGGTGTCGATCCTCGCGTCGATCGTGCAGTCCCGCGCCGTCCGGCAGGTCTCACGCCCGCAGCCGGCGACGGCGATCGATCCGGTGTGCGGGATGACCGTGGCGACCGTGCCGTCGAACCTGCACGTCGAGCACGAGGGCCGGACGGTCTGGTTCTGCGCACCCGCTTGTCTGAGGGCGTTCCAGAAGGAGCCCTCTCGGTACCCTGAGTCGTGACCGCTCCGGCCGATTTGCTCGAGCTGCTGCCGAATGTTCGCGCACTCGCGGACCTGATGGCGACCACCGGATACCTCACCGACGACGGGTTGGCCACCGCCCTGTTCTGCGCGGCCCGGTTGGGCCAGCCGCTGCTGCTGGAGGGCGAGGCGGGAGTCGGCAAGACGTCGGCAGCCCTGGCGCTGGCCGGTGCCCTGGACACCCGGCTGATCCGGATGCAGTGCTACGAGGGCATCGACATCGCCGAGGCCGTCTACGAATGGAACTACCCTCGGCAGCTGCTGGCCATCCGGGTCGCCGAGGCCGAGGGCCACCAGCTCGCCACCGGCGACCTGTTCCACCGCGACTTCCTGATCGACCGGCCCTTGATGATGGCGCTGACCCACACCGGCCCACGACCGGCGGTGCTGCTCATCGACGAGATCGACCGGGCGGACGAGCATTTCGAGGCGTTCCTGCTGGAGATGCTGGCCGAGCGGTCGGTCACGGTACCGGAACTGGGCACCCTTCGGGCCACCGTGCCACCGATCACCATCCTGACGTCCAATCGCACCCGGGACGTGCACGACGCCCTCAAGCGACGCTGCCTGTACCACTGGATCGACCACCCGGACGTCGCCCGCGTCGTCGCGATCGTCCGCGCCCGGGTACCCGGCGTCGACGTGGCCCTTGCCACCGCCGCGGCGGCCGCCGCGGCCCGGCTGCGCACCCTGGACCTGCAGAAGCCACCCGGCACCGCCGAGGTCATCGACTGGCTGCGCGCGCTGCGGGTCCTCGGCTACGGCTCCCTCGACGGTTCCGCGGCCGGCGCGACGTTGGGGTCGGTGCTCAAGTACCGGGAGGACCAGGAGGCGGCGGTCGACGCCGGGCTGAATTGGGTGGTCAGTGCCTGACGAGCCTGATCTGGCGTCGCTCGGCGCGGAGTTCGCCGATCTGCTCAGCGCCCGCGGGGTCCCGGTGCCGGTGCATCGCACCGTGTGGTGGACGCGGGTCGTGATCGCCGCCCAACCCGTCACGGTCGACGCGTTGTACTGGCTGTCCAGGGTCACCCTGGTCGACAGGATCGAGCACCTGCCGGCCTTCGACGCGGTGTTCGCGCAGGTCTTCGGTACTCCCGCGACAACGGACGGCGCAGATCCCGCCGAGTTCCGCGGTGAGCGCGACAACCGGCTGCCGGCCGGCGCCGTGGCCGGGCCCCCGAAGGAACGGGACGGCACCGAACCGGTGCAGTCCCGCCCACAGGAACGACCCGGGGCGCAATCGATCGGTGACGAGAGCCCCGGCGGCGCGGACGAGCGGGACGACGGATCGGCGGTTGCCGCCGTCGCGTCGGAGGTCGAGCTGCTACTGGCCAAGGACTTCGCCCAGTGTGATCCGGGAGAGCTGGCCGAGCTCAACCGGATCGTCGACCGGATGCGCATCGTCGCCCCGACACGACCTGCGCGTTGGCAGCCCACTCTAGGTCCAGGCCGTGCCGTCGACCTGCGGCGCACGCTGCGCCGGGCCTGCCGCACCGGCGGTGACCCGGTGCGCTGGGTGCGCCGGCGACGCAGCACCCTGCCCCGGCGCGTGGTGCTGCTGGCCGACGTGTCCGGGTCGATGCAGTCCTACGCCCGGGTGTACCTGCGGGTGCTGCAAGGGGCCGTGCTCGGTGCCCGGGCACACGCCTATGTGTTCGCCACCCGCCTGCACCCGGTCACCAGGGCGCTGGCGCGGGGCCCCCGCGCGCAGGGGGTCACCCGAGCCATGGCCGCGTCGCCGGACGCCTCCGGCGGCACCCGGATCGGCGCGGCGGTCAAGGAGTTCCTGGACACCGATGGCCGCCGGGGGCTGGCCAGGGGAGCGGTCGTGGTGATCGTGTCAGACGGTTGGGAGCGGGCCGACCCAGCGCTGCTGGGCGAGCAGATGGCGCGGCTGCACCGGCTGGCGCACCGGGTGATCTGGGTGAATCCGCGCAAGGCCGCGCCCGGATTCGTACCCCTCGCCGGTGGGATGGCGGCCGCGCTGCCGCATGTCGACACGTTCATCGAGGGTCACTCGGCGCGGGCGGTGCGGGGCCTGATCGACGCGATCGCCGAGCGCTGACCCGTCGCTCGCGGGCTCCGCGAGCCTGGCCCGGTGCTTTGACGCCCTGGCTCGGTGCTTGAACGGCCGAGCAAGGCGAGCCCGGCCGTGCACCGAGTCGAACCAAAGGTGACCGTTACGCCGAAATCTAACGGTCGCGAATCTGGCGGTCGCGTCGGTCGAGATCCGCACTGCCGGCTGAAGAAAACCGGCCACGTGGATCTCGACCCGGCCGACTCCATGCCCACCCGCCCGCAACCCAGCGCCTTCACCCCGGCCCCTGCGGGCCCGGATCTGCGCGTCGTGGATCAGCGCAACCCGCCGGGCGCGGCCGAGACGTCCGGGTCCGGGCGGCTCTGATGAACGGACCCCACTGAGCCGGCGGCTTCGAGGTCGGGCGGCACCTGCCGGCGCAGCACCGCCGCCACGCCGGTCAGCCAGGCCGAGGTGAGCACCACGGCCAGCGCCGAACGCACCGAGCCGGCGCCACCCGGCAACAAGATCAGCAGCACCGCGGCGACCGCGGTGAACAGGCTGTAGGCCGCCCAACCCATGCGTCCGCCGGCCGCGAACCATCGGGCGAAGATCGCGCAGAGGCCGGTCAGGCAGGCGAATGCGAACGGCGGCGCGGCGGCATGGATGGCGCCGTGCCAGCTCATCGGGCCGATCGCCGCCGGCGCGCCGACCGGGAAGCCGGCGCCGGGATCGACCAGGAAGAGCCCGGTCACCACCAGGCCCGTGCCGTAACCCCAAACCAGCGGGGCCGCCCACCCCCGGCCCAGCAGGCGTCGAACGCCGAGGCCGAAGCCGATGGACAGCGCCCCGGCGACGACGAAATTGAGCACCTGGATCCAGCCATGCGCTCCCAGCGCAAGCAGGCTGATGCCATGCCGCCGAATATCGAAGCCCTGCCGCGTGAGCGCCTCGACGGTGGTCACGCCGACGAACAAGGGCCCGGCAACCGCCCCGCAGGTCAGCAGCCGACTCGTCCGGGCCGCCGCGGAGCGCATGGCGGCCAGTGTGTCATCCGGCGGACGACGGGACCACCGGCTGGTCCGGCCGGTCGGACATTTCAGCTCGTAGTTCATCAGTCCGCACCATCGCCACCCCTGCCACGATCAGCACGCCGCCGATCAACTGGACGACGGTGGGTAGCTGGCCGAGCAGCAGCCAGGCGAACAGCACCGCGAACATCACCTCGGTCAGCCCGACGAACGACGCCAGCTTGGATCCGAGCTCGCGGGCGGCCATGATGCCGACGACGTAGGCGAAGACCGCGGCGATCAGCGACAGGCCGGCCACCGGCACCCACCAGGGCACGTCATGACCGGCAAACACCACGTCGGCCGTGTTGGCGGCCATCGGAAGCAGGCCGAAGGCGGCACACAGCAGCAGGGCGACCGCACCGATCGTCATGCCCCCGCCGGCCATCACCAGCGGCGGCAGCTCGGGGTCGCTCTTGGCCGACATGACGAAGAACACGGCCAGACCGACGGCCGCGACCAGACCCCACAGCACGCCGACCACGTCGACGGTGGCGTCACCCATCAGGTCGAGCACCAGCGCCAGCCCCACGACCGATACGACCGTCCCGCCAACGGTGAGCTTGCGCGGACGCTGCCGGTGGCGGACCCACAGCCAGCCGACGACCAGGACGATGCCCATGTATTCCAGCAGCAGCGCCACGCCCACCGACAGGTGCTGCACCGCGTTGAAGTAGGCGACCTGGCAGCCGGCGATGGCGATCAGGCCGAACGCGGTGATCATCGGGAGATTGCGACGGAAGACGCTCCACCGGCCGCGGAGTGCGAGCACCGACGGCACCAGCATGACCAGCGCTGCCACGGTCACCCGGGCGGTGACGGCCGCGGCCGGGGTCCAGCCGGCATCGATCAGCGAGCGGGCGAACGCGCCGGAAGTGCCGAACGCGGCCGCAGTCAGCAAGGCCAGCAGCAGGCCGAACCTGGCTCGGCGGGTCAGGCTCGGGGTGTGGGCGTGATCGTGGGTCATCGGACACCTCCCTGTCGCGGTTCCGTCAGGGGCCCGAACCCTTCGAGGACCCTGGTCGTCATGAGTCAAATAGCATTACGCTCGTGACCTTAAGGTGTCGCGCCGTCAGGAGTCAACATGGTTTTTGCCCATGACACTGAGGTGGCCCTGGCGACTGCGGCCGCCCTTGTGAACACCGCTCCCGGGTCGGCCCAGGAGGAAGACCTGGTCCGGATCGACGATCTCGACCGGTTCGTCACGACTTGGGGGTGGACCGGCCGGCACTGCCGCGACGAGGCCGAGCTCCAGGAGGTTCGCGCGTTGCGCCCCCGTCTGCGACGGATCTGGGACGCCGACGAGGACGAGGTGGTCGAGATCGTCAACGGCCTGCTGCGTGAGTTCCGCGCACTGCCACAACTGGTCAGGCATGACGAGTGGGACTACCACCTGCACGCGACTCCCCCCGACGCGCCGCTCGCCGAGCGGATGGCTGTCGAGGCGGCGATGGCAATGGTCGACGTGGTGCGCAGCGGCGAGCTCGCCCGCCTGCGGATCTGTGAGGCCCCGGACTGCGGGGACGTCGTGGTCGACCTGTCGAAGAACCGCTCGAAGCGCTTCTGCGACTCCGGATGCGGCAATCGGCTGGCGGCGGCCGCCTACCGGGCCCGCCGGTCCACCCGTCGCGTCACCTGACGCGGCGCCCCGAAGGGGTGCGTGCGTCACACCGGTGAACACGCCACCGGACCGGGCCCCGGTGACCGTGCGACCCGACGATCTTGATCCACCAGGCTGGACCACCGTCGCTCTAGAGTCCAGTCATGGTCCGTCGTGACGTTCCGATACGTGCCTGGACGGCGCTGCGGCGCATCCTCCGGCCGCCGGTGACCATCACCGACCCACCGGCCGGCGGGGTCGTCGAGTGGGACGTACCGGTGCCGATGCGAGACGGGGTTCACCTGCGAGTCAACGTTTTCCGACCTGCGGGCGACGGACCGCACCCGGTGCTCCTGTGCGCGCACCCGTACGGCAAGGACAACATCCCGTTGCGCCACCCGACCCGGCGCGGCTACCGCCCGTCCTTTCAGTACCGGCTGATGAGAAGCGCACCGGTCACCCACTCGGCGTGGGCTTCCTGGGAGTCGCCGGATCCGGGCTTCTGGATGACCCATGGCTACGCCGTGGTCAACGCCGACCTGCGTGGCTGGGGCACCTCGGAGGGCGAGCCGACCGTGCTGTCCGAGCAGGAGGGTCTCGACGTCCACGACCTGGTCGAGTGGGCCGGAGTGCAGCCGTGGAGCAGCGGCCGCGTCGGGTTGAGCGGCGTGTCGTATCTGGCGATGAGCCAGTGGGCCGGCGCAGCCACCGGACCACCCCACCTGGCGGCGATCTGCCCATGGGAGGGTCTGACCGACCTCTACCGGGACCTCGCCCGTCCCGGCGGCGTGCTGGAGACCGGCTTCTTCACCGTGTGGGGCACGGCGCTCCGCCGGCAGAGCAAGGGCCGCGTCGACCTGGTCCGGCCGGCCCGTGCGCGGCCACTGGTCGACCGGTGGTGGGCCGAGCGGAACCGTTCGATCGAGGACATCCGGGTCCCGGCGCTGGTCTGCGCCAGCTTCTCGGACCAGAACCTGCACACCAACGGCTCCTTCGAGGGGTTCCGGCGGATCGGCTCGCCGCACAAGTGGCTCTACACCCATCGCGGCCCGAAGTGGTCGGTCTACTACTCGCCGGAGGCGCTGGAGGCCCAGGCCCGGTTCTTCGAGCACTTCCTGAAGGGGCGGGACACCGGCCTGCTCGATCAGCCGGCGGTGCGCCTGGAGATCCGCGACGACCGGACGAGCATCGCCGCGGTGCGGCACGAACCTGCGTGGCCGCCGCCTGATGTCCAATGGCGCACCCTGCACTGCGCTCCCGCCGGCCGGCTCGTCGACGAGTCCCCCGCAACCGGCGCAACGGTCGCCTTCGGCTGCCGACACGGGCGGGTGAGCTTCTCCCACCGCTTCACCGCAGACACGGAGGTGACCGGCCCGATACTGCTCAACCTCACGGTTTCGGTGGACGCGGGCGACGACATTTCCGTCTTCGCGGGGGTCCGCAAGTTCCGGGACGGCCGGGAGGTGACCTTCGAGGGGTCCTACGGGTTCACCGGGGACATGGTCACCCACGGCATGCTGCTGGCCTCACACCGGACGTCCGACTCGGCGCGGTCCCGGCCGCACCAACCGTTCCATCCGCACACCACCCGTGAACCGCTCAGGCCGGGCGTACCGGTCGGCCTGGAGATCGAGTTGCTGCCGTCGGCCACCCGGTTCCGGGCCGGTGACGAGCTGCGACTGGACGTGCAGGGCCGCTGGTTCCACGGCCGGAACCCGATCCTCGGCCAGTTCCCCGCCGGCTACCGGCGGCTCGGACGGGGCACCTGCACCCTGCACCTGGGCCGCGAGCAGGGCTGCGCCCTGCAGATCCCGACCCTCGCGCCGGCCGGGTGACCAGCAGTTGCCCGACTGACCGCCGCGCCGCCGGACCAAGCCGTTCACGTGAGTCCTGACCTGCTTCCTTGCAGAAGTTACTGACCGGTAATAACCTGGGTTAACAAACGCCAGGCGTGCCGGCCAACTTCCCGGCCGGTCGCCGGCCACCGTCGAACCGCCGGTCAGACGAGCGTCGAGGGAGCTTTGGATGAGCCACTACCGTTCCAACATAAGAGATCTCGAGTTCAATCTGTTCGAGGTGCTCGGCGCCGGCGATCGCATGGGCAGGGGCCCGTTCGCCGAGATGGACGCCGAGACCGCCCGAAACGTCCTGCAAGAGTTTGAGAAGGTGGCGATCGGGCCGATCGCCGACTCGTTCGTCGACGGTGACCGCCATCCGCCGGTCTACGACCCGGCCACCTTCAGCGTCACCCTCCCCGAGCCGTTCAAGAAGTCCTACCGCGCCGTGCGCGAGGGCGAGTGGTACCGCCTGGAGTTGCCGACCGAACTGGGCGGGTTCGGCGCCTCCCCGAGCCTGCGATGGGCCGCCGCGGAGCTCATTCTCGGAGCCAACCCGGCGTTGTTCATGTATTCCGGCGGCCCCAACTTCGCGGCCGTCATCCACCGCAACGGCACGCCGCAGCAGCAGCGGATGGCGGAGGCCATGATCGCCGGGCAGTGGGGCTCGACGATGGTGCTGACCGAGCCGGACGCCGGCAGCGATGTGGGCGCCGGCCGGACGAAGGCGATCCTGCAGCCCGACGGCAGCTGGCACCTCGAGGGTGTCAAGAGGTTCATCACCTCGGCCGAGCACGACCTGACCGACAACATCGTCCACCTGGTGCTCGCCCGACCGGAGGGACCCGGCATCGAAACCAGGCCCGGCACCAAGGGTCTGAGCCTCTTCATCGTCCCCAAGTTCCATTTCGACCCGGAGACCGGCGAGTTGGGCGAGCGCAATGGCGTGTTCGTCACCAACGTGGAGCACAAGATGGGGCTGAAGGTCTCCACCACCTGTGAGCTGAGCTTCGGCATCCACGGCACGCCCGCGGTCGGATATCTGCTGGGCGAACGGCACGACGGCATCGCGCAGATGTTCCAGGTCATCGAGTATGCGCGGATGATGGTCGGGACCAAGGCCATCGCCACGCTGTCCACCGGCTACCTGAACGCCCTCGACTACGCCAGGCAGCGGGTGCAGGGCCCGGATCTGACCCGGGCGTCGGACAAGGCAGCGCCACGGGTGACGATCATCCACCACCCGGACGTCCGCCGGATCCTGATGCGGCAGAAGGCGTATGCGGAAGGCCTGCGCGCGGTCTACCTGTACACGGCGTCCTGGCAGGACAAGATCGCCTCCGGCGACCTCGACGGCGACGAGTTGACCGTCGCCAGGCACGTCAACGACCTGCTGCTGCCGGTCGTCAAGGGCGTCGGGTCGGAGCGGGCCTACGAGAACCTGGCCCTGGCGCTGCAGGTGTTCGGCGGCTCCGGCTACACCCAGGACTACCCGATCGAGCAGTACATCCGGGACGCCAAGATCGACACCCTGTACGAGGGCACCACCGCCATCCAGGCGCAGGACTTCTTTTTCCGCAAGATCGTCAAGGATCACGGGCTCGCGCTGGGCACGGTGGCCGCGGAGATCGCCGACTTCGTCAGGTCCAGCGTGCCCGAGACCCGCGACGGGCGGCTGAAGGAGGAGGTGGCACTGCTCGGCACCGCCCTCGGCGACGTGCAGGCGATGATCGCCACCCTGGTCGGCTACGCCATGTCGTCGACGCAGGAACCGGAATCGGTGTACAAGGTCGGCGAGCATGCGGTGTCGCTGCTGATGAGCGTCGGCGACCTGCTGATCGGCTACCTGCTGCTGCGTCAGGCGCTGGTCGCGCAGGCCGCGCTGGACGCCGACCCGGCCCCGAGGGACCGGGACTTCTACGCCGGAAAGCCTGCCGTGGCACGCTGGTTCACTCGCAACGTGCTGCCCGAGCTCACCGTACGCCGGGCGATCATCGAGAGCGCTGACCTGTCGCTGATGCAGATCGACGAGGCCGCCTTCTGATCGGACGGGCGTACCGGATCCTGACGTGCGACGGGTAACCCTGGCATCATTGCGTCGGAAGGGGTACCCATGGCTGCCACGATCACCCGCCGGGTGTGGCGCCGAGCCCGCCTGGGCGGACGCCACACCTATCGATCGGCCGCCCGGCACCGAGCGGCGCTGGCCGTGACGACCGCGGTCGCGGCCGTGGTGGCCGGGTCGGCGGTCGCGGTGGCACACGAGCCACCGCCGGGATTCGTCGAGCCCCCGTTCGCACACGCCCGGATGCATGGCCCGATGCCGGGTGGACCGCCCGGCGACGTGCCCGAGCGACCCTGGTTGAACGACCGGAACTAGACCCGACGACCCACGTCGACGGAGGACTCTCGACCCGCATCGATTGACCGTGAGCGGAGTCGCATCTAAGCTATGGTCAGACCACACGATCGGACCGGAGGTCGCCGGCAACGACCGCGACAGCCTCGAAGGAGAGCCGCATGGTCAAGCGCCAGCTGCCCAAGCCTGCCGAACTCGCCGAGCTGATGAAGTTCAAGAAGCCGGAACTCCACGGCCGCAAGCGCCGGCTGGACAGGGCGCTGACGATCCACGACCTGCGACGCATCGCCAGACGGCGCACCCCGGCCGCCGCCTTCGACTACACCGACGGTGGGGCGGAGCGCGAGCTGTCCCTGAGCCGAGCCCGTCGCGCCTTCGAGGACATCGAGTTCCACCCCGACATCCTCCGGCCCGCCGCCCGGGTCACCACCTCCACGACCATCCTGGGCGATACCAGCGCCCTGCCGTTCGGCATCGCACCCACCGGGTTCACCCGGCTGATGCAGACCGAGGGCGAGACGGCGGGCGCAGGGGCCGCCGGGGCCGCCGGGATCCCGTTCACCCTTTCCACCCTCGGCACCACCTCGATCGAGGACGTCAAGGCCGCCAACCCACACGGCCGCAACTGGTTCCAGCTGTACGTCATGCGCGAGCGGGAAATCTCCTACGGTCTGGTCGAGCGTGCGGCCACCGCCGGCTTCGACACCCTGATGTTCACCGTCGACACGCCGATCGCCGGAAATCGCCTGCGCGACAAGCGCAACGGGTTCTCGATCCCGCCACAGCTGACCCCGCGCACGGTGCTCAGCGCCATCCCCCGGCCTTGGTGGTGGTTCGACTTCCTCACCACACCCACGCTGGAGTTCGCCTCGCTGTCGTCGACGGGAGGCACCGTCGGCGACCTGCTCGACTCCGCCATGGACCCGACCATCTCCTACGACGATCTCGACATCATCCGCGAGATGTGGCCGGGCAGGCTCGTCGTCAAGGGCGTGCAGAACGTTCCCGACGCCGTGCGGCTCGTCGACCGCGGAGTGGACGGAATCGTCCTGTCCAACCACGGCGGCCGCCAGCTCGACCGGGCGCCGGTACCGTTCCACCTCCTGCCGCAGGTGGTCCGCCAGGTCGGCAAGGACGCCACCGTGATGATCGACACCGGCATCATGAACGGCGCCGACATCGTTGCCGCCGTCGCTCTCGGTGCGAAGTTCACGCTGATCGGCCGGGCTTACCTGTACGGCCTGATGGCCGGTGGCCGCGCGGGCGTCGACCGGACGATCGCCATCCTGCGCGGCGAGATCGAGCGCACCATGGCCCTGCTCGGGGTGTCCGCCCTCGACGAGTTGGAGCCGCGGCACGTCACCCAACTGACCCGGCTCGTCCCGGTGGCCACGCACTTGCCGGAGCCGGCGTTCGCCCCGTCGCGGTGACCGGCGGTGGGCGGCCGGACGAGCACCCCCAAGGACCCCGCGGCCAAACCGGGGCCGCTGTCGGCGGCCCCCGGCCCGGGCGTCCACCACCAGGCAACAGGCCGCGGCGGCGCACCCGACTCGCTGGCCCTGCTCGACCGGGAGATCGCCGACTGCCGCGCCTGCCCCCGGCTCGTCGCCTGGCGGGAGGAGGTCGCCCTGGTCAAACGGGCCGCCTTCCGCGACGAAACATATTGGGGTCGACCCGTTCCGGGGTTCGGCCCGGCGGATGCCCGGCTGTTGATCGTGGGTCTTGCGCCGGCGGCGCACGGGGCCAACCGGACGGGCCGGATGTTCACCGGCGATCGCAGCGGCGACGTGCTGTACGCCGCGCTGCACCGCGCCGGGCTCGCGTCGCAGCCGACGTCGGTCCGCGCCGGGGACGGCCTGACGCTGACCGGCGTGCGGATCACCGCGCCCGTGCACTGCGCCCCGCCGGCGAACAAACCCACCCCGCAGGAGATTCGGACCTGCGCACGCTTCCTGCGTCGGGAGCTGGAACTGCTCGCCCCGACCATTCGAGTGGTGATCACGCTGGGCGCCATCGGCTGGCAGGCGCTGCTGCGCGTCCTGGACCAGGACGGCTGGCAGATCCCACGCCCCAGGCCGGCTTTCGGCCATGGCGGGGAGGTGATCATCGGTCACCGCGACGGACGGACGCTGACCCTGCTGGGTTGCTACCACGTCAGCCAGCAGAACACCTTCACCGGCCGGCTCACCCCGGCGATGCTCCGCAAGGTCCTCAGCGAAGCCGCCACCACCGCCGGCCTCCACCGCACCCCCCCCCCCCCCCCACCCCCCCGACCC
>CAYZBB010000101.1:0-22869 GCA_964476495.1 uncultured Actinomycetes bacterium | reverse complement strand
GGGTGGCGGCCGAGTTCGGCATGGACAGGCGCATCGCACAATACGCGTTCGTCGCCCACGCGGCCTCGGTGCTGCCCGAGCAACCGCCGCCGGTGACCGTCCTGGGTGTCGACGAGACCCGCCGTGGCAAGGCCCACTACGAGACCGACCCAGCGACCGGGGCGAAGACCTGGGTGGACCGGTTCGACACCGGCCTGGTCGACCTGGGGAGGTGATGGTGGCCTGTTCGCGCAGGTCAACGGCCGCACCAGCAAGGTCCTGATCGAGTGGTTGCAGGCGCAGGACCCGGACTGGCTCGCCCGGATCACCCACGTCTCGATGGACACCAGCGCCACCCTGCAATCGGGCAGCTGTCATGCCGTCCGGGCACCCGACAATGAAGGCCGGAACCTAGGCCGCCGTCGTTGGCTATGCCGGCTAACGACAAACGGCGACTGCACCGGAGGCAGGCAACTGCAGCACGATCTCCCGGCGACGTCGTGGAGCACCATATCGGGCTGCGTCAGGTTGACCGGCGGCAGATCCACCTCATGACCCGATCCCCAGCTCTTCGGCAAACGGTTGCTCGAAGCCGACCCGCAGGTACCGATACTCCTGGTCGGGATCGGACCACACTAGCGGAACGAAGTATGGCCAGAACTCCCTCGGCGGGCCCTGGCAGTAGTGCCACAGCAGCCACCCGACGGCGACGCTTACGCTCTTGGGCATCCGCCCGGTCAGGATCACTGTTCGCTTCTTGACGACCTCCTGCTGGACGGCACGGGCGATCAGCACAGCCATCCCCGCCGGGTCGATCGCGCCCGGTCCTGATTCGCCGCAGCGCACTATCTCGAACCTCACAGGATCCCCGGGTGCCGGAACCCCGATGGTCCGCCGCTCCGACGGCCTTGGGAACCCCGTCCCGATCTCCTGCTGACGCAGGTATTGCTTGTTGGACAGGTAGATGTCGAGCCAGATCGTGCCCTGGCCGGCCGGGCCGGAGCCAAAAGGCTGGGCCAGCGAATCCTGGACGGCCGACGTGGTGGCCGCCGGCTCGGCCCATGCGCGCTTCAGCTCGTCCATCGAGAAGCCCACCCTAGTGTCGATCTCGAAGAAGTTGAAGTCCTGCGGAGGCGTCAGACGCCAGCCCATGGCCAACGCGGTCGGCAGCAGCATGTTCGGGGCCAGCGTGGTCCGCGTGGTCGGGTCGTCCTCCTGGATCATTTCGGTCAACCGGTCCGCGAACTCCTCGATCTGATCGGTGACGTCGACGGACAGCCCGGTGGGGATCCGGCAACGCCGCAGCAATGTCCGGAAGACCGGGCGGTCCCGCCCGGACGAGGCCGCCGACTCCGAATGCCGATCGATGTGGCCGCTGGACAGGAACAGCGCGTAGATCAGCGTGCCTTTGGTGCGATCACGCCAGATGCCCGACCAGAACACCCAGTAGAACAGAAGTCCCATCAACGCCAGCAGCAGCACACGAAGCCAGGTCGAATGCAGCAGATCGACCTGCGGCTCGCCCGACTCGTTGGGAAAAACGTCCTCGATCACCAGGCCGGCGAAGGCGGTAGCCAGGATGCCCGCGACGGTCGCCACACCGCGAGCCCACCCTTTGGGCCAGGTTGCGGGCCACTGCCGGGCACGTTCGACGGCACTCCGTGACGAGGTCACGTCAATTCCACGAACGTCAGCGTACGATCGACCACACGAAGGCACCGCACCATCCGGCCGTCCAGCGCAGCGGCCCCATCACCACGTACGTGCCGCGACCGGAACACCGGGATGTCGTTCGGCGGGAACACCGTCACCTTGTCACCGTCGGTGTCCACCGAGGACAGCACGGCGCCGCACACTCGGGCCTGGCCGCCCAGCGGGACGTCAAACCGCAGCCGAATCCAGCTTTCCCCTGCGGACCATCCCCACAAACAGCCGGTGATCGGAGCGTCGTCCGGCAGAGCCGAAACCTGCTGCAGTCCCCGAAGATCGGCCCATACCCAGTCGGTGGCCCCGCTGCCGGCTGCGACACGGACGGTCGTCGCCCAGTCCGTCCACGGGCGCGCCGACCAGGGTCGTAGGTAGTAGTTCGTCATCGATCTGGCTCCCCTCGGCTGGTTGACTCCGCCTCCGCTGCCGACGACGTCGCTGCTGAGGCGATGCGCGCGGCACCCCACTCGGCGATCGCGGTGATGTTCAGCGCGTCGACCGTGAGCGGCGGGTCGGTCAGGCTGACCGTCCCGTACCCACGCGTGGTGAAGGCACCGACACCGATCAACCCCTCGTTCAGGTCGAGCACCACGTGGCGCAGCAGGTCCCGCACCGTCGCGGGAAGGTCGGCGGCCCCGCCGATGACCAGCTGAGTGGTCCCGACTGGCACGGAGGAGACCGAGAACAGCTTGGCTTCGGCGGCGCCCCCACTGATCCGGTCGATCGCAACATGGGTCCGTGTCAGCCTCTCGGTCACCTCGACGACGGACGGGTAGAACCGCAGCAGCCCCCGGCGCCGCGCCAACGCTCCGGTCTGGCCAACGTCGCCGAACAGCACCCGCACGACGCCGTCGATCGTGTCGTCGCCGGCACCGCAGCTGCGAAGAATCGACGACACCCGGTGTCGGAAGATGCCTTTCCAGGCACTGCCTGGTATTGCCAGGTGGTTCTGGTCCTCCGCTCCCCCATCGGCGGGCGTCCGCCGATACTCGCGGGAACGGGTGGAGCGCCACATCGGTCCGTCCGCCGATGAGTCTTCGGCCACCTCACCCGTGCCCACGTGCAGCGGGTCAACAATCCGCCAGTTCCACGTCTCGGCATCGGACGGTTGCTCGTCGCCAGTACCCCGATGGACGATCGGCTCACCAGGCGGAGCGACGACGTCTTCACCGGACGCGGACCGAAGCCAGCCATCGCGGGCGGTCAGCCACCAGGTCAGACCGTCGGGATCGCGCAGATCAACGGTGATTGCACTGACCTGATCGACCACAAGCCGACCCAGACCGATCGTGCGGCGGGCGCCGATCTCGCAGCGCCAGGAAGCGACCTCCGCCAACAGGTCCGGGTCGGCCGCACCACCGTGACACAGCCCCCAACAGAATCCGGTGCGCTCGGCGTCGACGACCATCTCGCTGCGCAGGGTGGTCCCGGCGGCCGCGCCGCGCCAGCCGTCGATCGCTGTCCGGCGTACCGGGCTCGGAGTGATCATCGTGTCCAGCACCGTGCCCAGGGCCCAGAGCCTCGATGGGGTCAGCTGCTGAGCACCGCCTGGGTCAGCGGGAGGCAATGGGCCGAGCCAGGCAAGGGGGTCCGACAGGTGCGCCCGCAACGCTCCGACCAGAGAGGTCGCCGGCAGCACCGGTCGCTTCGTGTACGGGTCCTGGAGGACCGGGATGTTGCTGTCCACGTCATGGCCGGCGGACCCGATCGCCCAGGGGCCGGTGACGTGCCCCTCCACCCGGATGACCGTCATCGTGGTCATTGCTGTTCCCCCACCCGACGTGTCACGAAATCGCGGACTTCACTGACGTTCTCGTCTTGCAGCAGCCCGACGATCAGATTCTGAACGGATTCCGCATGAGTGCGCGCCCAGGCCTGCTTGAGAGCGCTCTTGGCCGCTCCCTGCGCGACCGCGTCCATCCCACTCGTGCGGAAGTTGGCGATTCGCCGTGCCTCGTTGGCCATACCCTTGAGCAGCGTCGGTGCGTCTGCGGGCCCGACCGCGGCAACGAGGTCGGACACGCGCTGCTCGATCGACACAGGCGCTGCGGGAGCCGGTTCGGGCTCGGAGTCGGGCCGTACCGGTGCCGCCGGCGTCGACGCCATACAGTCGTGGGCCAGCGAGGAGGTCGCCTCGGCGGGACCGGACACGGGTGACCGCCGAGGCGTCGTCGGCCGCTGATCCTGGAGATCCTGCGGAACCGCGCTGCCGGGGTCGGGCAGTGCCGGGTCCTCCTGCAGCTGTGGAATCGATCCGGCTGTGCACACCTCGACCCGCCCGAAGCCCTCTTGACGGCGCAGCCCGATTCCGAACCGGAGGCGTTCGGCCGACGCCGCGCTCAGCCCGCTCACTTCGAAAACGCTGCCGGCCTCGATCGCCCAGTCGGCGACCTTCGGCAGACCGGACGCGGTGTGCCACCCCTCGACGGTCCCGGTGCGCGCCCATTCACGCTCGACCGTCAGTTTCGTGTCGGCCTGCTCGGACAGGGCTGCCGCCACTGTGGCTCGGTCGGCCGCCGGCGCGCCGTACTCGTCGACCAGGATTATCGGGCTCAAACAACGCACGAGCATGGTGCCGGCATCAGACTGATCGGCGCTGACGGGCGCGGGCGGCTCGTGGACCGTCCAGTCGACCAAGCCACCAGTGCTGCGCCGGCCTCCGACGCGGAGCGTGCGAGGTCGCCGCAACCACTGCAACGCGGCCACATCGTCGGTACTGACACACAGCTCACCCACCGCGACAACGCCTGCCCGTAGCCCAGTTTCGCTGAACAAGCCGCCGGTCTTGGCGGTACCGTCGGGGTTCAGGGCGGTTCTGGTGATCCGCACCGTATGCTCTGCGGGAACGGACCACCCACGGCCGAATTCCAGGCCGTTATCCGGTGGCTTGCCTGCCACCGCAGCTCCGTCGGACCATTGGTCGAACCCGTCCGGTTGGTACTTGCGTCGGTACAGCGACAGCGGGACGAGCCAGCTTCCGACCGGAACAGCCGGACCCACGGACAGATCGCGTTCGAAGAGTGCGGCCATACGATGATCGGAGTCGGCGGTCCCGTGATCCCGCATCCAGGCGGCGGCGAGGGCGCCGCGGATCACCGACCCGGGGATGACCTGGTGACCCCGCCGACCGTTGCCGACCTCGGAGCCTGCGCCGGCGGTGACCACCGACCGCAGCAGCAGCCGGTAGGTCAACCGGACCAAGTCGGCGCCCGATGGCGCGACATCAATGCTCCGCGCACCCGAGGCCGCGGTTCCCACCGGGGCCGGAGTCCGATCGGCCAGTGCGAGCAGCGCCCGGGAATCGGCCACCGTCCATTCCTGTCCGTCGCTGATGGTGACCCATCCGAAGCCACGGCGACGCTGCCCGCCCAAGGCGAGAACCGCGCGGGCGGACGCCCGAAGGACGAGCCGGTGGGCGTCGAGGTCTCCCGGATCGAGCGGACCCAGGCGGCTGACGGTGAACGACACCGGCCTGTTCACCCAGACCTGCTCGCCGATCAGCAGGTGCCGGTCCATGACGGTGCCGTCGGGCTCCAGCCGGATCCGTGCCGCCCGGTCGATCGTCATCGACCGCTCGTCGATCTCGGGGTCGTTCCAGCACCACTGGTCGAGCACGCTGTGCAACGCGAGACCCGTTTCGTCGCTGGTGGTATCGGCTCCGAAAACGGCGAACAGCCAAGGATCGCCAATTCCCAGGACGTTGTTAGCGGCGGCCCGCATCAGACCCTTGAGGCTGCTCGCCGGTAGCGGAGTCTGGTGATCGACGGTGAGGTCGGCGCCGCCGGACGCTTCACCGCGGGCGATCCGGAAGGGTCCGTGGAAGGCGATCGTGAAGACCAGATCGGTGGCCTGCGGTGCGGCTGTGGCGGCAGTCATCCGGGTCCCGTTCCGGTAGTAGCAACAGCTATCTCCGTGGTGATGACGGTTTGCGGCCACCATCGGGCGAGACTGATGCCGGCCCGAAGGTCGGCAACGGCGTCTGCCGGCTGCACGCTCGTCAGCCAGGCCGCCAGACGGTCGTGGCTGTTCCGCCGGGCGTACTCGGCCAAGCGGTCGACGGCCCGGCCCGGAGACTGGAAACGCCCCCCGCCCTCGTCAATCTCGGCCGCGATCGCGGCCCGTGACGAATTCGTCAGATCGATCACCAGGTCACCTTCCTGTGCGTAGCCGGCACGTAGGCCCGCCAGTCGGCCAACGGTCCGGAACCGTCCCGGCACGACGTCGTCCTCGGCGGTCAAGTCGGCCCAGCCGACGGCCGCCTCGCTGCCCTGAACACCCTTCTTGGCCTCCTTCATGGCGGCGAACGCGACCTCACGGGCGTGCGCGAAGGGATAAGCGGTGTGGCTGAAACACAGACCGATGCCTAGGCTGGCCGTCACCGGCCCGCCAGATTCGAACTTCTCCGCGAAGTAGTCCCTCAGATGCTCCTCGAACCGGCGTGCCAGCTGCAGCGCGAATAACCAAGCCAGCGGCGCCGGAACACTGACCAGGATGTCGTCGCCGCCGACGAAATGCGGCTCAACTACGACATCGGTGTCGCCGGGGCCGTTCTCGGTGATGTCGGCGGCGGCTGTGGACAGCGCGTCGCGGGTGGCCCGGTCGAGGGCCTCGACCGCCTTCGACCGATGATGCTGGGAGATTCCCTTAAACGTCTCGCCGACGCTGTTGCCGTCCGCGCACACGACGGCGACGTGGTTGCGCTTGCCGCCATAGCGATTCGCCGACTCAGCTGGCCGTCCTCTTGCTCGGGCGAGGTCCTCCATGGTGCCGGGCGGCCTGTTCCCGGGGATGTTCAGCTCGTCACGGTAGGCGTGCCCGGGCAGCCAGCTGGTCGTGCCGTTACTCCAGCGGGACAAGCAGTCCGGTCCGATCCAGAGCCGCTCACCGGCGATGAATTGCTGGCAGTGGGCGGTTTCGACCCCGCAACCCTCGCACCGTCGGGCGAACGGGACCGTGACCAGCTCGGCCAGGATCAGCTCGCTATCGTCCTTGGACTCGGTCAACGCGTCCAGCACGGTGGCTCGCCGCCCGTCCCACACGGTCCATTCCAGGCCCGGCAAGGTACGTCGCACGTGTTCGCGCAGCGCTCGGCGGACTGCTACGACCTGGTCGGACGTCGTCTCAACGACGATGATTCCGTCGACGTCACCCGCGTCAGCGGCGATCCTGGTGCCGTTCCCGCCGAGGCCCGTCTCGGTCAGGACTCGGTTGACAGTGCTCGTCTCCGTTGCTTCGTGCAGGGCTCGGGATGCGCCTCTGATCAGCACCAGTTTGGGTGTGCGGGCCAACCACGGCTGGATGCGGAAGGCCGCCACGACGACGTAGTGCGTCATTAGCGCCGCCCCCTCGGGCGGGCGGGATCGACCGGCATGGTCTGGTCGGCGGCTCCCGCCTCGGGCAGCGGCACCCAGGGCCGATCACCACGGGCGAGCGCCTGCCCGTTGTTGTCCCGGAACCAGTCGTAGCTCTCGTCGAATGCCTTGGTGCCGTAGGAGTCCCAGCCGACCGTCGTTGGGTAGGTGACGTCGTGGACCGCATCGCCGAGTCCGGCGACATCCAGAATCTGCAGGAGCTGGTTGGCAGCGCGGGCATCCAGCCACGGCAGCACCACCCGTGGCTGAAAGGTGAACGGGCGCTTGGCCGTACCGGTGCCGCGCGCCGCCGTGTACCGGGACACCGTGGGGGCCAGAGTCGATCGTGACCAGTCGATCTCGGCCGTCACTGAGCCGAGGCCGAGCGGCTTACCTCCACCGAGATGGGTCGCAAACGCGGCAGATGGCCTGCGCACTCCGAGGATCAGCTGCGGTTGAACAGCGGCTATCAGGCTGTGGAGGGCACCTTCGGCAATGCCGTCGACGGTGATCGTCTGCTCCAGCACCGTCGGTTGCGGCTTCCCGTCCGCGCCGGGGCTGTCCGCCGGAAGAAGTCGCACCGCACGGCGGTCCTGGTCGGCACTTCTGCCCCGAGCGACGCAGATGCCGCGGAGTCACCTTTCTGCCCAGCGCCGACGACCAGTAGTCGGCCTGGGCCTGCGGATCCGAATGCCAGTAGAACTTGCGTCCGCGCAACTGACGCAGGCCGTAACCGTCGGGGAATGCGCCCCACCGGCCGGGAAACTCGTTGCGATGACCGCGCGAATCGAGAGTGCGCGGCTGGGCCAAAAGGAACATGCCGACTCCAAGGTGCGGGGTGCCGGTCGGAGCCAGGTCGGCCTGCTGAATCCGGACCGGAGTGACGGGCCGGGCGGTGCCGAATCGGACGTGACCGGCATAGGCGGTCTGCGCGCCGCCACGACTGTTGCCGTCGTGACCACTCGACCTGCGGTCGTCGGCCGCTCCAAAGATCTCGCACGACAGACACAAGCCCGTCAGCGAGACATCTCCGACCGGTCGGTCACCAGCCCGCGGGAAGCGGCACGGCAGCGCCTCCTGCGGAACCCGCTCGGCCACCTTCCCGGCGCCGGTCTCCCGCCAGATCTCGGCCAGGTCGATCTGTTCTACCTCCCTGTTGCCGGCCGAGGTCCGCACCCAGACGACGTCACCGGGGAACAAGAGGCCCGTGGTGAGGTGGCGGCGGCCGATAACCACCCGTGGACCCTGAGGTGGGCCGTCGTAGTCGGCCCACCACCGCACGTCCTCAGCGACCGTCTCGGACCGCCAGTCTCTGGGCCGGCCATCGGCCGGATCGATCGGCGCGTGCGCGCCGGCATGACGACGGTTGTCGGCGCGGTTCGAGGGCCCGCGGGCGGACTGCAAGCGGCGCAGGTCGTCGGCGCCCTCGCAAGCGCGGCGAAACGCCGCGGCGACCTCGTCCTTGATTGGCCGATCCATATCGGTGAGCACGCCGCACGCCCACAACGCCCGCCCGCGCGTGCCGTTGTTCCGCACCGGCCGGCGCACCCGAACGTCTGTCACCAGCAGGATCCGATCCCCGACGGGCGAGTCCTCGGCAATGCGCAGGAGCGATCGACCCGATGTGTGGGTCTCGATCGCTCGACGTGGACGGGACCGGCGAAACAGCCGGCCGACGGAGCGGATCTCAATCCGGCCCAGAGTCGTCTCCTCCGGCTCGCTCTCGATCGCGAAGACGTCGCCAGCGGTCGGCACTTCCCGCTCGCGAGCTTGCCTGTAGGCACGGGCCAGGGACGGGCCGTCGACCCATTCGACTGCCTCGGCCAGCCGGACCTTGGTGGGCACCCCTCCTGTCGTCGTCTCCACCACCTGAGCCAGCGTCCACTCCGGCCTCTTGCCCGTGGCCGGGGCCCTATAGGAGGGCACGAAATCGGGGTCGACGACGCGGAGACACCCCCCGAAGAGCGTCTCGTGCAGGGATCTCACCGCCCCCTTTACCGACGAACCCTGCAGTTCGGCATGGTCCTCCGGAGGGGCGGGCGTTCGGTCCTCCGGCGGTAGCGCCAGCGGTGTCAGCAGCGTCCAGCGGACAACGAAAGCGCCGGAGTAGCGCATCTCGGGGGCAGCGGCCCCGGGCGGTGTGAACGCCCGGCCGTCGTGCCCGGGTGGCTCCCGGCGCTTGACCTTCGCTGGCAGCGCCGCGAAAGTGTAGGGGTTGACGAAGACGTCTCGCGACACCATTGGCAAACTCCAGTCCAGTTCTTCAGCCATCCGACGAATTTCCAGCTCAGCACGGTTCGTTCGCGAACCAGATTCCCGGCCGAACCCGTCCCGGATTCCAATTCGGAGACCTGCTCGTCGTTCAGAGCAAACTGCGCGCGCCCTTCACCTTGTTCATCGAAAACTGCGGAGAAGGTGGATGAGCCTAGTTCAAGGGGCGCTTCAACCCGGACAACCACATCATCATCATTATCATTAAGTTTCCAGGGAACGAAATCAAGGTAGCCGCCGAGATGGATTTTCGATTCCTCCCAATGATGCACTGCGATGTCAACGAAACAACCGGTCTCGTGATTCATTGCTCCCACAACTTCGATACCAGACAACGCGACGGCAGACTCGGCCAAGACCAACGCTCGCGCATCAACTCGCTTGAGCGATTGTCCGACCATTTCAAGTCCAGATCGTCTCGATTCAATTCGCGAAAGGTCAACATTCGCGCCCTCGGTCGCCGGTGGCACCGCTGGTCCGATTGAAAGAGTGATCGACGCCGACTCCAGCTTCATGTTCGATGCATCAATTCTCCTGGGATGGACTCCATCCGCGATAGCTAGATGGAACTTGGCGTCGCGCCAGGTCGAACCCCTGAGGGAAACAGGTGAATCCGATCGATTGACGACCGCATCACCCTGGAATAGCAGGCTTCCTTCAACGTAGTCCACAATCACGATTCGGCCTTGGCGGACGTCCTCTACTTGACTAGGCGAGTGAGCAGAAGCTGTCCTCCTGTCAAGGAGAACTGACGACAGCTCCACAGTCGCCCCTCGCGTCTTCGCACCCTTCGTAGAGCGAATGCCGGCGAACACGACCTCGCCAAAGACCGGTGCTTCACGCAGATCAATTGCGATAGGTCTCCCATCCACCCATGGGGCTGTAATTCTACTGAATTCGACAGAACCACGGATGTCGCTGCGGCTAAGATCGATCATGCCCTCCGCCCTACAATCCACAAAGCGCAACCTTGCGCCTTCAACGACTACGGCATGCGAAAAGTCGAGGGTCATTCCACGCGGCACCACGAGTCCACGAAATTCAAACTCGGTTCGAATTGTCGCGCCACGGAACCCAACCACGTCTGGACGACGGACATTGCGGTCGCGAAAGAAGTCCTCGCTCCTGACTGAAAGGAGAGTGCTGCAATCATCGAACCCGGTGACCGGATAGGGCCGGTAGTCGCTATTGATCAGCCTGTCCAATCCAGCCTTGAGAGCTTTAGTACGGTGATGAACCAGCTGCTTGGTTTTCGGCGCTCGCCGGGCCGAGTCCGCAGCCCGACTCATCCGCGATATTGCTCGCGAGGAGACCGTCAGATGCCGGATATTGCGCAGCCAGACGCAAGAGCGCCGTCGCCCCGAGGTGGCCTTGCGGGTATTCCAGAAAATAGCCTTGAAGCGTTTCCCAGCCTGCGATTTTAGTTCGCCCGTCATGCGCGAGCCGGACGCCGCTTTGCCAAATCTCATGCTCCATCAACTGGCGCTCGCGAACTTTTTCACGCTGCTTCAGAGTGACCGTGAGGTATGCGGCTGCGGCGACAAATCCACCAGCTATAATGGCGCCGAATGCGGAGTTCAAGTCGTCGTGCGGACGCCAGGAGACTATGAATACGATTCCAGCGCTGAGGGCGACAATAGCGGCGGCAACAATCCAGTTCAGAACCGTAAGCTCGCGCTGACCTCTACCGAAATAGTCCACCCAGCCCCCCAAGCCGCACCGGTCAGAGCCGCCCCGACTGACAGAAGCTGCGTCGGAACCGGCACGCAGGATCGTACTTCAGGACCAGAGGAAAGGCTCCGACTCGCCGGATGGATGGACACTCGGGTCGGGGAACTGGCCGGCCGGCGGGTCACCGCGCTGGACCGCAAGACCATGCCCGGAGCCCGCTACCGCCGGGACCCCACACCTGGTCGCCGCGTTCGAGCACCGCCGGCGCGTGCTGGGTCAGCTCGCGGTCACGGCCAAGGACAACGAGATCCCCGCACTGCGCGACCTGCTGGAGGCCATGAACATCACCGACGCCGTCACCTCGGCCGACGCGATGCACTGGCAACAAGAAACCGCCGCCCACATCACCGACCGCGGCGAGCACTACGTGCTCACCATCAAGCACAACCAACCGACCCTGCGCGCGGCCCGCACAACACTGCCCTGGAAGAACGTCCCTGCCGTCACCGTGACACCAGCCACGGCCGGCGGGTCCGCCGCCCACCAAAGGCCGTGCAGGTCTCCGACTGGATCAACGTCGCTAGCGCCGCGGAGCTCATCCAGATCCGCCGAAACCGAACCATCCAGGGACGCAAGATAATCGACGTCGTCTACGCCATCGGCTCGATCGACATGATCGCCCGGCACCGGCAACCGTTGCCACCTGGATCCAGGGACACTGGAGCATCGAGAACTCCCCGCACTGGGTCCGCGACGTCACCCTCGACGAGGACCGCCACCAGCCCCACACCGGTAACGGACCGCAAGTCATCGCCTGTCTACGCAACACCGCCATCAGGCTGCCCGGCCTGGCCGGACACCAAGATCGCCACAGCGCTCCGGCATGTCCGACGGCATCGTCGGGATGGAGCCGACTTCCCGAGACCCTGGATATTCCGGCTGCAATGTGGCCGATCCCGAGAGATCGGTGATGGTTGCCCCGTCCGTTGGGCCTCCGCGCGGAGCTGGAGGCTGCAATGAGGCCGATCCCGAGAGATCGGTGATGGCCAGGGCTACCGCACCCAGCTGTTGAAGGTGTGGCCGCTGCAATGAGGCCGATCCCGAGAGATCGGTGATGGATTGCAAGGACGGCAACGGTCACCGGTTGGGTATCGCTGCAATGAGGCCGATCCCGAGAGATCGGTGATGGTCAACATCCTCGGCCGCAAACTCCGCCCTGGTGTCGGCTGCAATGAGGCCGATACCGAGAGATCGGTGATGGTTGCCCCGTCCGTTGGGCCTCCGCGCGGAGCTGGAGGCTGCAATGAGGCCGATCCCGAGAGATCGGTGATGGCCAGACCGGCGACGTGTCATTCCTTGATGTGTCGCTGCTGCAATGAGGCCGATCCCGAGAGATCGGTGATGGTCGGCCGTCATCATCCAATCTGCCATCACACGCCTCCGCTGCAATGAGGCCGATCCCGAGAGATCGGTGATGGGTCCGCTACGTCGACTCGGTTGCCCTGGGTGTGATGCTGCAATGAGGCCGATCCCGAGAGATCGGTGATGGGATTCGACTTCGATCGAGGGAGTGCCGGCAGGAACTGCTGCAATGAGGCCGATCCCGAGAGATCGGTGATGGCTGGTTCTACCGCAGGTACCTGGGTGGCGCGGTGGTGCTGCAATGAGGCCGATCCCGAGAGATCGGTGATGGGAACTATGGCTGCTCGAGACCGGTTGCACGTTGGCGCTGCAATGAGGCCGATCCCGAGAGATCGGTGATGGGACAGCGCCCGGCCCCCCGCCGGGGTGTCCCAGTCGCTGCAATGAGGCCGATCCCGAGAGATCGGTGATGGCCCTCTCGCGTCCCTCATCCCCACCCAACGTTCCCCGGCTGCAATGAGGCCGATCCCGAGAGATCGGTGATGGGCCGCCGGCGATCATCGCGGACAAGCCGGAGCGGCCGCTGCAATGAGGCCGATCCCGAGAGATCGGTGATGGCCCGGCGGGGCCGGTGGAGATCCCCGTCGTATCAGGGCTGCAATGAGGCCGATCCCGAGAGATCGGTGATGGGCGTCAAGGCCGTGTCGTCGGGGACGTGGCAGTGGTGGCTGCAATGAGGCCGATCCCGAGAGATCGGTGATGGTCCGTCCGCTCACCGACGAGCGGCCGGGACACCTTGCTGCAATGAGGCCGATCCCGAGAGATCGGTGATGGCCGGACGGAACTGCCGTGTTCGCACTATGGAGTGTCGCTGCAATGAGGCCGATCCCGAGAGATCGGTGATGGGTGCAGCGTCATCACGATATTGTCCGAGTCGATATGCTGCAATGAGGCCGATCCCGAGAGGTCGGTGATGGAATCAGATACGTCAACTCACCGGCACCGGCATTGAGCTGCAATGAGGCCGATCCCGAGAGATCGGTGATGGCTGCAGGTCCCGGGCCGCCGCCCTGCTGGTGGCGGTGCTGCAATGAGGCCGATCCCGAGAGATCGGTGATGGGCCCTGGGCTACACCCAGGACGATGTGACGCTGCTGCTGCAATGAGGCCGATCCCGAGAGATCGGTGATGGCTCAGGCAGCCCGTACTGGGTGCGCAGGAAATCCTGCTGCAATGAGGCCGATCCCGAGAGATCGGTGATGGGCGGACATCTGCCGCATCGTGTCCGCATTTTCCTGCGTGCTGCAATGAGGCCGATCCCGAGAGATCGGTGATGGCCCCCGAGGACTGGGCCGACGCGTCCGACGTCGCCGGGCTGCAATGAGGCCGATCCCGAGAGATCGGTGATGGATCCCCCGTGAGACCCATTGGTCAGGCGGTCATGTTGCTGCAATGAGGCCGATCCCGAGAGATCGGTGATGGGTTCCGCCCGGCTGGTGGTGTGTTGGTGGAGGTGCCGCTGCAATGAGGCCGATCCCGAGAGATCGGTGATGGAGCAAGATCCGCGGATGGCTGCCGTCGATCTCCACGGCTGCAATGAGGCCGATCCCGAGAGATCGGTGATGGTGCGAGCCGCGAATTAAGACGTCCGGGAATTCAACCGCTGCAATGAGGCCGATCCCGAGAGATCGGTGATGGCTCCAGATGGCCGGCATGTTCGACCTGCCAGTGGAGGCTGCAATGAGGCCGATCCCGAGAGATCGGTGATGGAGACACGGGGGTTACGGGGGTGCCGGCATTAAAGGGCTGCAATGAGGCCGATCCCGAGAGATCGGTGATGGTCGCAGCAGAGTGTGCCGAGTCCGTCCATGCATATCGCTGCAATGAGGCCGATCCCGAGAGATCGGTGATGGAGGCGTCGTTGGTGACGATGTACATCTTGTTGTCGGGCTGCAATGAGGCCGATCCCGAGAGATCGGTGATGGGCAGCCCAGGAGCTCCCAGTGACCGCCCCGGAACCAGCTGCAATGAGGCCGATCCCGAGAGATCGGTGATGGCTTCCACAGGTCAACACTGAGAAACCGCGGGACCCGCGCTGCAATGAGGCCGATCCCGAGAGATCGGTGATGGGCGCTCGAAGTCTTCGAGATCCGCGATCCGGTCGGGCTGCAATGAGGCCGATCCCGAGAGATCGGTGATGGCCGTCGCCTTACCACCGGAGATCCCCCGCTTGACCTTGCTGCAATGAGGCCGATCCCGAGAGATCGGTGATGGGGCTGGGCCAGCTCGGTGCAGACGCAGCGCGGCTGGCTGCAATGAGGCCGATCCCGAGAGATCGGTGATGGGGTCCATCTCAGAGCCGGGGGGCGGCAAAGCCTTCGCTGCAATGAGGCCGATCCCGAGAGATCGGTGATGGCGCTGCGACCACGGTTTCACCGTGATCAGCTTCGCCGCTGCAATGAGGCCGATCCCGAGAGATCGGTGATGGCCGGCGACCGTGTAGAAGGCCACGCGCAGGTGCTGCGGCTGCAATGAGGCCGATCCCGAGAGATCGGTGATGGGCGACAGGTGGTGACGCGCCGACCGAGGCGGAATAGCTGCAATGAGGCCGATCCCGAGAGATCGGTGATGGTCGGGGCCGCGGCGCCGAGATCCAGGTCGGTCCACTTGCTGCAATGAGGCCGATCCCGAGAGATCGGTGATGGCAATTTCCTTCGTGATGCCCTCCTTCTGTGCGCGGCGCTGCAATGAGGCCGATCCCGAGAGATCGGTGATGGCCCGGGCCATTGAGCGACTTTGTTGGCATACCATTGCTGCAATGAGGCCGATCCCGAGAGATCGGTGATGGGACGACGACCGCTATTACCCACAGGTGTGGGCCGAGGCTGCAATGAGGCCGATCCCGAGAGATCGGTGATGGGTCCAGGTCCGGACCCGGCTGCAGGATGCGTGGGCGCTGCAATGAGGCCGATCCCGAGAGATCGGTGATGGACGCCGACGCTGCGCACGCGAGACCGGTTCGCATGGCTGCAATGAGGCCGATCCCGAGAGATCGGTGATGGTGGGGTGGGCGTCGGAGGATGTGGACCCGTCGCTGGTGCTGCAATGAGGCCGATCCCGAGAGATCGGTGATGGGGCTCGATGATTCTACACCGGCTGACCTGCACGGACAGACCGCCCTGCGAGCGGTCTGTCCTTTCGATCGCTTGTCCAATCTCTGTCGAGTTATCAAGCTTCACGAGAGGGCTTCTGACCTGCACACGAGCGCTCACGCGGAAGCCGACGGTCGACCCCCCGCTCGAAGAGTAGCGTCACACGATCGTGGGTCCACTCGCAGGGAGTCGGCGTGAGCGTCCGAAGAATGTCATCGCTGCCGTTGCCCCGAGGGCTCCAAGATCGATGCATACCACCGAGTCCTCGTTGATATTGATCGCGGGAACGATATCTGAACGCCATTGTACGACCTCCATCTGGCTGAGGTCGCACAGGAACACGGAGTACTGGAGCCGTTCGCCGTAGGACTCCATGATCTTGATGACCTTCCGCAGTCTCTTGTCATCGCAGATGTCGTACGCGATCAGGTACCGGCGCCGCGACATCAGCGAGTCACCATCGCGGTGTATTCAGGGATCTCGCCGATGAACACCGCCGCAAGAATCCGAGCCTGGACGTCCATGACCCGGCGGTAGCTGATGGTGTACTTGAACACCGGGTGTTGGATCTCCGCGTCGAGTCGGCGCTCATACGCGCGGACAACCTGCTTTCGCGCCGCAGGAGTCAGAAAGACTCCCCTGCTGCTTTGCACGAAGTCCTTCGGGGCGAGCTCGCCATTGTTGAACAGGCCAATAGTGACCGAGTCGGCAACCAGTGGTCGAAACTCTTCCGCGAGATCGAGGGCAAGTGCGGGCTTGCCGAATCGTGGGCGATGGAACACACCGATGAACGGATCGAGTCCCACAGCGAGACAAGTCGCGACCAGGTCCTTGACCAGCAGGCCGTAGCAGAAGCTCAACGTCGCGTTGACGGGATCCGGTGACGGTCGTCGTTGGCGCCCATTCGCGTCGAAGTGCTCCGCGAAAGTGGCATTTCGTTCGGAGAGCATCGTTGGAAACTGGTCGAAGTACAGTCGGGCAGCAGTGCCTTCGACGCCGAGCAGGCTGTCCGAGGATTCAATCCGGGCGACCTGCGCGCGCAAGCCACCAAGCTGCCCGACCACCTTCGAGACGTCGCACCGCGAGTTGCGTCGCAGCAGGGTTCGCTGGTTCGCGATCTTTCCTTCGATCATGCGCTGGGCGATGGTGAGCGCACCTTGGCCGTGTGCGATGACCTGGCGCAGGCGCAGCTCGACGTACTTCGACGGCTCGCCGGTCGCCCATCCGCGAAGCCACCCGTTGAAGGAGAACCACAGGACCGCACAGCCCCGATCCCACCGACGGGCCATCGCTTCGGTGGAAACCTGAACCCTGCCGAAGATCGCCAGATGTGAGACATCGATCAACCGCACATCGGCGAGGAGTTCGCCGTCGCGCCTTACCTCCAGACGGCCCCCCTTGACGCCAACGAACGAGCCTTGCTCAGTCACGTACATGGGGCGCTGGGCCGGATCCCTCGGCAGTATCCTCCGCGGCGGCAGCTCCGTCCGCTCCAGCAGAGCGTTGGTCTCATCCGGGAGACAAAGGCCGACCAGCGAGCAACGAGGGCACTTCGGACTGCTCACCAGCGGTAATGGCGGCCGCAGTTGGCCGGCCGTCGCGCGCGCATCCATGACCAACGCGCGGATCTCATCCTCGACGTCGTCGGGTATCTCCACGTCGACGCGCTGGTTGGTCGCCGCGTAGTAAATGACGGCCGAGGGAACGTCGAAGCCGCGTCGGCGGAGTAGGACCACGTGCACCAGCACCTGGATGCGGTCGGCCGGCCACGGACCACCCGCAGGCGTCGGACGACCACTCTTCACCTCGATCGGAACCGTTGTCCCGTCCGAGAACTCCACTCGATCGAGGACGGCGACCAAGCCAAGTTCGAAATCCTCGATCCTGATCGAGCGCGCCTGCCCGAGCCAGCCCTCCAATTCCGGATCCGGAAGCGCGCCGACCGGCTTGTCAACTGCCCGATGAGTGAAGCGACCGTGCTCGGTGTCCGCGCTGTCGGCCCATCGGTCGTCGACCCACTCGAAGTAGAACAGCCGCGGACAGTAGACATACTCGTTCAACATCCGCGCGGCGAGCAGATTCTGGTCTGCGCCGTCGGCAGTCATCGGACCGATTCAACGAGGACCCGAGCCGGGCCGAAGCTGCCGTATCCGCCCTGGTCAGTGCGGCGGATCGGTGCCGCATAGACACGTTCAACCGTGCGCTGGGCTAGCTGGTTCCCGCCGTCGCGCCGATTGGCGGTTGATCCTCCGACCAGGCGTGGATCGCCGAGCAGCGACTTCGCGGTGTCCCGCGAGAGCGGCTGGGTCCACACCGGCCATCGAAACTCCGACTCCTTCCAAGCTGCCTCACATGCGCGAGTCCGAAGCCGACCCTTGAAAGTGGCCGTTGGATACATGGCCAGGCCGCGGAAGGCGAGCCAGTCCGCACCGGGAACGCCCATCTTTTTCTCGCTAGCCGGGTTGATGGCGCGGAGTGCGAACGCTCGCTCCTCCCGGTTGTCGAATCCCAGCACCGGCGTCGGCGAGTCCATCCTCCACGGGCCGAACCACGCCTCATCGAATCGCTCAGGAGGGGTCCTCGCAAGTTCGCGCACCATGACCAGAAATTTCTGCTGGCCGGCGGTGAAATGGAAGTGTGTTGGCTTGCTCATTTTGTTGTTGTCGAGCCCGGACTCACTGACCAATCCGCACCACAGATCGGACAACCAGTCTCGATCTGACGAGCGCAGCACGTCGTCCTGGATATCTTTGGCCCAGGCGCTCAGATCGGGCCCGGACATTTTAAGATCGACCAGGGGCGATCCGTTGTTTGATCGGTTGAGAATCGGACTGTCGGCGACGTCAGCTTGATCACGCGACACCGCGTCATGCAGATTCTCCAGACTCACGCCCGTGAGCACCGCCCGTGGATTCAGGGTGCCCGACCATCGGAGCCGCACCTCCGGGAAGAAGCGCGCGGCAACCTCGAGTGTGCCAACAGCCGCGAGGAATCCCAGTGGGTTTCGCGCTTGAAGGGCAGTGAGTCGCAACGCTTCGTCAGCCATCGTTGTCCCCCATGATGACCCGGCTCGGATACTGACTTGCCTGGTGGTCCGCGAGCCGGAGCACTGCCGTAAGCCAGGCGTTCCCGAACCAACCTTGCTCACGCAGGCTGTGCCAGAACCATTCGGCTACCGGGGATCCGACTGAGATCATGTTATGCGATCCCGTCCTGAAATTGACATCACCGATCGGGACGTCTTGTTCCCCGGGATCGCCGTCATCCGCGGTTCGCAGGGCGGGGGCGAACGGTCGTCCACGCCCGTGGTGGGATGCCACTAGGTGGCCGACCAAGGCCGCGTCGGGATGCTCCATGAGAGGCGAATTGCGGAGCATCGCCGCACTGAGCAACTCGTGGCGGCCCGCACGTGGGTACCCCGAGTTCACCTGCGCGGCGCGGCGCCGCCGCCAGTCGTCCGCAGGAATCGCCGACTTGGCCAGGAGCGGACCGTTGATGCGGCCCTCCCACAACTGCAACTGGAACCGGCGATCGGCCTTCCCGATGTCGTGGTAGCGCGCGGCGATCGTGACCGGATGCTCGGCGATATCGCTCTCCGCCACACCAACGGCGCGGAGGAATCCGGCCGCCCATTTGGCGGTGTCATCGCTGTGCACGTCCAGCGCCACCTGTCGGCCTATGGTCGAACTCGACTCACGGTCCGAGTTCGGAGCGCGTTTCACCGAGGCAGTGGGTGCGAGCACCGAGGTTCCAGATTCGTCCTGGCTGGGGATCTCGATGAGCTGGAATGTCTTCTCCTGGTACAGGCGACATAGGGCCCGCAGGTGCACATACTCGGTGCCGGCTGCTTTGTCGACAACGTCGCGCAGCATCCCCGGCATACTCTCGATCCAGACCCGGACGTCGGCAACGGTGACCGAGGGGAGGTCCGGATCGGTCACCAGCATGGGACAACCTGCCACCCAGTCGTAGACCCAGTTCGCGTCCTCGACCTGGGTCGAGCGTCTACCTGCGGCGAACTTCTCCGCCTCCCCAAGGGCCAGGTCGAGGCGCGCAGGCGGTGGGCGAGAGTCTCCGCCGGATGCAGAATGTGATATCGCGGAAAGGTCCACGACGGGCATGATGGAGGACGGATCCCAACTGCCCATCGTCAGGCCGCCCTCTGCCCCGTCGACAATCACGGTGTCGCCCGGCCTAACGGCGGAGGGACGCCCTCCAGTAACGGTGCCGTCCGGCGTGACGACCAAGAAGCGACGCGGCGCCACCGCCGGTCCACTCACCGGCAGGGGTTTGATGCCTTCCACATCGGCGAGGCCCTCAGCCGTACGTCGGTGCCAAAGCCATCCTCGAACGTGCGACATCGGAACGTCCACTGCCTCGTCGGATCGGATCGGCACGGCGTCCAACATGGCCGCAACGAAGACGGTATCGCGATCCACCAGTTCGTTTCGCCAGACCACAGAGACGTCCGGGTCCGACTCGGAGTCCGGGCCGTGCAGCCAGGCGGCGACCTCCGGCGCGAAATGCGGTGTCGGATTCTGCGCCCACGCATCGAGGTGGGACGGCAGGAGAGCCGGGGCCCGCTTTGGCTCCGCACACCCATCTACCTGCACGTTCTGGTCGACCACCAGATGATCGATCCCAAAATCGACCTGGCCGTTGGCCAACAGCCATTTCTCGGTCACCGCCAGAGCATCGCCGTACACCGGATCTGGACCCGCCTGGCGCGATGGAGCCGAACACACAATGACGTTCGAACTGGCTCGACCGCCAGCGGCGAGATCTCCCTGACGGTCGACCCGCCCGAACCGCTGTTTGAGCGCGTCGAGCGACGCGGCCTGGGTCACCAACGCGTCCAGATCGAAATCAACGCCGGCCTCGATAGACTGGGTGCCGACGACGAACACATCGCGCTTCAAACCCCGCCGGTCGCGACCGGTGCGGACCTGAGGCACCCACTCCGCCAAGAACTGGTCCCGTTCGAACGGGCGCATTCGTCCGGTCAACAGCAGGACTTTCGGGGGATAGGGCGACTCAACACGGTCGGAGGCCCGTTCGAGACGGCGGGCAACGGCGGTAGCAATGGCGACGCGGTTAGCGACGACCCCAATCACCGCTGGATTCTCCGTTTTTTTGGCCACCGACAACGCCTGCTCCGCCAGGATGCGCGCCATGGCGTCCTCGGGCGTCTCGCCCCCCCGGGCCTTCGGTCCGGTGAGGACGACGGCCGACTTGTGGGCGGACAAGCGTTGGCCGAGCGCGCCTGACCGATCGGCCGCGACGAGCGAGAATCGTTTCCTAATAGCATCTTCGGACGGGATGGCGGAGTCCCGCGGCGTCGCGGAAAGCTGGACCACCTGCCACCGATGCCGTTGGTCCGGCCAGACCGATTTGACGGTCCGGCTGCGGTACCTCTCAACCGCACCGAGAGTGTCGGCGAATGGTTGGGACAGGTGGACCTCATCGAGCAGGAACAGCACGTCGTGGGCAAGAAGGCCGGCGTGCACCGGTCGCATCGAGTCCGATACCCCGTAGCCCTGCATGAGCAGGCGTGAGCCGACCTGGTCGACTGTGGAAGTGATGATGGCTGGGACATCGGGCCGCTGGGCCCAGGTTGGATCGGCGGCGATGCCGCCGCGTAGCTCCGCCACGACGACCGCTCGCCGCTCCACCGAATCGGGCGGCAGTGGGGCCGCTTTCGCGGCCAGCCGTTCAGCGACAGCGTGAACGATCGGATCGGCCTTCGCCGGATTGGCCCAGGCGTCGTTCAGCTTCTGGGCGAGCTTGTTCGCCCAGGTCGCCGCCTGTTGAACCACCACTCTCCGGTCCACGACGAAGACGATGCGCCGCGGTGCATCCTCCCGGCAGGCCAGCGCGAACAACGCAATGTCGATCGTGACGGTCTTGCCCGACCCGGTCGGCAGGTCCAGCAATGTGGGCCACTGGCCGGCTTCGCGACCGTCCGGGCTGCCGCTGAGCAACTCATCGACCAGGCGTTGCTGCCAAGGGAAGGGCCCGGGCGCGGACGCCAAGTGCTCGGCCGTGGGCCGGTCCGCATCGGTCCGGACCGCTCGAAAGAACCGGTCGAAGTCCGTGCTGTCCAGATGTTCGCTCATGATTCGACACGCCGGCGGTCGCTGGGCAGGAACAGGCCGTACCCGAAGTGCCGTCCACTGCCAAGGACCAGAGGCCCCCGAACCGGACGCTCGAACGTCACCTGAAGGTGGGTCGTGAAGCGGATCTGCCCAGAGCCTTCTGTGCGGTACGGCGGGAACCCTGCCCGACTACCGGCGCCGCTCCGGACCGGAGGGATACCAACCATCGGTGACCCGGAAATCGCCCGGACGGACTGTGGCGCAGGCAGTCCGCGAAATGCGCAGGCGCTACTGACGAGTTCCGCGACCTCCCCGTCGAACGCCTTGAAATCGACCGGACCGCTGCGACGCAAGGCGCGCGGAAACCGATCCAGGGCGATCGGTGTGACGGTTGTCCAGGTCCGGCTCGGCCTGGCCCAATACGCCCGAGTGGTCGTGTACCGCTTTGCGTCGAATCCTGTGGTCCCCGCGTCAAAACGGGGCGGTTGCACCTGAAGCGCACGGTTGCCGAACCAGACCTCGCCACCGGCGTCGAGCCATCGTCCGACGGCCTCCTCGATCGTCGCGATATCGTGGGCATTGATCCCTGCCGGAACGGCCACCGCCACTGCGCTAATGCTGCCGTCGCTGCGGGTGTTACCCGCGTTTGGCAGCGCCAGGACCAAGGCGTGCGGATCGTTGTTCGGCCGATCGCCCCGATGCCCGGACAGCATCGGTGGGATGGGCTCGCGGCAATGGCTCAGCAGCGCACCCCGAACCGCCCGGGTTAGCTCCGCTGTCCGGCTGACGTTGACGGTCGGTTGGACACCTGGCCGCTCCCAGCGGGTACGGCCTGCGGAACTTTCGACCTCCATGACCAGCCACTGGTCATCGGACCGCTCCCAGAGCTCGGGCTCCGCAACAACTCGGTCGTCCGCCCAACGATAGGCGGCCGACCCGTGTGGCAGTCGGCGTGGCGCGCGGCCGCGATGAGTCTCGAACTCGATCTCCAGCTCATCGAGCAGGTCAGGCGCTTGGATGCGCAGGACCTCGCCCCCATCGGCGTCTGGAACGAGCAGAGCCCGTGGGGGGAGGTCGGCACTGTCGATCTGATCGGTGCCCTCCCGGGATTCATCGGTAAGAAGCGTCAACTCGCAGTGGACGAAGGTCGATGAATGACCGAGTCGACCGACTCGTGCGAGCAGTTTGGACAGCGGCACCACCATGTCGCCGGGTACGTCGTCGTCCGGCCACCGGTAGTCGATGACGGGATTGTCCGGACGCACGGTGGGGTACGTCCGAA
>CAYZBB010000100.1:0-23094 GCA_964476495.1 uncultured Actinomycetes bacterium | reverse complement strand
GCGCCAGCTCACGCGGGCTGAACGGCTTGACCACGTAGTCGTCGGCGCCGTACTCGAGGCCGACGACCCGGTCCGACTCCTGGCCGAGCGCGGTCAGCATGATCACCGGCACCGTCGAGGTCTTGCGCAGCTCCCGGCACACCTGCAGCCCGTCCATTCCGGGCAACATCAGGTCGAGCACCACCAGGTCCGGATGCTGCGACCGGACCAGACTCAGTCCGGTCGGTCCGTCCGCCGCCTCCAGCACCTCGTGCCCGTCCCGGGTCAGGTACCGGCGCAGCACCTCGCGGACGGTGTCGTCGTCGTCAACGACCAGGACCTTGGACGGTACGGCCAACGTCGCCCCCTTCTGCTGCCCTCGACGGTAGGTCCGCGACATCGCAAACCGCCAGCGACCGGCCGTCGCCTACTTCGAACCGTAAGACTTCGGTGGGCGCGGTCGGCCAACGACGCCGGGCGCCTCGGCTCACTCACGGCTACGGTTCGAGTGCGATTGCACGGCGCAATCAGTCCGGGCATCAGCGATGTGTCCGCCGGCGCTGCGTACCGGACCCACACCGGGAGCCCTCATGTCACTCGTTCGCGTCCACAACTTCTCCATCTCCCTCGACGGGTACGGCACCGGCGAGGGCCAGCAACTCGATGCGCCCTTCGGACACGCCGGCAGCCGCCTGCTCGAATGGGCCTTTCCCACGCGCACCTTCCAGCAGATGGGTTTTCACGGACACGACGAGGGTTCGACCGGTGTCGACGAGGTCTTCGCCAGCAGGTGGTCGCCCGCCGTCGGGGTGGAGATCATGGGCCGCAACAAGTTCGGCCCGCACCGGGGGCCGTGGACCGATCACGAGTGGCGTGGATGGTGGGGCGAGGACCCGCCCTTCCACACACCGGTGATCGTCCTGACCCACTACCCACGTCCGGCGCTCGAGATGGAGGGCGGCACCACCTTCCACTTCGTCGACGCGGAACCTGCCGCAGCGCTGGAGCAGGCGCGCGCGCTCGCGGGCGACCTCGACGTGCGCATCGGGGGTGGTACCAACACGATCCGCCAGTTCCTCCAAGCGGATCTCGTCGACCAGATGCACCTCGTCGTGGTGCCGATCATCCTCGGGCGCGGCGAGCGGCTGTGGGATGACCTCGAAGGACTCGACCAACGCTTCGACATCGAAGCCGTGCCATCACCGAGCGGCGTGGTTCACCTGACCTTCGGGCGCATCCGAAACCAGTGAGGGTCCGGTCGGCTGCGGCGGGAGGACCTGCCCGTCCGCCTGACGGTCGCCGGCCGCCTCCCGAGGGGGCCAGGCCGCCAATCTCTCACGCACCGTCGAGGTGCAAGCGGGTCAGGGTGACCTGGTCGCGACACGATTCGTCGACGAGGGCACACACCCCCGATCCGGCCACGTCTTCAGCCCGGCCCGGCGGGATGGGTGAGGTCGTAGGCACGCGAGAGCTTCTTCGGGACGACCATGCGCCAGGCGTCGACGACGAGCTCGCGCGCCTCGCACGGTTCCAGCGCTCCCAAATCGGCGTGGACCCAGTTGAAGCGCAGATCGGACGCCGAGGGCAGCCGGAACTTCTGCGGCTCGCTCGCGACCAGGGCGGCCCGCGCCTCTCTGGGGAAGGCGAACCCCATCTCACTCTCGTCAAGGGAGAAGGCCACGTAGACGATCGAACCGACGCGGAACTTCAACCGGTCCCGGACGTACACCCCGTAGGAGCGCTCCAACTCCTCGCCCAGCGACCGGACGTCCTCGATCACCGCCATGATCAGCTCCTCGTGCGTCGCATCCGAGGAACCGACTGCGCCGGGCGCGCGGACTCATCGCTTGGCTCATCGAATCGTCCACCGGTTCCGGCACTCGCCGCGATCAGGTCGATGGATCGCCCGCCACCGCCGGCGCAACGGCAGCGGCGTCGGCGGCAGCTGCCGAAGCCTGGGCCTCCTGTACGAGCACCGCCTGCCGCCGGCGCAGCACGACCGCGGTCGCCCCCGCAGCGACCACCGCCGACAACAGGGCCAGGCGACCGCCGCCCAGTCGTTGATGCAACAGTTCGTCGAGGGAAAGCTTGCCCGCACCGGCCAGCGCCAGCGTTCCCGAGGCCAACCCCAGTACCGCGGGGTACTCGTATCCGCCCTTCATCGCGAAGAATCCCTTCGGTGCGTGCGTGGCCGCGGCGACCGCCATCGTGCTCGCCACCGCCGCCCCCGTCGACGGAGTCGCCAGACCGGCCGCCAGCAGCACCCCGCCCGCGGTCTCGGTGACGCCGGCCACCACGGCGTTCAGACGACCCGGCCGGAAGCCGGCCGACTCCAGATAGCCGGCCGTACCCGCAACTCCCCCGCCACCGAACCAGCCGAACAGTTTCTGCGTACCGTGAGCGGCCATCACACCACCCACCCCGACACGCAGAAACAGGCGGGCAATGTCACTGCGTGTAATCGAACCCACGTCGTCACCGTCCTTGGCTTGGTCACCTACCGCACCGATCATGCCCGCCGCTCGCAGCCACGTGCCGACCCACCCCCCACGTGGGTCAGCCGAGCAGTGCCGTGAGCCGTTCGTCCCACCCGGCGCCGGTGCCGGTCAGCACGGCGGTGCGGCGGTCGTCGGGAAGCCGGGTCAGCTCGATGGACAGCCGGTCGTCGGCGAGCTGCTCGGCCACACCCTCGCCCCACTCCACAACGACCGCCGCCGCGGTGAGGTCGGTGTCCAGGTCGAGATCGTCGAGTTCGACGGTGCCTCCGAGCCGGTAGGCGTCGACGTGAACGAGTGTGGTGCCGGTGGCCCGGGCCGGCCGGTGAACACGGGCGAGCACGAAGGTCGGCGAGGTGACCGGACCGGACACCCCCATGCCCTCCGCGATGCCTTTGGTCAGCGCCGTCTTCCCGGCGCCCAGGGAACCGGTCAGGATGACCAGGTCACCGGCGTGCAGCAGGCGTCCGATCGCGAGGCCCAGCGCATGGGTGTCGGTCGCGGTCGGCAGCTCGAGTAAGGTCATCGGCCCGCCCGGGACCAGCGGGACCTCTTGCGGTTCACGGACTCCCGCGGCCGCGACGCGTCGAGCGCGCGCTCGAGCAGCCGGCGCAGCGCATCGTTGGTCACGTGCGGATCCTCCATCATCGTCATGTGTCCGGAGCCCGCGGCGACCGCCATCTCGGCGTCCGGCAGCATCTGCGCGATCCGCTCGGACCGGTCCAGCGGCGTCATCCGATCCTGGTCGCCGGCGACGATCACGGTCGGGATACCGGACAACGCGGGCACCGAAGCGGTCTGGTCGTGCGCGAACAGGGTCGGCAAGAACTCGGCGATGACTTCCACCGGGGTCGAGGACACCATCTCGTCCAGGTAGTCGACCAGCGCACCGGACACGTCTCTGCGGGAGAAGCCGAGGCTGCGGGTGAGCATCCACACCGCGTCCCGGCTGCTTGACCGACCCCGTTCGAAGATCGCCGGATAACGCGACCCGACCTCCTTGAGCACCTTGACCAGCGGGTTTCCACCGGCGATCAGCAATCTGGTCAGTTCGGACGGACGCAGGTAGGTCGCGCCGGTGCAGACCAGACCGACGCCGGCGATCCGTTCGGCGAACAGGTCCGGATCCTGGGCGGCGAGGGTGAAGATCGCCATGCCGCCCATCGAATGGCCGACCAGCACCACCGGTCCGGAGGGAGCGGCGGTGTCGATGACGCTGCGCAGGTCCGATGCCAGATACTCCATGGTGGAGTGACCCTCGGGCGCTCGGGTGGACTTGCCGTGCGACCGGTGGTCGTAGAAGACCAGCCGCGCCGTCGGCCGGCCCGACGCGGTTCGCCGGGACCTGTGCACAGCCGGTTCGCTGCCGACGGGCCCGCCGAAGCCCGGACCGGTCAGGCCGAGCCGCTGGTAGTGCCAGGACCCGAGTCGCAACGTCCAGCCGTGCGCGAAGATGACGGTCAGGGGTGCGTCGAGCGGGCCGACCTCCTCCACGTGCAGGGCCACCCCGTCCCAGGTGTCAACGGAGTAGGTCCGGTCCGCCGCCAGGGCCTCGAAGCCCGGATCGGCGCCCGGGTCGGTGAGCAGCGCCGCCTGCGCGGACTGGTACTTGCGCACCGCGACCCGCTGGGCTGTCACTCCACCGAGAGCGGCCGCACCGAGGACGCCGGTGACGATACCGGCGGTGCCCAGAATCCTTCCGACGGTGCTCATCTGCCGAACACCCCGGTGTGCCGGCGGGGCACCCTCGGCCCGATCCGGGTGACGATCTCGTAGTCGATGGTGTCGCAGTATCCCGCCCAGTCCCTGGCCGTCGGCTCACCCCGGTCGCCAGGCCCGAACACGACCGCCGGGTCGCCCGCCGCCACCGGGTCGTCACCGCAGTCCACGACGACCTGGTCCATGGCGACCCGGCCGGCGATCCGCCGGCGGGAGCCGCCGACCAGGATCTGCCCGCGGTTGCCCGCCGCGCGTGGAATGCCGTCCGCGTAGCCGAGCGGGATCAGCGCCAGCGTGGTCTCCCGGTCCGTCCGGTAGGTGAGCCCGTATGAGACGCCGTGGCCCGCCGGCACCCGTTTGGTCAGGGCGACGGTGGCCTGCAGGGTCATCGCCGGCCGCAGCGGAACCGGCGTGTCGACGGGGTTGAGCCCGTAGGCGCCGATGCCGACCCGGACCATGTCGAATCGGCTCGCCGGGTGGTCGATCAGGCCCGCGGTGTTGGCCAGATGCCGGAGTTCGACGGCGATCCCACGGTCGGCAGCGGCGGTCAGGACCCGGTGGAAGATCTCGATCTGCTCGGCGACCGATGGGTCGCCGGGCACGTCGGCGCTGGCCAGATGGCTCATCAGGCCGGCCACCCGGATCCGGCCGGAACGCTCGGCCGCGGCGACCGCGTCCAAGACCCGGATCGTCTCGGCGGGGCCGACCCCACCACGGCCCAGACCGGTGTCGAACTTGAGGTGGACACCCGGCATCGTCCGATCGGCCGCCTGCCCGAGCACCGCGTCCAGGTGGGCCAGGCTCGACACCCCCAGCTCGATGCCGCATCGCAGGGCCTCGACGACACGCTCGCCGGGCGGCCAGAGCCAGGCCAGGACCGGCGCGTCGACGCCGGCCGCCCGCAACGCCAGAGCCTCCCCCGGTGTGGCAACCCCCAGCCGGGTGGCTCCGCCGGCCAGGGCCGCCCGCGCCGCGGCGACGGCGCCATGGCCATAGCCGTCTGCCTTGACCACGGCCATCAGCCGGCCGGCCGGGTTCGTCGCGCGCATCAGGCGCAGCAACTCCCGCACGTTGGCGCTGATGGCATCCAGGTCCACCAGGGCCTCCACCCGCGCGCCCGCGCCCGCGCGCGGGTGCGTCGAGACGGCGGTCGGGATGCTCATCCCTCGATGGAATCACGTTTGCCGACCCGCGGGTCGGCCATCAGGGGCGTGCCATCGTTTCCGATCACACAGTGGGTGACATTTCGGTCAAGTCGGGTCCGCCGGGCTGTTCACCTGCAGGTGATCCCACAGCACGTGCGCGCCGAACAGGCCGGTGCGTTGCGCTCGTTGCCCGGCCCGGCCGTGCAGGAACGCTCCGGCACTCGCGGCGAGCAGCGGCGGCAGTCCGGCGGCCAGCAGGGACCCGACGACGCCCGACAGCACGTCCCCCGATCCTGCCGTGGCCAGCCAGGACGACCCGGACAGATTGACGGCCGCCTGCCCGCCCGGGTCGGCGATGAGCGTGCGGTGACCCTTGAGCAGCACCGTCGCACCACTGACCCAGGCGGCGCGGCGGACCGCGGCCAGCCTGTCGTCCAGCTCGATGTCCGGGAACAGCCGGGCGAACTCCCGGTCGTGCGGGGTGAGCACGGTCGGCTGGCCGGCCCGCCGGCGGACCTGCAGCAGATTCGGCATCCCGGCCAGGATCGTCAACCCGTCCGCGTCCACCAGCACGGGCACGTCCTGGCCGAGCACCCAGCGCAACAGGGCGATGGCCTGACCCTCGGTGCCCATGCCCGGACCGACCACCCACGCCTGCACCTGTCCGGCGTCCGGCGGCGAGTCGACCGCCACCGCCTCCGGCCAGCGGGCCAGCACCGCCGAGGCCTGCGGTCCGGCGTACCGAACCATGCCCGGCCGGGTGCGCACCGCACCGCCGACGCAGAGCACCGCCGCGCCCGGATAGCCAGGCGAGCCGGCGATGATGCCCACCAGTCCGCCGCTGTACTTGTCGGCGGCCGGCGGCGGGTCGGGCAGCACCTGCCGCAGGCTGCCGTCGGTCATTGCGATGACCTCGGCGGGACGTCCGGTCATGGCCATCCCGATCGGGACGGAAACGATCGTGCCGGCCTGCTCGTCCGCGATCAGCAGACCGACCTTGATGCCGCCGAAGGTGACGGTCACGTCGGCCAGGAAGGCGACGCCGCGCACCCGGCCGGTGTCCGGTTCGATCCCGCTCGGCAGATCGACCGCGACCCGCAGCGCGTCGGTGGCGTTGGCCCGTCCGATCAGCTCCGCGGCATCCCCGCGCAGCGGTGGGGTGGCACCGATCCCCACCACGCCGTCGATGACCACGTCCGCGCGATCGACCACCAGGGGGACGACCGGGTCGTCGTGGTTGAGCACCCGCCCACCGAGCCGGCACAGGGCCCGCCGTCCGCCGGGGTGCGCCCGGCCCGGGTTCAACAGCACGGCGGTCACCTGCATGCCCCGCCTGCGCAGGAACGCCCCCGCGAAAAGGGCGTCGCCGCCGTTGTTTCCGGATCCGACCAGCAGCACCACCCGGCGTCCGGGATGCGGGAACGGCACCCGCTCGGCAACCTCTGCGGCCACCGCGAACGAGGCGCGGCGCATCAGCGTCTCGTCGCCGTCACGTTCCAGGGCGATCGCCTCGACAGCCCGGATCTGGTCGACGGTGTAGGCCTCGATCATGCGTCCATCCTGTCCCCCAAGACTTCCTGTCCCCCAAGACTTCCTGTCCCCCAAGACTTCCTCAGCCGCGGGACCCGAGAGCGACCACCACGGCGGCCGCGATCCCCGCGTCGTGTGAAACCGAGATCCGCCAGTCGATGATGCCCAACGCGGCGGCCGCCGCCGCGACCGTGTCGCTCACCTGCAGCACCGGCCGTCCGCTCGCCTCGGAGATCACCCGGCAGTCGTGCCAGTCCATCCCGGCGGGCACCCCCAGCGCCTTGGCCACCGCCTCCTTCACCGCGAACCGGGCGGCCAGCGACGCCGTTCCCCGCGGGTGACCGGTGGAGGTGACGCGCTCGTCCGGGTTGAACAGCCGGCGGGCCAGACCCGGCGTGCGGTCGACCGCGGCCCCGAACCGATCCACCGCGACCACGTCGATGCCGACAGCGACAACGGTTGTCCCAGCTGGGATCTCGGGGACCACCAGCTACTCGACGGTGACCGACTTGGCCAGGTTGCGGGGCTTGTCGATGTCGTAGCCCTTCGCCCGGGCAATCTCGGCGGCCAGCACCTGTAGCGGCACGGTGGCCACCAGCGGCTGGAACAGCTTGGGCACCCGAGGCAGCTCGACCAGGAAGTCGGCGAACGGGGCGACGGTCTCGTCACCCTCCTCGGCGATGACGATGGTCCGGGCACCGCGGGCCTGGATCTCCCGGATGTTGGACAGGAGCTTGGCGTGCAGGAGCGGATCGGTCACCGGCGACGGGGTCACGATGACGACCGGCAGCCCGTCCTCGATCAGCGCGATCGGCCCGTGCTTGAGCTCGCCTGCAGCGAAGCCCTCGGCATGCATGTAGGCCAGTTCCTTGAGCTTGAGCGCGCCCTCCAGGGCGACCGGGTAGCCGACGTGGCGTCCCAGGAACAGCACCGCCTTGGACTTGGCGATCTCCTGGGCCAGTTTGCGCACCGGGTCCATCAGGGTGAGCGTGGTCGCCACCGCCTCGGGCATCTGGGAGAGCACCTCGAAGTCGCGGGCGATCTCGTCCCGGTACTTGTTGCCTCGGGCCTGCGCCAGGGCCAGGCCGACCAGGTAGTTGGCGGTCAGCTGGGCCAGGAACGCCTTCGTGGACGCGACCCCGACCTCGGGGCCGGCATGCGTGTAGAGCACGGCGTCGGATTCCCGGGGGATCTGCGAGCCGTTGGTGTTGCACACCGCGAGCACCCGGGCCCGCTGCCGCCTGGCGTGCCGGACCGCCTCCAGGGTGTCGGCAGTCTCGCCGGACTGGCTCACTGCGACCACCAGGGTGTCCCGGTCCAGCACTGGATCGCGGTAGCGGAACTCGCTGGCGACCTCGACCTCGACCGGAATACGGCACCAGTGCTCGATGGCGTACTTGGCGATCAGGCCGGAGTGGTACGCGGTGCCGCAGGCGACGACGAACACCTTGTCGATGGTGCGCAGGTCGTCCTCGGACAGCCGCTGCTCGTCCAGCACTATGCCGGACCCGTCGAAATGACCGAGCAGGGTATCGGCCACCGCCGCGGGTTGTTCGTCGATCTCCTTGTCCATGAAGAAGTCGAAGCCGCCCTTCTCAGCGGCCGACAGGTCCCAGTCGACGTGGAACTCCTTGAAGTCCGGCTCTGCCCCGGTGAAAGAGGTGACCCGGTACCCGTCCGGGTCGATCACCACCAGCTGGTCCTGGCCGAGCTCGACGGCATGCCGGGTGTGCGCGATGAACGCCGCGACATCGCTGGCCACGAACATCTCACCGTCGCCGATGCCGACTACCAGCGGCGAGTTCCGGCGGGCCGCAACCAGCATCTCCGGGGCGTCCACGTGCATCGCCACCAGGGTGAACGCACCGTCCAGGCCCCTGCAGACCGCGGCCATGCTGGCCGGCAGGTCGCCGGCGGTCGGGCCGTCGACCATCGTGCGCGACAACAGGTGGGCGACCACCTCGGTGTCGGTGTCGCTGGCGAACTCGACCCCCGAGGCCTCCAGCTCGGCGCGCAACTGGGCGAAGTTCTCGATGATCCCGTTGTGGATGACGGCGACCCGGCGATGCATGTCGGTGTGCGGATGCGCGTTGCGGTCGGTCGGCCCGCCGTGCGTGGCCCAGCGGGTGTGCCCCATGCCGGTCCGCCCGGACAGCGCCACCTCACCCGTGTCGATGTAGGCCTCCAGGTTGCCGATCCGGCCGGCCTTCTTGGCGATGTTCAATTCGCCCGCCCGCCCGCCGCGCTCGCCGTAGCGCCCGGCCCGCTCGCCCTCGGCGTCCAGCACGACCACGCCGGCGGAGTCGTAGCCGCGGTACTCCAGGCGCCGCAGCCCCTCCAGGACCAGCGGGAGCGCCTGACGTGGACCGGTGTACCCGACGATTCCGCACATTCTGATCAGGGTAGTGGCTGGGCGGACCGGCTCCGCCCAGCCACGAACCCGTCACGGGGGCGGCAGGACGACGCCGAATCCGGAGACGGCCAGCCGCAGCAGTACCTGGCCGGGCGCCAGCAGGTCGGCGATCTTGGCGGCGGACAGCACCTCGAGCTCGGCCAGCCTTCGCCGGTAGTGCTCGGCACCGGCCACCCGGGCCCGCTGCAGCTCCTCTGTGTTGTGCCAGACCTTGCGGCGGGCCTCCGCCAGGAACCGCCTGCTCGCGCGGTGGTTGAGCGGGGTCAGCAGCCGGTCGGTGATCGTCCGGTCGGCGTACTCGGCGTCCTCCTTGCCCACTCGCGAGGCAAGGATCGCGTCGATGCGCTCGTGATCGCGGCGGCGGCGGGCCATCAGCACCGGATCGGCGAAGTCGTCGTCGCTGATCACCGCCAGCAGTGCCTGCGGCAGGTCGTAGTTGACATGCGCGTTGATGCCCAGCAGGACGTGTCGCAGCTGCGGCAGGTGGGCGGGCGCGGCGAAGGCGAGCCGCCACGGCCGTGGGGCGTCGAGCTCGTCGCGGGCCGCGTCCAGGTACAGGTCGGCGAAGGCCACATCCCACCGTTCGACCCACTCCGGATCTTCGAAGAATGCCCGGTCGACGGCGTCACCAACGGCGCGGGTCGTGCGCTGATAGGTGCCCGCGAAGAGCCGCCGGTGCGGCAGGTCGGGCGGGACGGAGTCGATGAGCCGCCGCATGCGGGCGAGCACGCCGTCGATGGGGCGGTGGCTGCCTGCCGAACGGGGGCTGAGCGTCTCGATCATGCCTCTACTTCGGAACGGACCCGTCCGCGGATGGCCCCGGTCCGAATCATCCTCGACAATTGCCATGAGCCCGCCACCGGGGAGGCCGTCGATGGGCATGCAGGCGCGGCCCGCCCCGTACACCTTCGATCCGGTCGCCGTCGGTCAAGCCGAGTGCGACGCCTGGGCCGCGTACTACCGGCGGGAATGGGTGCCGTTCCTGCGCGCGGCGGTTGGCATGGTCCGCGCGGGATTCGGCATGTCGTGGCGGCGAACGCTGGTGGGTGCCTGGCATGTCCTGCGGGCCAACCAGTTGTGGGCGCCGTACCCGTCCAACGACCCCGACGGCGCCCGCGCGGCGATGCGGCGCTTCTATGCGCTGGTGCGGCGGTCGGGGTGGAGCGGCTTCGACCCGGCGCGGGCGGCGTGGCTGGAGGTCGAATGGTGGCGGGTGCATCGGGAACACCAGCACGACGCCGGCGTACGGGAGTCGGACCTGACCGACGCGCTGGTCGCCCTGTACTCCTACGTGTATGGACTGTCCGAGTCGACGGTCCGGCCCGCCGCTCAGTTACGGGTGGATGCGATGGACGCCTCCGACCGGTGGGTGGCCACGGGCTGCTCGCCCCATGACCCCCTGCTGGCGCGGGAGCGGCGACTGTTGGTGGCTTCCTTTTCGGCGCTGCGGGACGCGGTGGACCGGCGCTGAACGGGGCGAGCTGCCTCGGCTCAGTCGGCCGTATTGAGGACTGTGAGCGTTCCTGCGTCCAGGTTGGTCACATAGGCCCTCCGGCCGTCGGGTGTGACGGCGATGCTGGTGGGCGTGGCGGTCGGGATCGTGGCCGTCACCGTTCGGGTCCCCGCGTCGATCACGGAGACGCTGTTGCCGTCGACATTCGCGGTGTAGACGTATCCGCCATCCGCGGAGTATTCGATGTCCTGCGGGTGGTTGCCGACCGCGGTCGTGCCGATGACCGCGCCGCTGGCCACGTCGACGAAGTAGACGTCGCTGCTGTCGTAACAGGCCACCGCGAGCTGTGTCCCGTCCGGTGACAACGCCAGGCTGTGCGGGCTGGTCCCGACCGCGATGGTATTGACCACGCTCAGGGTCGCCACATCCACCACCGAGATCAGATTGCTCTCGTGATTCGCGATGTACGCCAAGCGCCCGTCGGGCGAGAACTTGATCGCGTGCGGGTTGTGCGGCACGTCGATCTTCCCGATCACGGCATCCGACCCGGTGTCGATCACGTCGATCTTCGCGGTGTCGTGGCTGGGTACGAAGACGTACTTCTGATCGGGAGTGACCGACAGCGCGTAAGGCGCGGTGTCCACCTCGACGGACCGGATCTCACGGGTGGTACGCGCGTCAAGCACGGCCACCCGGTTCACCGTCTTGTCGCTGTTGTAGACGCTGACGTAGGCCCGGCTGCCGTCCGGGGTGAACGCCACGTACCAGGGCGGACCCTCGGCGACCGGAATGACCGCGCTGACCTGGTTCAGGTTCGTGTCGACCACGGTGACCGTTCCGGCCCCCCGGTTCGCGACGTAGGCGAACCGCCCGTTCGGCGTGAGGGTGACCGATCCGGGTGTCTGGCCGACGCCCAGGGGCTGCCCCTCCACGCTCGGAATGGCGACCGCGGCCGCCGGTGCGACCGTGGGCTGGGGGGTCTCCGGTGGTGGATTCACGGTGGCGGCAGCCGTCGAGATCGCGACGCCCTTGGATGCGCCGCCATCGGCCGGGGCGGCCGAGCTGTGTTCGTGCGACGAATCGGTGGATTGCCCGCCCGCGGACGGTCCGCCGGAGCCGGCCGACGCGGCGTCAGTTGTCACCGAGACGGCCGCCGGACGACCGGATCCTGATTCGAGCCGGGTGCCGGACCAGGGCCCCAGGATCGCCACCAGCACCGCGACCACCGCGACCACGGCCAGGGCGGCGACAATCGCGGAGCGGCGGCGGACGCCGTTGCGCGCGCGGTCGGGGGCTCGGGAGGCCGGAGTTCCGGAGGCCGGGGCAGCAACCGGCCGCGGGTGCTGATCGGCGGGCGGGGCCGGCAGCGCCGCTCCCGGTGCCGGACGGTCGTCCACTGGACGTGATGACGATGGCTGTCCCGTGGCCGACGCCTGTGCCCTGGCCCCGTCCGGGGCCTGCCCGGCGGGCTGTCCCGCGCCCGCATCGGTGCGCTGTCCCGCGATGAGCTCGGTGGGCAGGCCTTCACCGCGACCCGCCGTCATCGCCTCGCGCAGCGCGTCGGTGAAGTCCTCACATTTCGCGTAGCGTTTCGCCGGGTCTTTCTCCAACGCGCGGGCGACAACCGCATCCGCCGCCGCAAGTTCCGGACGATGGCTGGACATCGGCTCCGGCAGCTCGTTCAGGTGGGCATAGACCAGTGCCCACTGGTTGTCCCGCACGAACGGCGCCTCGCCGGTCAGGCATTGGTAGGCGACGCACCCCAGCGCGTACATATCGGTGCGCGCGTCGATCGGTTCACCACGGATCTGCTCCGGCGCCGTGTACGCCATGGTCCCGATGACGTCGCCGGTCGCCGTCAGCTTCGTGAGCCCGGATGTGCTCTTGGTGATGCCGAAGTCGGACAGGTAGACGTGCTCGTGGCCACGGCCCGTCCCGGCCAGCAGGATGTTGGCCGGCTTGACGTCGCGGTGCACCAGACCCGCCGCGTGCGCCATGTCAAGGGCTTCGGCGATCGGAGTCAGAATGGCGAGCGTTTGGGTCGCGTCCAGCCTGGTGACCTCGTGCAGCCGGGTGTCGAGGTTGACCCCTTCGACGAACCGCATCGCGATGAACAGCAGCCCGTCGGCCTCGCCCGCCTCGTAGACGGGAACGATGTTCGGATGATCGAGGGATGCGGCATAGCGGGACTCCCGCATGAACCGTTCGCGAAAGTCGCGTTCGTGCGTGGGCGGCGCGGCGAGCAGCTTCAGCGCGACGTGGCGCCCCAGCCGCGTGTCGGTCGCCTCGTACACGAAGGCCATTCCGCCGTGCGCGATGAACGACTCGATCCGGTAGGACCCGACGACGGTGCCGATCTGCAGGTAGGGCGACCCGGGCCGGCGGCCTCCGGTCGGGTTGTCACCCATGACGCATTCCCGCGATCCGGTGGACGGCGGGCCAATCGGTCGGTGTATGCACGCCGCCTCCACCCTGCCTGCTCGCCGGCGCGACCGGACGTCACGCCGTCGATGGCGCGACTCCCACGATAGGTGTCGACATTCGCCCGTTGCATCCCCAAATGGTTCCGACGGGCGCCCACCGACCCATCCCAGGCCCGGTGATGGCCGATCGGCACCGGCATCGGCGCGCCGATCAGGCCTCCACCGGCCGCCCACCCCGCGCCAGCACCGATTCCGGCGGCACGCCCAGCAGGGCGGTGGACGGTTCCGGGGTGGCGTAGCCCTCGCGGTCCTCCGGCGCGGACGCGGCGACGGCCCGGACGTCCGCCCAGGCCCGAAGCGCGTAGATCTGCTCGGATTGGGTGACCGACAGCGGCACGGTGTTGGCGATCTCGTGGAGCAGGTCCTCGAGGGCCAGCGCCCGCCGTTCGTTGAACGCGTCGAAGCACGCGGCGATCACGACCTGCTCGATCTCGGCGCCGGAGAACCCCTCGGTGGCGGCCACCAGAGATTCCAGGAGGGTGTCGTCGACGGCCAGCGCCCCCAACGCCGGCCCGGCCTTGAGGCGAGCCTTCAGATGCAGGGAGAAGATCACCTTGCGCTCCGCGTCGGTCGGCAGGTCGATGAAGAAGATCTCGTCGAAGCGGCCCTTGCGCATCATCTCCGGCGGCAGCAGCGAGATCTGGTTCGCCGTGGCGATGACGAACACCGCCGCGGTCTTCTCCTGCATCCAGGACAGGAAGGTGCCGAAGACCCGCGCGGAGGTGCCGCTGTCCCCCTGGCCGGTGGCGCCCGAGGCGAATCCCTTCTCGATCTCGTCGATCCACATCACGCACGGCGCGATCGCCTCGGCGGTGCGCAGCGCCGTGCGCATGTTCTGCTCGGACGCGCCGACCAGCCCGCCGAACACCCGGCCGATGTCCAGCCGGACCAGCGGCAGCGACCACGCGGAGGCCATCGCCTTCGCCGTCATCGACTTGCCACAGCCCGGAACCCCGGTCACCAGCACACCTTTCGGGGCCGGCAGGCCATAGGCGGCGGCCTCGTCCAGCCAGGCGCCGTTGCGTTTGCGCAGCCAGGTCTTCAGGTTCTCCAACCCGCCGATGTCGTCGAGGGAGACGGACGAGCGGACCACCTCCAGCACGCCCGACTTGGCGACGATCTGCCGCTTCTCCTCCTGCACCAGCACGATGTCGTCGTCGGTGAGCCGTCCGTCGTCCACCATCGCCCGGGCGAACGCGTTCTCCGCCTCGAATGCGGTCAGCCCGAGCGCGGCCTTGGCCATCCGTTCCGCCCCGTCCGGACCGAGGGCCACCGTCAAGGCTCCGGACGCGGTGTTGCGGGTGATCATCGCGTCGAGCGTCGAACGGATCTGCGACTCGGTCGGCAACGGGAAATCCAGGATGGTGACGAGCGATTCCAGGTCCGGCGGGATGCGCGGGGTCGGCGAGATCATGATCAGCGTTCGCGGAACCGGTCCGTCCTTGTAGAAGCGGACGGTGTCCTTGATCTGCCGGACCAACTGGGTGTCCGCCGGTGCGCCGGACGAGCCGAGCCAGGGGTGCAGGTCGAGCAGGATGACCACGCTGGGCATCGTGAGCGCGGCGGCGGCAGCGAGCGCGGCGTGCGGGGTCCGGGTATCCATGTTGCCGGGCTGACCGAGGGCGGCGAACCCGTTGGCGGTCGACCAGGTGAACACCTGTCGGGCCGGCATGATCTGGGTCCGGTTGCCCACGACCGCCGCGATCTCCGCCAGCACCCGCGACTCCTCTGCCGTGTGGATGGACAGCAGCGGAAACCTGGCCCGGATCAACCGGCGCAGGTTCGTCGCGAAGTCGTCAGCCACCGAAAGCTCCCCTGGTCGCCTCGTCGATCCGGCCGTGCGTGGCACCGGCTACTGTACGAGGGCGGTCGGCCGGGGCGCCGACCACCGGACGCGCGGAGGTTCGAATGGCCAGGCAGGCGCCGCCCAGTATCAACCGGCCCACGTTCGAGTACTTCGCCTACAAGGGTCCGCACCGGGTGGCCGTCGGCGACCTGGCCCCGGCCGGCCTGCCTGGCCTGGTCTTCACCCCGTCGTCCGGTCGCAGGCTGCCGATCGTGGCGTTGGGTCACGGCTGGCTGCAGTCGGTCGACCGGTACGCGGACACGATGCGCTACCTGGCGTCCTGGGGGATCATCGTCGTCGCCCCGAACACCCACCGGAGCTTGTTCTCCTCACACCAGGGACTGGCCCTCGACCTGTCCCGTGCGTTGCGGTTGGTCGCGTACGGCGAACTCGGCGGCGGCCGCGTCCGCGGCGACCTGCGCCGCCTTGGGGTGCTCGGACACTCGACCGGCGGCGGCGCCGCCGTGCTGGCCGCAGCCAAGGACGCACAGATCCGCGCGGTGGTGACGGTGACGGCGGCCGAGACCAGACCCTCGGCAATCGAGGCTGCCGGCCGGGTCCAGACACCAAGCCTGCACCTGATCGGTGCGAAGGACGACTGGGCCGAGTCCGACGGTGCACGGATCGCACGGTCCTGGGGCGGGCCGACCCAGCTGCGCCGGGTCAGGGGCTCCGCGCACCTCGGTCTTGCCGAGGGCAAGAGCTTCGTCAACAACATTCTGGGCGCCGACCCGGACAAGAAGGTGCAGCACGCGACCCGGATCCTGGCCTCCGCGTTCTTCGTCCGGCACCTGACGGACGCACCGCAGCTGGCCGACCAGATGGAACGCAGGGTGGGCGGCACCAAGCTGCTGGACCCGAACGATCCCGACCTGGCCCCGCCGTTGCATACCGACGACGTTGCCGCCGCCGCGCTGATCTGACCGGGGTCGGCCCCGGAAGCCGGCCGTCAGACTGCGGCGACGACCTTGGCGACCCGCTCCGCCATGGTCCGCGCGGCCTCGTCGGTGCCCGCCTCCACCATCACCCGGATCAGCGGTTCGGTGCCCGACGGCCGCAGCAGCAGCCGTCCCTCGTCGCCCAGCTCCGCCTCCGCCGCGGCGACGGCGGCCCGCACCTCACCGGAGGCGGCGACGGCGGCCTTGTCCGACACCCGCACGTTGATCAGGACCTGCGGGTACCTGGTGACGACGGACGCCAGCTCGGCCAGCGGTCGACCGGTCTCGGCGACCATGGCCATCAGGTGCAGCGCGGTCAGCAGACCGTCGCCGGTGGTGGCGTGGTCGGCCAGGATCAGGTGCCCGGACTGCTCGCCGCCGAGCGAGTACCCACCCGCGCTCATGTCCTCGAGCACATATCGATCACCGACGGCTGTGGTGCGCACGGTGATGCCGGCCGCCGACATGGCCCGGTGGAAACCGATGTTCGCCATCACGGTGGCCACGACGGTGTCGCCGGCCAACCGGCCACGATCTCGCAGTGCGATGGCCAGCAACGCCAGGATGGCATCGCCGTCGACCACCGACCCGTCCCCGGCGACGGCCAGGCACCGATCGGCGTCGCCGTCGTGGGCGATGCCAAGGTCCGCCCCCGCGGTGATGACGGCGTCCCGCAACCCCGACAGGTAGGTGGACCCGACACCTGCGTTGATGTTCAGCCCGTCGGGGCTGCCGCCGATCACGATGACTTCGGCCCCGGCCCGCCGGTACACCTCGGGCGCCAGCTCGGAGGCCGCGCCGTGCGCGCAGTCGACGACGACACGCAGGCCGCGCAGCGGGTTCGGGGTGGCGACCAGGAGGTGGTCCAGGTAGCGGCGGTCGGCATCCTTGGCCTGGCGGACCCGGCCGACGCCCTCACCCGTCGGCAGCGGCCCGAGGTGGGTCATCCGCTTCTCGATCGCGTCCTCGATCGCGTCCTCGAGCTTGCGACCGCCGGCGGCGAAGATCTTGATGCCGTTGTCCGGCATCGCGTTGTGCGATGCGGAGATCACCACGCCGAGGTCCGCGCCCAGCTCACCGGTGAGGAACGCGACCGCCGGCGTCGGCAACACGCCGAGCAGCAGCACGTCCACCCCCGCCGACGCGAGTCCGGCGGCCACCGCGGCCTCGAGCATCTCGCCGCTGGCCCGCGGATCCCGTCCCACCACGGCGACCGGTCGGGCCGGGCTGTTCGGACGCGGGCGACCCGACGACCGCGGCACGCCGGCCGGCGTGACACCCGCCGCCGTGGCCCCGCGGTTCCCACCGAGTTCCTGCGCCGCCGCGGTGGCCAGACGAAGGGCCAGCTCCGGTGTCAGATCCGCGTTGGCCAACCCACGGACACCGTCGGTGCCGAACAACCGCCCCACGTGGTCAGCGCTTCGAGTACTGGGGCGCCTTGCGCGCCTTCTTCAGGCCGTACTTCTTGCGCTCCGTCGCCCGGGCGTCCCGCGTGAGGAAGCCCGCCTTCTTCAGCGGCGGGCGGTCCGTCTCGTCCAGCTCGACCAGGGCACGGGCGATGGCCAACCGCAGTGCGCCCGCCTGGCCGGTGACACCCCCGCCGTGCAGCCGGGCGATGACGTCGTAGATCTCCGCCTTTTCCACGGTGACCAGCGGCTCCTTGATCAGCTGCTGGTGCACCTTGTTCGGGAAGTAGCTGTCCAGCGTCCGGCCGTTCAGCGTGAACGTACCGGTACCCGGGACCAGCCGGATCCGGACGATCGCCTCCTTGCGGCGACCGACGGTCTGTACCGGGCGGTCCACCGGAACCGGGACCACGGCCGGGACGACCACGGGCGCGTCCGCGGCTTCCTCAAGGAGCTCGACGACATCCTCGGCCTCGTCGGGCAGTTCGTAGTCGACGTCCTCGACGACCTGTTCGGGGTTCTGGCTCACGTGCAGACTCTCTCGCTGTTCTCGGGTCGGACCTTGGGCGGACGGCGGGGTTACTGCGCGACCTGGCTGATCTCGTACGGCTGCGGCCGCTGCGCGATGTGCGGATGCTCGGGGCCCGCATAAACCTTGAGCTTCCTGGCCATCGAGCGACCGAGGCTGTTGTGCGGGAGCATGCCGACGATGGCCTTCTCCACCAACCGCTCGGGCCGGGTGTCCAGCAGCTGGCCGACGGTCTGGCTGCGCAGGCCGCCCGGGTAGCCGGAGTGCCGGTACAGCAGCTTGGCGTCGCGCTTGTTGCCGCTGACCGCGACCTTGGCCGCGTTGACGATCACCACGAAGTCGCCGGTGTCGGCGTGCGGGGCGTAGATCGGCTTGTGCTTGCCCCGCAGCAGCTGGGCGGCCTGGCTGGCCAGCCGGCCCAGCACGACGTCGGTGGCGTCGATGACGTGCCACTCATGGGTCACATCGCCAGGCTTGGGGCTGTACGTGCGCACGGTGATGCCTCTTCGTTGTCGTCCAGTTGCTCAGGTCCGGGGGCGGCTGCCCCCTTCGATGCCGGTTGCGCGGCACACGGCCGACCAACCGAAGGTGTCCGACCCGGGCCGACGATGCCGACGGCCCCGCGCACACGCGGATACCGCCGCACGCAGCCGCGCGGCACACGGCTGTCCAGAGTACTCCCCCGCGTCGGGCGAGGTCAAAATCGCCGACGCGGATCAGTCCGCGCCCGTCTGCGCCGGACCGGCCTGCGCCGGACCGGCCAGCCAGGACCGGGCGTCCTCCAGCGCGGCGACCGTCGAGGCGCCCAGGACCGGACCGGCCGGAAAGAGCGTGATCCGTTCGCGCACCTCGGCCGGCTGGCTGCGTTCGAACCGGTGGACCATGGGCTCGTCGACGCCCGACAGGTAGAGGCGCCCGCCGGCCGCCGAGAGCTGGTCGGCGTAGTCCGCAATCACCCCGAAGAAGGTGGAGCCGAGCGAGCCGCGCCCGCGCAGCCGCAGGATCACCACCGGCCGGCTCGCGGCGTGCGGATCGGGCAGCCGTGCCCCCAGCGTTCGCGCGCCCGCATAGAGCAGGCTCCCGTAGACATCCAGGATCACCGGCTCGGCGTCCGGCAGCGTCTGGGGTGCACGCCGTTCGACGAAGTGGCCGTCGACGTACAGCAACCGGACCAGATGGAAGTCCATCTGCTCCTTGTTCAGCTGCAACACCAGCGAGGAGATGACGCCCACCGCGACGGCCGCCGCGATGGGCAGCGTCAGGGTGGACAGGAACGTCACCGTCATTGCGATCTTGGCGGTGGTGCTGGTCTTCCAGACCACCCGGATGACTCCGGGCTTGATCGTCATCAGCGCCGCATAGATCAGCACCGCGGACAGCGTCGGCAGCGGCACCATCTCCACGAGCCGGGCCAGCGCCACCAGGATCACCAGCATCCAGACGCCGCCGAGAATGGTCGACCACCGGCTGCGGGCCCCGGCGGCCAGGTTGATCGCCGTGGTGCTCACCGACCCGCCGACGGGTGTGCCGTGGAACAGGCTGGACAGCACGTTTCCGACGCCCTGTCCGATGAAGTCCCGGTTCGTCGAGGACGGGGAGCCGTCCGGGTTGGGCGCGGATTCGGCCACCCCGGCGCCCTGCACCAGGATGATGGCACCGATCGCCGCGGCCCCGGCGATCAGGTCGATGTCGAACAGGTCCCGCCAGGAGGGCAGGGCAAGGCCGGGGAAGCCGACCGGGATGCTGCCGATGGTGATGACCGTGCCGACCTGGTCGATGTTCGCGAGCGCGACCACCGCCGTGGTGACCACGACCGCGATCAGCGTCGCGATGAGCCGCAGCCGAGTGCGGCCCAGCACGAGCATGGCCGCCAGCGCCGCGACGCCGACCAGGGCGGACGCGATGGTGACCTCGGACGGGTGGGTGACCACGTAGGCGGCCTTCTCCAGGGCGACGCCACCGTCCGGCTGCACGCCGACCAGGCCGGGCAGCTGGCCGAAGATGATGTTGACGCCGATGCCGGTGAGGAAGCCGACCATCACCGACCTGGATACGAAGCGGATGTACCGGCCCAACCGCAACAGGCCGACCGCAATGAGGAAGACGCCGGTGAACAGGGTCAGCGCGACGATCGCGCCGTCCCGACCAGCCTCGGGCAGACCCGTCAGCACCGAACCGGCGGCCAGCGAGGCCGCGGTCGTCGTCGTGACGACCATCAACGCGGTGCTGCTGAACAGACCGCCGCCGATCTTGCCGGCGAACGAGGCGTACAGGCCGTAGGCCGGGTTCACACCGACCAGCAGCGCCATCGCCATGCCGTCGGGGACCGAGGCGATCGCGTTCGAGACACCGGCGACCGCATCGGACCGCAGATCGCGGCCCCTCGGTCGCAGGGACGCTGCCCAGCGGACCGCCGACCGCCTGACGCGGGCGGTCAGCGGTGCGGACTCCGATGCCGGGTCCGGATCTTCGGTGAACGGCAGAGCGGCATCGACGTCCGCGTCCACGCCCGTCGGTCGGTCGTCCGGGCGTTCACCCTCGGGGAGTTCGGAAGCTTTGCCATCGTCGGTCACGCTTGCCCCAATCCCCGGCCGTTGGGAGGCAGGGTAGGCCGCGACCGCTTGCCCGGCCATCGCACCATCCGGGTGGGTGTGGTGACCGTCGAGTCAGCGACCGCGCACGGCCCTGGTCAGCTCGGCGCGCGCGGCCAGCTCCGCCGGCGCCGGGTAGTCGACCCGGATCAGCGTCAGACCGCGCGCGGGGACGACCGGGAACGCCGACGTCCGTTCCCGCGCCGCAAGCAGCTCACCCGGCCGGCACGTGGGCACCCGCAGTTCGCCGACGGCCAGCAGCGAGCCGACCAGGGCCCGGACCATCGAATGGCAGAACGCGTCGGCCACGACGTCGATACACACCTCGTCGCCATGGCTGCTGACCGTCAGAGCCTGCAGGTCGCGGATGGTGGTGGCGCCCTCGCGGGGCCGGCAGAAGGCGTGGAAGTCGTGCAGTCCGACCAGGGCGCGGGCGGCCAGGTTCATCGCGTCGGTGTCCAGCGGGCGGCGCCTGGCCAATACATAGCGGCGGTCGGCAGGTTCGACGCCCCACTCGGCGGTACCCACCCGGTAGCGGTAGTGCCGCCGCAGCGCGGAGAACCTGGCGTCGAAGCCGTCCGGCGCGGCGGTCACGGACCGGACGCGCAGGTCGGGCGGGAGCAGCCCGGCCAACCGCCGGAGCATTCCGAGGCGCCCGGCACCGACCGGATCGGGGTGGTCGGAGCGGTCGCGCGGCGCGAGGGCGGGCAGCGCGCTCCGGTCGACGTCCAGGTGGACCACCTGGCCGGTCGCGTGCACGCCGGCGTCGGTTCGACCGGCAGCAACCAGCCTGATCGGTGCGCGCAGCACCGTGGTCAGCGCCTCGGTGAGCTCGCCCGCCACGGTCCGCCGGGCGGGCTGGATGGCCCACCCGGCGAACTCCGTGCCGTCATAGCTGATGTCCAGGCGGAGCCTGGTGGCCGGCGGGTCCTGCACGGGTCTGGACTCCCCGCGAACGAGATCCACCGGAGCCTTCTCTTGGACGGCTGGTGTGGATCTGGGTGGGCACATGTCGGAGCCGGCCGCGACGCGAACGGCCCCGCGACGTCCGGGCATGCCGGGCGCGCGGGGCCGCCGCGTCGAAGCAACTACTTGGCCGAGTCGTCGTCGGCGCCCTCGGCGGGCGCCTCACCTGCAGCCTCGACGGCCTGGTCGGACGCGCTGTCGCGGTCGGCGGCGTCCTCGTCCGTCGCTTCCAGCGCGGCCTCGGCCGCTTCGGGGGCGTCGACCGCCTCGGCAACGAAGTCGGCCGGGGACCCGGCCACCTCGGCGGCCTCTTCCGCTTCCACCGCGTCGTCGGCGGCCTCGGTCGCGGCACCTGCCGCGGCCGCACCTCCGGCAGCCGTGGAGGCGGCGACCCGGGCGGCGCGGTCACCGCGGCCGGCGGCGGCCCGGGCGACCCGGGAGGCTGCGGAGGACACGGTCTCCTCGCCGACCAGCTCGATGATCGCCATCGGCGCGTTGTCGCCCTTGCGCGGAGCGGTCTTGATGATCCGCGTGTAGCCGCCGTCGCGGGTCTGGAAGGAGGGCCCGATGTCGGCGAACAGCTTGTGCACGACGTCCTTGTCGCGGATCACCTTCATGACCTCGCGGCGCGCGTGCAGGGAGCCCTGCTTGGCCTTGGTGACCAGCTTCTCGGCGTAGGGCCGGAGCCGCTTCGCCTTGGTCTCGGTGGTGGTGATCCGCCCGTGCTCGAAGAGCTGGGTGGCCAGGTTGGCCAGGATCAGTCGCTCGTGGGCCGGCGATCCGCCGAGGCGGGGTCCCTTGGGGGGCGTGGGCATTCCGGTGTCCTTCTTTCGTCGTCCGCGCGTGGAGTGTCCACCACGGGTGAGGCGGCCGCCCCGGGGCGAACCCCGGAGCGCCGACGCTTTCCTTCGAGTTCAGAAACACCCGCCTGCGGCGAGCATCTCCGCCCACCCCGAAGGGTGGACCAAATACTTGCTACCTACTGCTGACTCCTGGCCGCGAAGCGGACACCAGGGAAATCGCGAAGCGTTTCCCTGGTCGAGCGAAGCGAGGACCTTGATGAGTCTTCGGTCGCCGAAGGCGTCCGTCGGCCGGTCGCGGCGAGCGACTCTAGATCTGTTCGGTCTCGGCGTAGTCGGTGTCGTCCTGGGTGCCGCCGCCGAGCCCGGCGAGTGACCCGTAGCCGCTGTCGTCCGTGTCGTCGTTCCAGTCCGAATCGCCGTAGGAAATTGCGGCGGACGACGGGTCGAACCCGGCCGGCGAATCCTTCAAGGCCAGGCCCATGCCGGCGAGCTTGATCTTGACCTCGTCGATCGACTTCTGCCCGAAGTTGCGGATGTCCAGCAGGTCGGCCTCTGTGCGGGAGACCAGTTCGCCGACGGTATGGATGCCCTCGCGCTTGAGGCAGTTGTAGGAACGGACGGTCAGGTCCATCTCCTCGATCGGCAGGCCGAACGCGGCGATGTGATCGGCCTCGGCAGGCGAGGGCCCGATCTCGATGCCTTCCGCGTCGACGTTCAGCTCGCGGGCAAGGCCGAACAGCTCGACCAGGGTGGTGCCGGCCGAGGCCAGCGCGTCCCGCGGGGTGATCGACGGCTTGG